>NZ_JBEPRQ010000005.1:0-362964 GCF_040548425.1 Bradyrhizobium sp. i1.15.2 | reverse complement strand
TGGCCACTCGCACCCGAACGCTGCCGCGTCCACCGCAAGCCCGGCTCGCGAACATGACGACCACAAGATCGCCCCTCAAGGATGAGCCGGGATGGCCGATACATACGTCAAAACCGAATTTCGGTAAAGTGGAATATTTTTGCAAAGAGGGGTTGACGGCGCTGGCGGGTGTTTCGCTCGACGAGTCCCGCGGCTTTAGTTTAATGCGCAGCCTCATACTGGAGGGCCCCATGGCATGGAATCCGAGTCACTCTTGGCGACGTACGCGGAGCGTGTCCATCGGGAGCACACCATCCGCACCATTGGCGGGAGCCCCCAGTCTATATCCAGCTCTCAATCAGGCGCTTCACTGAGGGCGTTTAGACGAGTAGGATGTGTCTCGCGGTGCTCCGGAGGCGGCATGAGCCAGCGCAAGTTCATGGGACTTGGCGGCGGTGCGACAGCATCAGGGCCGGGCATTGCGCTAGCGAGCGAGCGATTGGCCAACGCAGCCGCCGAGCCCGCTTACGATGATGAGCAAGAATTCCCATTGGTCATCGCGAACATCCCCGCAACCCCCCGCCAAAAGGCCTGGGCCGTGGGTGTCGCCGTCTCGCTCATCGTCCTTGCAGCGGTCATCGCGCCGTTCGCCCGGATCCAATTGGGCCAGATCAATGGTTTCGTTCCAGTCTTGCAGACCGCGTTGGCCCTGGCCGAATTCATCACGGCAGCCCTGCTGTTTGCTCAATTTTCGATCCAGCCTCAGCGGGCACTTCTTGCACTCGCAAGCGGATACGTTTTCAGCGGATCGTTCGCATTCTTGCAAACGCTCGCCTTTCCGAACGGATACGCTCCCGCGGGTCTCATTGGGGACGGACTGAACAGCCCCGCTTGGCTTTACGTGCTTTGGCACACGGCTTTTCCCGCAGCGATCCTAGTGTACGGATTCACAAAGGATCGTTCCACCGCCGGCAGACCAGGCAGACCTGCGATAGCCGCGATCGTGTTAGCATTCGGCTGCATCGCCGCCACGGTGGCGGGACTGACGTGGATGGTGACCGCGAAAGCCGAGTTTCTCCCGAGCTTCTACGTGAATGACGTCTGGCATCAGACGCCTCTCGGTAATCAGGTCAACCTGATACTTTTGCTTTGGAATGTGACTGCTCTCACCGTCCTGTTTGCGCGCATGCGCACCATTCTTGACCTTTGGTTGATGGTGACTTTGCTCGCCTACCTGCCCAATTTCCTGGTGGCGATCATCGGCAGCTCGGTTCGATTCACCGTGGGTTGGTACGCAGCACGCGGTTTCGTTCTGGTCGGCAGCTGCATGTTGCTGACCATATTGCTCATCGAAACGATGTTTATCTATTCGCGCCTCGCCAGCGTCATCGCCCTGCAGCGACGCGAACGAGCGAACCGGCTTCTCAGCATCGACGCGGTCACTGGTGCGATCGCCCATGAGCTGAGATCGCCGTTGGGGGCCATCTCTCTCAATGCTGCGACAGGGCTCAGTCACCTCCGAGCGACCTCGCCTGAACTGGAGGAACTCGAGAACATCCTCTGTGACATCGAAGCCGATGGCAGCCGGGCCGCAGACATCATATCGAGCATTCGCGAGATGACGATCAAAACGGCGCACGGCGGCGCTTCGGCAAACGTCGAGGATGTCGCCGAGCTAGCGCGCAGGCTGCTGAGACACGATCTCCTGGCCAATGGCGTATCAGTAACGACGGAGTTTCAGGGCAACATTCCTCCAGTCGTCCTGGACGGCACTGAGCTCCAGCAGATTCTCCTGAACCTCTGCAAGAACGCGATTGACGCAATGAGCTCTGTCCCCGCCGATCAACGAGAGCTGCGTATGAAAACCCGTCTTGATGGAGGCACTACGGTCCATTTGTCCATTGAAGATTCGGGCACCGGCATTTCGCCACGTGATCAAGAGCGCATCTTCGATCCGTTCTTCACGACGAAACAAGGCGGTATGGGATTGGGGCTGGCTATCTCCTGCAATTTGGCCGCAAGGTGTGGAGGAAAGCTGAGGCTGATCAAATCGGACGTCAAGGGCTCCATTTTCGAGCTGGAAATTCCAATCTCCGCTCCCGCTTCGGCGCGATGATGGTCCGGGACCGTCACGACCGTTCCGCATTTCGCTCACTTCATAGAGATCATGATCGTGCTGAGGTTGGCGACCGATACGACGGTGCCAGACGCACTATCTGCGTACGTCGCTCAGGGCTTTGCACCATCGACCTTCTTCCAAGTCTGGTCCGGATCGAATGCAGTCATGCGGGAAACGAGAACCTCGGTCCGAGGCCCGAGATCCTTCTGGTAGACAACGCCCGCATGGTTGACCAGGAAGGTCATGACGCCGGAATTGCCGTACTCGGCGGGCCAGGCGGCCAGCGCAAAACCTCCGATCATCTTGCCCTTGACCACATAGTTGAGCGCGCCACCTGGCGCGTTCGACCCCTGCCCCTTCAGGATCCGGAAATAATAGCCGTGATAGGGCGCCGCACCCTCCTCGGGCTTGTAGCCTTCGGCCGAAGCCTGCGCCGCCAATGCACCGAGCGGGCTCTGGTCGTTGTCGTCGCGCCAGAACAGTCCATCCTTCTTGCCGGCACTGCTGACGATGCGCTGCGCGTACACGCCAATACCCTCACCGCGATCCTTGTCGGCGTATTCGTTCTCGGCATCGACAAAGGCGAGACTGGTCTGGATCGCGTCGAGTTCATTGCGGCCGATGCGGCGATACAGCACCTCAATGCGGCCTTCGGCGGTATCGAATTCCCAGCCGGTCCTGGTGTTGACGAGCGGGATCGGGAATGGGAAGTCGTCCGGGCCCAGCACCAGCGTCGCCTTCTTGTTGCCCTCCGCCTTGATCGAATGCTTGGCCTCATACATCGAGGTGAAGCGTTGCCGGATATCGGCATCGGCGACTTCGTCGCCGGACGAGACGATGTCCTCGGCAGCGCTGCCGAGGACTTTCAGGATGGCCCGGTCGGGCCCGCTTTTGACGGCGGCAGCGAGCGCCGCCGCTGCATCCTCCGGTGTCGGGTAAGATTGCTGCGCCCGGGATGGCGAACTCATGAGCGCCAGCGCCATGATGGCCGGCAGCGCGACGCGATGAAGCGACTTAAAGCTCATCATGGCATCACCTCCGCAGGAATCGTTGCGCCGCCGGCGAGCCAATCCCGATACGTACGGAATTTTAGACCGAGCTTCTCGTAATAGACCCGGAGATAACCATCGGCTCCGCGGGTAACGGCTTCTGGCTTCACCTCTTCGACTTCCTGCGCAATGACCCCGACATAGGCCTTGTCGCTGCCAATATAGCTGAAGCGGTAGTAACCAAGCCCGTTGGCGAGATAGCCGAGCAAAACGACATCGTGCTTGAGCACGATGTCGGAGCGGCGCCCGCCGCCGCCACCGCCCCGGCCGCCGCCACCACCGCCCTGGAATCCGCCACCGCCGCCACCACGACCGGCGAAGCTCGCGCCGCCACCGCCGCCACGCGGTCCCATGCTCGCCATGCTGGCGTGACCGCGGGCCGATGCTGCGGCCGCCGAGCGGCCAGACGATACGTTCAGCGCACTCCCGCCGCGTGGGCTGCCGCCAGCTCGGTTCGCGGCCTTGGCACCGCCGCCCCCCTTGGTCCCGGCGTTCTTGGCGCCCGCGTTTTTGGCACCACCCGCCTTGCCCGCGCGATCGCCGCCACCTTTGGCGCGATCGCCTCCCGCCTTGGCGCGATCCCCGGCGCCTTGACGGTCGCCACCTCGGTCGCCAGCGCGATCTCCCGCACGGTCACCGGCGCGATCTGCGCCACCAGGCCGATCCTGTCCCGGCTTCTGCTGTCCGTCGCGGCCGCGGAAATCCATCCGGTCGGCGGCGCCGGCCTTCAGATTGCTATTGCCGAAGCGCTGCTGAACGTTGGCGTTGTTGTAGCGTACCCCTTGGCGATGCGAGGGATTGTGCTGCCAGCCATTTCCGATGTTCGTGGTCCGGTGATTGATATAGACGTTGCGGTTGCCCCAGTTGCAGCCGCCGCCCCAATAATTGCCCCAGCGACCGATGGCCCAAGCCGTGCCGAAGGCGAGACCCGCCGCGACGACGCCTGCGCCGATGTAGGATGGGTAGCCGAAGTAATATGGTGGATACTCGTTGTAGGGCCACGCGCCGTAGACCGTCGCAGGCTCGTAGTACGGCACGTACATCGTATCGGGAACCGCCGGCTCGATCACGACCACCTGCCTGCTTTCCTCGGTCTTGACGCTCACCTTCTGCTGCTTGGTGGTCACCAGCTTTTTGTTGTCATAAGCCTTGGTCCGCAGCCGCTGGACCGCATCCATCACATCCGGCTGCTGTGCCAGCACGGCGTCGCCCAGCGCCTTGGTCCAGTCGAGCTTGTCGCTCATCATGGTCAGGACCTCGGCGGTCGAAGCCAGTGCCTTGATGCTGTCATCCCACGGCTGCTTCTCGACTTCTGTCTTCAGGGCATCACCCTTCAGAGTCTTGCGCTCTTTCAGCCAGCGATCGGCCTGAACGACTTCCAGAGGATAGGTGGAAGCCGCCAGCACGTTGGCAAGCAACTCGTCGGTATAGAGCGCAATCGGCGCGACCAGAGCTTCGAGCTGCTCCGGTTTCAGAAGCTCTGCGGCTTGCGCGGGGGGATTTGCCTGCGGTGGGCTGGAGGCCGGCGCCTTCTCTGCGGTCTGCGCCGCCGCCGCCAGCGGAATCGCGATCACGAGCGCAAGCGCCATCAAGGTCCTGCCGCAGCAAAACATCAGATCCTCCATACACATGTCCGGCGATCATCAAACCCGAGAGCTGGCGTTTGTTGATCGAGATCAACGAAACGCTGCCTCATCCCCCGCCACGCCCGAGCAAGCTAGTCGATCAGCTCAGCCTCCATGAGCAATCGCTCCGGGATTGCCAGTCCGAGGGCGTGAACGGCTCTCATGTTGATGACGAGATCGAACCTCGTGGCGAATTGCACCGGAAGACTGCGGACCTCGGCACCGCGAAGGATGCGAGCCACATAGCCAGCGCCATCGCGAAACTGCTGCGTCAGGTCGGCGCCATAAGACATCAGCCCGCCATTCACAGCATAGAAGCGGACGGCGAAGATCGCCGGCACGCGGCGCTGGATCAGCAACGGGATTCCCATTGCGCTCTGAGTACTGAAGAAACCGCCATCCGGCAGCACGACGAGCCCGCTACCATTCCGCGCCGCCGTCTCGATGACCCCCGCGATCTCGGCGCCGCTGCGGACGGAGGCGCCGGTAACCGTCATGCGGAGGCGATTTTCCACCTGGTGTGCGGCCTGAAGATAAAGCGGCGCGTATGGTGCGGTCTCGGGATTGTACAGAAGCATCGCACTGCTCATGCTGGGTACCAAGTCCTTTAACAAGCTCAGCCATTTCCCGCTCATAGCATGCTCGTAAAGCGAGAAGCCGGTAAGATTGCTGGTCGGCCTTGCCAGATCGACGACGAGGCCTGTCCCGACCGGATCCGAGAGCCCGACAAAGATGATCGGAATGATCTGCGTTGCAGCCCGCAGCGCCCGTGTCGTCGCCGTGCTGGTCGCAAACAGCACGTCGGGTCCGGTGGCAACAAGTTCGCGAGCTTCACGTTCCTGCCATGTCGGATTGGAGCCCGGCCAGCGCACATCGAGTCGGTAGTTCTGATTGGCGATCCAGCCGAGGTCGGCGAGACCCTGCTGAAAGGCATTGACGCGCATCTGTGCGCCGCCATCGCCCACCAAATTGCCAGTCAGCACGCCGACCGACGGCATCGGCCGCGGTGCCCCATCCTGAGCGCGCGCGAAAACCGGACAAGCAACTGCAGCCCCGATCAAGGCCATGAACTCACGGCGCTTCATTGCCCGTCCGCTATCCCCCTGATGTCCCGCACCTTTCGCATGACGCGATTGCTGAAGGAAACGGGGTTGGCGGCCGGAGGGTTTGATCAAGATCAAGGTCGCTGAGCTTGGGGTCGGCCGTGATTCGACTTGGTCTGGAAGTGACCACCGTCAGGTGCGGTCAACTGGCTGACCGAGCGCTTGCTCATGTCCGTACGCGGACAGCAGGATCCGACGGTCGTGAATCAGGCTCTGAAGACGATGCGCAGCGACATTCAATGTCGTGACATCGAGCGCATTCTCGTCTCCTGCAGCGGCCTTGGCGCGCTGGCCCTGGAGCACCCGGTCGATCTCGACCTCGATATCGGACAGTTCGGCCTCCGCCTCCGTCCTGCGTATCCGCGCGCCCAGCGCATACAGCGAGTCCAGGCCCCGTTCATCCTTAGAGGGATCACGCACCTGAAGGAATTTCCAGGCCGCGGCCAGCACCGAGATGAGGCCGCCCAAAATCATGGGCGCGAGAAAGATGATGTTTCCCCATTCGTCCAGAAAGCTCTGCTGCGTTCCGTTGTAGAATGCTGCGGCGCCAGGATGAACCGGGAGGAAGGCGTCCGAATCCGTGCTCGGCGCGGTCATTTGAGAGAGTATCGGCAATTCCCCCAGCAGATCCCTGCGTGCCTTCATCAGGGCGTCGGCGAGGCTGCCGGCCACCTCAGCGCTGAGCTGCTTTCGCGCGACCACGTAGAAAGAGACCCGCAACGTGGTCAGATCCTCGCTCGGGATAGGCGGCGAACCGCGCAGCGTGCCCTTCGGGACATCGAAGCTTTCATAGGCGCGCTGCTTCTCCGCGATGGCACCGGCCGCATCGATCGGAAGCAGAACCGGCGCGGTCTTGGGCGTCTGCAGAAAAAGGCCGCGTAACAGAGCAAGATATTTTTCGGCAAGAGGAACGACGACCAGGATCGCCCGCACCTCCTTCGCATCAAGTGCACGCCGCGCATCGGCCGGCTGGAGATTGCGGAACGTCACATTGGCACGTCCCAGACCGTATTCGTCGCTCAGAACGTCGATGAGCTTGCGATTCATCTCGCCGCCGATCACGCCGACGCTGGTGCGCTTCAGACCAGCGATTTCGGTAATGGAGGAGCCCGGCGGCGCAACCAGCAGGACAACGGCGTGGGCGAGAACCACGATAGCCTGCGCCTGCGATAGGTCGCCGACGTCGCCCCGGACGACAGCAAGCTCGACCTTTTCCGCCGCAAACTGCTCGGCAGCATCAACCGCGTTGGTCGTTTCCACCAGTCTGAGCCGGACCGGGGCGTTCACCACGGCAAGCCGGCTCGCCAGTGCCGAGACCAGACGCGCGGCCTCACCGTCCAGCGATCCGACGGCGATGGTCAGCGTCGTGGGGCGAGAATACCACCGGTAGCCGAACAGGCCAGCTCCAAGCACGAGCACGACAGCGCTGGCGACAATGAAGGAACGAAGCCAGATCGGCATTTTTGCGGGGACCATGTGGCGCTCACAGTGAATATGCGCTGACTGGTCGGACTGGCTCATGACGCCAGACCGGCTCAACTGAGGCGCATCGCTGAACCGAAATGCGATTCAAGCCAAAGCGATGCCGGTCAGTGCCCGCTGAGCACCAGCGTCTTGATCGGCAGCAGCAGCGCCTGAATTCGCAAGAGCATGGCGTGCACGAGTCCGACACCATCGACGACGTGCAAGGCAATTGCCCGGCCTGTACCGGTCTCCTTGGCCGAGATCTCCTCGTGATTGCTGGTGTAGGCATTGACGATGCAACTGCTGCCCGGCGTCACGCCGTCGAGGCCGCCCTTGTACAGCGGCTCCAGGAAGGCGAGTATCGAACCCGGCTTACGTGCATTCTGAGCTTCAATCAATTCCTGGCCAGCCTGCACCTGGCCGGCGGCGATGTAATCCTGCACATCGGTGACAAGGAGCGGAATGATCACCCATGGCTTGGAGATGCAGGTCGCTTCTGCGACCATCCCTACCTTCACCACCCCCGCTTCAATCTGTCCAAACCCGGCCTGCAGCCTACCCCTGCCGGCATCCGCCGGTATCAACACGCCGGCGGGTCGCATGATCTGGGCAACGAGATCGCCCGTCCGAACGAGGAACTGCTCGACCCGACCGTCGACGCCGGCGCGAACGAAGGTCTTGTCGAGATCGACCTGCGCTTCAGCCAACGCCGCCTGGCCGCTCGCTTTTTCAGCCGGCAACAGCGTTGAAAGCCGCAACATCGCCGACGTCTTGGACGCGGTGGCCGAGTCCACACCAGCCTGCCGCTGGTTGACCACGACCTGTAATTTCTCGATATCGCGTTGCGGGACGATACCGGGATTGCGGCGCTGCAGCTCCGTCTTGACGTCCAGCTCGTCCTTGGCCTGCTGAAGGCTGGCCTTGGCTTCCTGGATCTGCGCTTCGGCCTTGACCACGTCGTTTTCGGCGCTTGTCATCGCGGCGTCGACCTCGGCGATCTTGCGCGTGGCCGTCTCCAAGGCGGCCTTCTGCTTCGAACTGTCCAACCTGAACAGCACGTCGCCTTTCTTCACTGCCTCGCTGTAGCCGACATTGACTTCCGCGACGCGGCCGGAGCCTTCAGGAAGGATGGGGACCGTCCGAAAATAGAGCGCGGCCGAGGTCGTTGACGGGTGAAAGTAGAAGATCATCGTGATCAGCGAAATCGTCAGCATCAAGCAGCCGGTGATACCCCATCGCAATTCGTACCAGATGGAAAAGAAGGTGATTTCCTTGCCGAACCGTTTGCCTTGGGCATAACGTCGGTAGAGGTAGTCCGGCAGGATGGTCAGGATGGAGCAGAACATGAGCTCAAACATGGCTGTGCTCCTTCCCCTTGACGATCGGCTTCTCGACCGGCGGCAAGCTGGGGAGTTCTGGCTCGCGACCCTCGCCGGGCGCGGCGTCAGCGATCCTCTCAACCGAGCCTGCGATACTCCGCAGCGGCGTGCCGAAATCTGGCAAGTCGATCATCGCGAGCAGAAGGCCGGCCACCCAGAAAATGTGCATGTGCGTAAAGAGCGAGATGATGCCCAGCACGGCCACGATCTCGAACTGCAGCTTCTGTGACTTGTGCGCCATCCGTTCGGGCAGGCTGTGCAGCTTCCAATAGAGCGTGCCAACCCAGAGTACGGTGCCGATCAGGAAGATCCCCATCACCACCATCAGCACGTCCGTGCCGCTTCCCGGCGCGAGATAGAACGGCAGATGATGCGGGGCCATCGGATGAAGTTGCTCGCTCAATGGTCGCCTCCACGGAAGGGATCAGGGCGGTCTGCGCGCCGGCTCGTTACCGTGGCCGCGCAGGTGGGAAAATTGCTTGATATGAATCAAAGGTCCGAACGGCGCGAAACCTAGCTTAGCCCTGACGCCGACCCCACAGCAAGCCAGGAACGCCCCAATCATGCCCGGCATCGATGAGCTCATTCCCAACGCACTGCAAATTCGCAAGGAAGCTGCGCTCGAGGAAGCCAGAAAGGCCGAGGAATATGTTCGCCTCGCCGCCGCGGCCGAAGCCGAGAAACGCGCTCTGATCGAACGGCTGAGCAGACCGTCCGGCAAATCCGAGGAGGAGAAAATCAAGCTCGCCTCGACCATCATCCAGCGCGCGGTTCGCAACGGCCTGACCGAAGTGCAGGTCTATCGCTTCCCGAACACCCTGTGCACCGACAAGGGCCGCGCAATCAACCAGATGGAGGCGGGCTGGGAGAAAACGCTGACCGGAATTCCAAAAGAGATCTTCGAACTCTGGACCGAATACCTCAAGCCTCGCGGCTATCGCATCGGCTATCAGGTCATCGATTTTCCTGGCGGCGTGCCCGGCGACATCGGCGTCATCATTTCCTGGGGCGACTGATCACGTTTCGGCCGAGTTAAGAGAAGGCGGAGCGGCATGGCAAAGGACGAAGCCTCAGAGCGGATGAAGCGCAAGGACTACGAGAAGGAGCTCGAAAAGCTCCAGATCGAGCTTTGCCATCTCCAGGATTATGTGAAGGAAAACAAGCTTCGGGTCATCGTCCTGTTCGAAGGCCGCGACGCGGCCGGCAAGGGCGGCACGATCAAGGCGATCACCGAAAAGGTCAGCCCGCGCGTATTCCGGGTAGTGGCGCTGCCTGCGCCATCGGATCGCGAAAAGACGCAGCTTTTCTTCCAGCGCTACATGAAGCAGTTTCCGGCCGGGGGCGAAATCGTGATCTTCGACCGGAGCTGGTACAATCGCGCCGGCGTCGAATATGTCATGGGATTCTGCTCGCCCGCCGAGCACGATCGTTTCCTGTCGCTCTGCCCGCAGATGGAAAAGTACGCCATCGACGGCGGCATCATCCTGATCAAGATCTGGCTCGAGGTCGGGATGGAGGAGCAGGAGCGCCGCTTCAACGCCCGCATCGACGATCCGGTGCGGCAATGGAAACTGAGTCCGATGGACCTCGAATCCTTCAAACGCTGGTATGATTATTCCCGCGCGCGCGACCTGATGCTCAAGAAGACGAGCACGAAGGAGGCGCCTTGGTACATCATTCGCTCCGACGACAAGCGGCGGGCGCGGCTGAACTGTATCGCGCACATCCTGGAGGCTATCCCGCACAAGCGGATCAAGAAGGACAAGGTGAAGCTGCCGAAGCGCTCCGACAAAGGACGCTACAATGACCAAGCGGTCCTGCGCGGGATGAACCTCGTCGCCGAACGTTATTGACGAGGTGATCGAACGCACTGCCGGTGCGGTCTGATCCTTGACCGCGCTGCTGACGGTCCGCTGGGTCCGTCAGCAGCGCATTCTTTCAATACGGGTACTGGTTGGGACAGACCCAGTTGCCGTACGTGTCCTGATAACAACCGTTGTTGTTGTAGTATCCGTAGGCGCCCGCGGCGGCCGCACCGACGGCAGCAGCACCGTAAGCCGCGCCTCGATAGCCATATCGCGGATAGCCTCCGGGATAACCGGCGACGGGACGGCCGGGACGGCCCGCAACGGGGTAACCGGGGCGACCCGGACGACCGGCGATGGGATGGCTTGGCCGCGGACCTCCTGCGTAATGGCGTCCGCCTCCGCCATGGATCCGCCCCGCGTGAACGGCGCCGCCACGATAGCCACCGCCATGAAAACCTCCGGCGCGCATGCCCCCTCCACCTCCGCGATAGCCACCACCGCCACCTCCGCGGCGGGCATAGGCATCATCGGGAATGAGCATTGCCGTGAGAAGAACGACGGCCGCAACAAGAGCCAGAAGATAACGAAGCATGGCATGTCCTCCCTCGATATGGGTACCGTGATCCGCTTTTCGACGATGCCTCGCGAAACGCGGCTGGCATCCGAACCTGGCGCTGATTTGCCGCCGCTTCCCTGACTTACGTGCATGAGAGAAGCAGCCGTCATTCAGCTAGAGCGGCGCGAGTGCCGCTCTACCGCTTCAAAGCTATCGTCACGCCCCCCACAGCGGCCGACAGCTCCGCACCGACCTTCGGTCCGCTAAGCTGCAGAATCACGCCGTTGCCGTTTTGGAGCTGAACGGCACCTGCGCCGGCAGCGATAGCACCGCCCGCACCGCCGACAGCGTAGGAGCCTTCGATCGACTCCGGCCCCCTCAGGTTGAGGGCGCGACCGACCAGCTTGGTGGTCGAAGCGCCGATCGTGAAGCCGACGCTCATACCCGAGACGGTGAAGGGATATTTGTGGCCGCGATACAGCAGAACGCCCTCGCCGCCACCGACGCCAACGATGAAACCGCCCTTGGTGAAGACAACGGCGACCTGGCCGGTCTCTGCCCGCGACGGCGTGCTGAAGCCGGCGACGCCTGCCAGCGAAGCGACCAGGGCGGCATAGATAGCGACTTTTCTCATGAGTCTTATTTCCTCTGGTTGTGACGCCGAGCTATTGAGCCAGGATCATTGCGAAGTAGCCGAACACGGTGAGCAGAATGCCGGACA
The DNA here is from genome assembly GCF_040548425.1 of Bradyrhizobium sp. i1.15.2. Lineage (NCBI taxonomy): Bacteria > Pseudomonadati > Pseudomonadota > Alphaproteobacteria > Hyphomicrobiales > Nitrobacteraceae > Bradyrhizobium > Bradyrhizobium sp. i1.15.2. The sequence goes on along the minus strand of NZ_JBEPRQ010000005.1, from coordinate 351,161 downwards.
CCGCGTACCCGACCGGGAACCCAATCCAGGGCACGGAGCTCTGGATTTCCACCGCGGCCTCACGGCACGGCCCGGAGTGAGATCGCGCACCGGCAACGCCGCCCATCAACACGGCCGGGTTGATCTTGAAGACGTGGAAGCCGATCGCCCAGACGATGAACGGCGGAATCGTGCAGGCAATGAAGCCGGCGATGAAGATCTTCAACGCGACCGCACCCGTGAGCTGCGCCAACAACCCGGCGCCGGCATTGATGCCGACGATGGCGACGAAGACCACGAGGCCGAGATCCTCCAGCACGTTGCGCGCCGCGTTCGGCGTATTGCCGAAGAAGCGCAGTCGCGAGACCAGCGATGAGACGATCACGCCGGACAGCAACAGACCGCCAGCATTGCCGAGGCCGATCTTGGCGCCGAAGGCCGGAAATTCGATCATGCCGATCAGGAAGCCGATGATCATGCCTGAGGCGAGCGTCAACAGATCGGTCGAGGTGTTGGTCCGCGCAATGCGTCCCCACATGTCGCCGAGCTCGTTGACAGCCGACTTGATGCCGACCACCGAGACGATGTCCATCCGCTGCAACTCGGTCTTGAGACCGGCCGGAATCTGCACGCCGCCACGTTCCACCTTGGTGACCTGCAGCTGGCCGGCGATGGCCGTATCGCGGAAGGATTCAAAGGTCCGTCCGGCCATCTCCTTGTTGGTGACGAGGATGTCCGCCTGATCCATGGGAATACCGAGTGCCTTGGCGTCGGCAACCTCCGGACCGAGCAGGCCCATCTTGTCGGTGAGATGCTCGGTCGAGCCGCCGAGCGCGACGACGTCGCCCTTTTGCAGAACGAGTTCGGGGTCGGCACCCAGCGGTTCTCCTCGGCGCGCCACATTGACGATGCGGTATTCGGGATTCATCGCGCGGAATTTGGCAATGCTCATGCCGACCTGGGCCGGATTATCGAGCCGGTAGGCACGCAGGCCGAACTGCCGGTAACCGGTCAGGCCACCACCCTCGAGGTCCTTGACGCCAAACTCCTGCTCGTACTGCTTGGCTGCGGCCTTGGCGTCGACGCCCCACCAGCGCGGCAGATATTTGCAGATTAGGATGATGCCAACGGTGCCCCAGATATAAGTGATGCCGTAGGACAGCGCGATCATGCCCGACGCGTCTTCGGGCTTCATGCCTTCGGGAAGCTTCACGACGCCCGAGGTGATGGCCTGCTCAGCCGAGCCAATCGCGGCCGACATGGTCTGCGATCCCGCCAGCATGCCGCCGGCAGCGCCGATCGGCAGCGCAAAGAGCTTCGAAAGCATAACGACAAGCGCAAGACCGAGAACGCTCGACACCAGCGCCAGGATGCAGAACTTGAGACCATCGCCCTTCAGGCTGTTGATAAAGGACGGTCCCACACGTAAGCCAACGCCATACATGAACAAATAGTAGAACAGGCTCTTGGCGAACGCGTTCAGCTCAAGCTTCACGCCGTAGACCGACGCCCAAACCGAAAGGGCTGCGCCCACCACGATGGCGCCGGCGACCATGCCGAGGCCGTAACCCTTGATGCTGGCCCGGCCGATCCAGACGGCGAGCCCAACGACGAAGAACAGCAACAGAAACGGGTTCTGCTGCAAGAACGTGAAAAAGCTCTGCATATCCGTCCCCTTTATTACGATGCCGCCTTCAGCTTCGGCGCGGCGCCGGGCTTGGGCCGCCCAATCTTCGCCAGGGCTTCGGCACGTACGAGCTTCAGCCCTTCCTTGGCGTCGTAGCCGTGGATTTCCTTCACATCGAGCTTGCGCATGAAGTCGATGGTTTCCTGGGTGATGACCTGCCCCGGCACCATGATCGGGAAGCCCGGCGGATACGGGATCACGAAACTGGCGGAGACGAGGTCGGGACCGGCCTTGAGACGACGGTCGATCTCGGAATCGCCGAGCCGGATATATTCGCATCCCGCTGCGTCATAGGCCGAGTAGAAGCCGCTACGAATGTCGCCCTCGTTGGTCCTGGTGCCGGCATCGCCACGGAAACTGTCGTGGAACTGCGAGAAGTTCGGCAAGTCGGGCACATCGGTCATCAGGCTCTTGACGCGCGCCTCGAAGGTCTTCTTCGCATTGGCGCCGCCCTGAACCAACCCGCGGTCGACCTCTCCCGCGATCTCGGCCAGCACCCTCACCAGATGCGCGACGTCGCTGCGGGTATTGTTGATGTTGGACTGGAACAACACAGAATTGCGCGATGTCTTGTTGATCTGGATGTTGTAGTCGTTGGCCAGGATGCCCTTGAACTGCGTACCGTCGTAGCCGGCGGTGCCGCAGACCAACGTCATCCGGGTCGGGTCGAGGCAGAACTCGTCGTCGTCCAGGCTCTTCAGGACGCTCGCCCAGTTCATGCCTGTTGCGAGATAGTCGGTGAAGCCGCTCTGGCGATATTGCGCCGGCACCATCGCGTCCGCACCGAGAATCCGGAAGTATTTCGAGATCAGCGGATTGCTGTTGACCGCTTTGCGGATCGCGAACGCAATTTCGATCGCGTTGGCGACGAGACCGTAGCCCTCAAGCTCCATCTGGCGCCGCGAGACATCGAGGCTGGCGATGAGCTGCTGGTTCGGGCTGGTCGACGCGTGCGTGAACACCGCCTCCTTGAACTGCTGCTCGACGGTGTGGAATTCGACGTCCTTGACCGACAGCATCGAGCCCTGCCGGATCGCCGACATCGACTTGTGGGTCGAGTTGGTCTGGTAGACGCGCAGGCGGATCTGACGCGGATCCGGGATCAGACGAGTCTTGAGCAGCACCTCGTCCGAGGGGGTCTTGCCGAGGTCGGCCTGCTGCTTCTCGTAAGCCGCGACCGATTTCGGATCATGCATCCAGGTCTCGATCTCGTTGGCGGCGCCCATCGCGGTCCGTCGCCGCAGGAACGGAGAGAAGCGCGCGAAGCCGAACCAGGCTTCGTCCCACAGGAAGATCAAATCTGGCTTGATCGCGAGACATTCCTCCATCACCCGGCGGGTGTTGTAGATGTGGCCGTCGAAGGTGCAGTTGGTCAGGTCAAGCATCTTGACGCGGTCCAGGCGGCCGTCGGCTCTGGCATTCAGCAGGGCCTGCTTGATGGTCTTCAGCGGCACCGCGCCATACATCGAATATTCGGTCATCGGGAACGCTTCGACGTAGATGGGCTGAGCACCGGCCAGAACCATGCCGTAATGGTGCGACTTGTGGCAGTTACGATCCACGATCGCGATGTCGCCTGGCCCGAGCAGCGCCTGCACCGCCATCTTGTTGGATGTCGAGGTGCCGTTGGTCACGAAGAACACGCGATCGGCGCCGAGCGCGCGTGCCGCCTTATCTTGCGCTCTCTTGATGGTGCCCGTCGGCTCCAGCAAACTGTCGAGACCGCCGGTGGTCGCGCTGCTCTCGGCCAGGAACAGGTTCAGCCCGTAGAATTCGCCCATATCGCGGATCCAGTCCGACCTGAAGACAGATTTGCCGCGAGCGATCGGTAGCGCATGAAACGTCCCGATCGGGCGTTGCGCGTATTTCTTGAGATTGTCGAAGAACGGTGTGTCGAAGCGATCCTGGATCCCTTCGAGGATGGAGAGATGCAGCTCGAGGAGCTCTTCGATGGAGTAAAATATCCGCCGAACCACATTGGCTTCGGGGTTCCCCGCCATTGCCTCCACGTCGCGATTCGACATCAGGTAGATGTCGAGCTCGGGACGTACCCGCTTGATGACGTGCGCCAGCCGGAGCGCGGACGCGTCCGCCTCGTCCTTGATGCCCGCGGCGGCGGTCATGGTGCGGAGTATCGGCGCATCGTGGCGCGAGCGCAGGCCGAACCCTTCGTTGATGACGACGGCGGCGATATTGGGGTTGAGCATCGTCGCGCAGAAGGCGTCTTCAAGACTACCGACGATCACCGGCTCATAGACGAAAGAATCGACCGGACGGCGCAACTTGCGCCATTCGGCGGCGAGCGCCGGCCAATGGTTGGACGAAAGGCCGGTGACGATCAGTGTCTCGAAATAGGGTCGATGGCCCTCATGCGATCCGAAAGTTGACGGCACAAGCTCGGGCGCATCACCGTTGCCGTCGTCCTTGGCATTCCAGTCGCCGGCAAGCTGGCGGAAAGATCTCGTCATCAACGCCTGCGTGATGCGCGTCGCGAGAGCAAGTGAACCCGCCGCATCCCCGGCCGAGGCCGCTTCCCGCAAAGCCGCCATCAACTGCAGCCCCGGATAGCCGTGAAACTCCTCTATCACGGAGAGATCCGCCAGCGCCGCATCGTACTTCGTGCGGTCACCGCCGCGCGCCCATGCCTTCGCTGCCTCCACCAGATCGCGCCAATCATCCGCCCGTCCGCCGGGCCCGGAAATGAACTGATCGATGCGCTTTTCTGTAGCCTTGGCGTCCTTGGACATGTCTCTCTCCGGATCTTTGCGACGTCTCGGCCGGGATCGTGATGCCCGCTCACCTCGGCCCATTGATCCAAGTCAAGGGTCGAGCGCCTTGAAGAGGCCCGGAACAATTTGCGATGCGGACATCGTCCAAGGCGCTACCGCGTGACCGATTGAGGATGATGGTGAGATCGCGTCAGAGCCGGCCCGCCCATAGGTCGGGCGTATCCTATGGATTGGGATCAGATGATTGCCCGGTCATGGTTTCCCCGAGTACGCTGTCAACCGAACGAAGCCACGTCCTGCTGTCGGTCTTTTCCGCCAAGCCTTCAGCCCGCAGCAGATCGCGTAATTGTGCGTGCGCGCCGACGATGCGGAAGGTGATATTCCGGGAGGCGAGTTCGTCATAGAGATCGTGCAGCATGCGCGCGCCGGCCAGATCGATGTAGGGCGCGGCCGACAGATCACAGACAACGAGCTTGACGCCGGCCGACAGCGGCAAGGTGCCTAACACTGTCTCCAGGATCGTTTCGGCATTGATGTAGAGCAGCGAGGCTTCGGGTCGAAACGCGATGATGCCGACCAATGGCTCGACGCCCTCGTGCCTCGCATTGTCGGAATAGCGGCCGGTACCGGGCAGCCGGCCGAGGAAAGCAACATTCGGACGCGAGGCTCGCCCCAGGAGCAGGAAGATCGACGCGACGGCCGCCAGCAAGACGCCCTGCAGGATGCCCAGGAGCAACACTGACAGGAGGGCAATCGCCGCGGCATAAAAGTCGATGCGGCTGACTTGCCACATTCGCAACAGCGCGCGGATGTCCACCAGCCTGTAGACGGCGGCAAAAACGATCGCCGCCAGGACCGCCTTGGGCAGGTTCGTCAAAAGCCCCGTGAAGAACAGCAGGCACAGCGCAAGCGCCGCCGAGCAGATCACAAGGGCCAACGGCGTGCGCGCCCCGGCATTGTCGTTGACCGCAGACTGCGACAGCCCGCCGGCCACGGGATAGCCGTGGCCGAAGGCGGTGACGAGGTTCGCCGCGCCGAGCCCCAAAAGCTCCTGCCGGACATCGAGGGCATAGCCGTGCTTGGCAGCAAAGCTGCGTGCGGCGGAGACGCCTTCGATATAGGCCAGCAGCACGCATCCCGCGGCCAGCGGGAAGAGCTCGTCGGGCTCCAATAGACCAAAGCTGGGTAATCCAAACGCCGGCAATCCCTCCGGAATTTTGCCGGTCACCGGCACGCCAAGCGACGGAAAGCCAAGCAGTGTCGCCAGCATGATCGATAGCGCCATGATCGTGAGCCCGACCGGCCTTCCCGGCAGCCGCCGCTCTCCCACCAGCAGGAACAAGAGCGCGATGGCTCCGATCGCCAGAACCAGCCAATTGACGCCGCCGAGCTGGCCGGCGAGCTTGATGGCGCGATCGAAGAAATTGTGACCGCCTCCGGCGACGCCGAACAGGCTCGGCAACTGGCTCATCATGATGGTGAGTCCCGCACCGGCCTTGAAACCGACCAGGATACTGTCGCTCACCAGGCGGACGAGAACGCTGAGCTTGAACAGCCACGCGATCAGACAAAGCAGCGCTACCGCACAGGCGGCTAGGCTCGCGATCTCGGCGTATTTCGCCGCGTCTCCGCCGGCCAGCGTCCCGACGGTCGCCGCAATCATCAGCGAGATCGCCGAGGTCGGACCGATTGCAAGCTGGCGCGACGACCCCAGCAGCGCATAGCCGACGCCGCCGAGCATGTAGCCGTAGATGCCGATTTGGGGCGGCAGGCCCGCCAGCGTGGCATAGGCCAGCGACACCGGAATGGCGTAGGCCGCGAGCGTGATGCCGGCGATGGCGTCCGAACGCAGCCAGGCGCGGTGATACCGCGCCAACCAGGTTGCGGGCGGAAACAGGAAGATCCAGCGCCATTTCCGCCCGGAAGACATCAGAGCCTGCCCTCCTCGCTTGAGACTTCGCAGAGCAACAGCACGACCAGCAGTGCGATCACGGGAAGACCGAGCGCCAGATTCGGGATTTGCTTGGTCGCGAAGGCGCCCACAGCCGCCCCTAGACCAAAGGCGACGCATAACGTGGCGAAAATGCCGGGGGGACGGAGCGTCCCATTGCCGGAGGCCGCAGCGAACAGCCCTTCAATCGCCTGCCGCATGTTGCCCGTGATCATGACGGAGCTGTAGAGCGCGCCCTCGACCCTCGTGAAGACCGCGCTCTGTACGGCGGCGACGAAGGAAATGCCAAGCGTTCCCGCGACATCCGGCAGGCGATTGTGCAGGATGGCGATGGTGACCAGCAGCAGGATTTCGATCAGTGTACCGATCGCGCTGGCGCGCCCTCCGGTCGCCCGGCGCAGCCATGCAGCGACCAGAATACCGGCGGCGAATGCAAGGATCGGCGGGACGAAGTGCAGCGCCTTCGTCCAATTTCCGATCGAGCCATAAACCCACAACAGCACAAGGTTTGCGGTCTGGGCATTGGCCATCACGCCGTGGATGATCCACGTATAGGCGTCGATATAGCCGCCGGCGAAGGCAAGCAGCAGCGCAATCGGCGCCGTTTCGTCGCGGCGTATCGACGAAGCAACGGCGGTATCCATCGTGCTCAGGTCCCCACGTCAAATCCTGCGGCTCAACACGGAGCGGGTTAACCCCCGGCAGGGGTTGATCTGAATCAAGCATCGCCCGGTTTGACGAACCAGATTTAGCACAAATCGCTGGAGGGCATGCGCCATGAGCACGGTCAGATGGATCATCTCCGCCGCTCCGGAAATTTTCCTGCTGCTGTCGGTTGCGCTGGGCACCATTCTTGGCCGCGTCAGAATCCGCGGTTTTTCGATCGGCACCACGGCCTGCACGCTCATCGTTGCCGTCCTGATCGGGCAGCTTGGCACCTTCACGTTTCCGTCCTTGCTCAGGGTCATCCTCTTCAGCCTGTTCGTGTTCACGATCGGCTACCGGTCCGGACCCGAGTTCTTTGCCTCGTTGAGCATCCGGACCCTGGCGCAGGTTGCGCTCGCACTCGTGCTTGGCGGCACCGGCCTCGTCATCGTTCTCGTATTTGCCCATGTGTTCGCGCTCGGTCCCGGCACCGCTTCCGGTCTTGCTGCGGGAGCCCTGACACAGTCGTCGGTCATCGGCACCGCATCTGGCGCACTAGCTCAGCTCGGACTCCCCAAAGAGTTGCTGCAGCAGCAGGACGCCAATATCGCGGCCGGCTACGCCGTCACCTACGTGCTCGGCTATATCCTCACGCTCCTGTACGTGCCGTTCGTCGCGCCGAAATTGATGCGGATCGATTTGAAAGCGGAAGCTGCAAAGCTCGAGGCGGAGCTGTCGGGTGGCAACCCGCCGCAGACCGAAAATCTGCATTATCGAAAGTTCCAGGCGCGCGCGTACCGGGTGTCGGCAGCGGCGGGACGGACCGTCGGCGCCGTCGAAGACCAGATCGGCAGCCGCAGCGTGATCGAGCGGATCGTGCGCCAGGGCGCTGACGTCGAACCGCATCGCGACACCGTTCTTGAAGCGAACGACGACATCGTTATCGCAGGCCGCACCGCCGCCATCGTCGCTGCAAAGCCGATTGTTGGCACAGAAATCGACGCCGACGAGATCCTGAAGGCTCTTCCAGGCAACGTGGTCGACGTCCTCGTCGACAATCGCAAGCTCCATGGCCGCTCCGTCAAGGACATGGCTGAACGCGTCGGCGACGCCGCGCGCGGCGTGTTCCTGCGCACCCTGACGCGGATGGGACGCGAGGTCCCGTTGAGCGCGGACACCCGCGTCTATGTCGGTGATGTCATGACGCTGGTCGGCAGCACCCGCAACATCGAGCGCGCCGCCTCGCAGGTTGGACAGATCCTGAGCTCCGAAGACCGCACCGACATCGCATTCCTTGCCGCAGGCATTGCCATAGGTCTGCTCGCCGGCCTCGCGAGCGTCAAGATCGGTTCAGTGCCTCTGACTCTGGGCGGCGGCGGCGGTGCCTTGATAGCGGGACTTTTCTGCGGCTGGCTGCGCTCGCGCCGGCCGACGATGGGTGCAATGCCGCCCGCCGCGCAGCAAACGCTGAGCGACCTCGGGCTCGGCGGCTTTATCGCCGCGATCGGGCTCGGCAACGGCCACGCGGCCTGGGTCGCAATCCAGTCGCACGGCATGCTGCTGGTGGGCATGGGCCTGGTCGTTACGCTGGTGCCGCTGATCGTGACGACCCTGTTTGCCCATCGCGTGCTCCGCATGAACCCGGTCATCATTTGCGGCGCGCTGGCCGGCGCCATGACTGTCGACGCCGCGGTGACCGGGGCCTGCGAAGTTGCAGAAAGCCAAACGCCGGTGCTTGGGGTCGCTGTGCCCTACGCGGTCGGCAACGTTGTGCTGACTGTGCTTGGCCCGATCATCGTGGCCAGCACTTTCGCCGGTTGAAGGAGGCGCACGTGAATTTGCGGCATGCTTCAACAGTGACCTACCTGGCGGGAGCACTGAGCATCCTGGCCTGCTTTCTTGCCCCTGTGCGCGCCGACGACAATGTTCGGATCCAGGAAGAGGTCTGGGCCCTGCCGCTTCCGCTGCCGATGTTCGCCTATGTGGTGCGGCCGGTCGGCGATGGCCCCTTCCCGCTGGCGATCATGAACCATGGCGTCTCGCTCAAAGCGGTCGACCGAAGCTTTTTCCCGCTGGTGGAATTCCGCAGTGCCGCGAAGTGGTTCGCCAGCCGCGGCTATTTCGTCGTAGCGCCGGTCGGAACCGGCTACGGCGCGGCCGCCATCGATATTCCCGAACACGGTCTTTACGGGCCCTTCTTCTCCAAGGTCGGAAGCTGCACCAATCCGAACTTCCACGACGCCGGGCGTGCGGTGGCACAGGTCGATCTCTGGATCATCGACTACATGGTGGCCGAGAAGCGCGTTCTGCCGAAGGACGTGATCGTCATCGGACAGTCCGCAGGCGGCTGGGCTTCCATTGCGCTCTCGAGCGCAAACCCTCCGCAGGTCAAGGCGATCATCACCTTCGCCGCAGGACGCGGCGGCCGCGTCGATGGCAAACCCAATAACAATTGCGCACCGGACAAGCTGGTCGAAGCGACCGCCGATTTCGGCCGGACGTCGCGGGTGCCAATGCTGTGGTTCTATATCGAGAACGACACGTTCTTCGGCCCTGCCCTATCGAAGCGCATGCATGAGGCCTTCACCGCGGCCGGCGGCAGGGCCGAATATCATCTGATGCCGCCCTTCGGCAGCGAAGGACATTTCTTCATCGGCTCGCCCGACACGATCCCGATGTGGTCACCGCTCGTCGAACGATTTCTTGACGCGCAGAAATAGCCGCAGAGGCTGACGTGGAGGCAGAACATGATTGACACAACTTCAGTGCTTTCGTCTGGGCGTGCGCTCGTCTGCGTGTCGATATTGTTCGCGGCGGCTCTTGCCGGACCAGCTTCGGCGCAGAATGCAGTCGCGCCCAAGCCGGCTCCAGAGGCAAAGTCCGCCGAAATCGCGCCTCGCGGACAGCGCGAAGCCAAGGACATCACCTATAGCGACTGGCGGAAGCTTTGCGTCAAGCCCGGCGGTGCGCCGATGCTGTGCCGGACCTCGATCACCGGCAAGTTTGCAACGGGCCAGATGGCGGTGCGCGTGGACCTGATCGAGCGCGACGGCGACCGCACTGCCCGGCTGCAAGTGTTTGTCCCCGTCGGGATGTATCTGCAACGGCCTGCCAAGCTGACCGTCGATCAGGGAACTTCCAGATCGTTGCCCTACACCTGGTGCCTGACCAATACCTGTATCGCCGCAGACGCCGCCGATCCCAGGTTCATCGAGGACATGGAAGCCGGCAAGACTCTGGTGCTCGAGGTCACCGATTCCAACCTTCTGTCTCTGACGACATCGTTGCCGCTGGCACAGTTCGGCTCGGCTCACAACGGCGCGCCCGCACAGACTCTGGAGCAGGACATCGACGAGTGAGCAGCGGCGGCTTCAGCCATGCTCGGCGCAGGCCCGTTCAATGGAGTCGATGAGTGCGCTTGCTGCAAAGGGCTTGGCCAGATAGGCGGCGCACCCGGACTGAATCGCGGCAGCCTGATTTGCCTGGCAGTCGTTGCCGGTAATATAGATGATCGGGACACTGGCACACTCGCTCGCGAGCCTGCCGCGGAGTGAGATACCCGACTCTCCGTTCAGATTGATATCCAGAACGATGCAGCACGCCTCTTCGATGCAGCCATAACGAAGCAGCGCAGCGGCGGAATCAAAGGCAACAGCATCAAAGCCGTGCTTTCGAAGCAGCCGCTCCAAGCTCCGGCGCATTGATAAATCATCATCCACGACGTAAATCGGCTTACGTGCAAACAACGGGCCCGTCTTTCTGATTGGAAACCTGGCACTCGCGTCGCAACGACGCTACGCGGCAAAGGTTCCTGCGCTAATCCGACGGCTAACGACGCCGGTATGTAGGCGGCCCAGGGCGAATTATGTCAATAACATTTCATATTGTCCCATCGTACAGGTCTCATCGCAGACCTGACGAAGCGCACGAAAACCGGCCTGCGTCACACCTTTGCCGAATCCAGCAGGCCGAGCCGCTCGGCAGCGGACACCAATTCGGCAAACGATAGTACCTGCATCTTTGTCATCACTTGGTGGCGGTGCGCCTTCACCGTGCGTTCGGTCGTTCCAAGCTCGTAGGCGATCTGCTTGTTGATCTTCCCGCGCACGATCAGGTCGAAGACCTGTCGCTCGCGTCGCGATAGAGACCTCAAGCGAGAACGTACCGAATCGAGCTTGCTTTGTTGGCTCCGCGCCACCTCCTGTTGAGCCATTGCCCGCTCAATCGCATCGATCAACTGTTCCGACGACACCGGCTTGGTCAGAAAATCCTCTGCGCCGGCCTTGATTGCACGGACCGTCGTCGCGGTATCCGCATGTCCGGTCAGAAAGACGATGGGCAGCGGCGAATGGCATTGGACGAGCGAGGCTTGCAACTCCGGCCCGCTCAGGCCCGGAAGCTGCACATCGAGCAAGATACATCCCGGATGGTCGGCCCTTGGCGGATCATCCAGCAGCTGCTGGGCAGACGCGTAGGTCACAACTTCATACCCAGCCAGTTTGAGCCGACGCTGAATCGCCATCCGAAAGGATGCGTCGTCGTCCACGACATATACGAAGCCGGACAAGTTTTTTCCCCTCGATGGGTACTTCAAATGCAGAAAGACCAGACGTGCCGTTGATGCCTAAGCAAAGCAGCCCAATTAGGATGCTGCAATCGGGAACGAAGCGTCCGTTTTCGGCATATTGCCGCACCATCTGACAGACACTCTGACGGGTTCTCAGTCAGCGCATCGAACCCCTCCTGTACCTTGGTACAATGCACCTACAGACAATGGTTGAAAACCCCAATTATCGCCTAAACAACCTTCGCGGGAAGCGGATTTTCGGCGGCTCCTTATTCCCGCGATGGAAATACCGCGTCACCATCAGTTCGGGAGTTGGCCATGTTCGTTCGCACCGCTGCCGACGCCTCCTCGCGGCTTCATTCGCTCCGCGAGCTAGGGTTAAACACCGATTCAAACCCGATCATCAGTTTAAACGAGTTTACCTATAAGAAGGGCTCCGAAGTCTACGGCGAAAAGGAGCCCGCAGAGTACGTCTATCAGGTGAAGAACGGCGCTGTGCGGAGCTACAAGCTGCTGTCGGACGGCCGCCGCCAGATCGGCGCATTTCATCTTGCGGGCGATATCTTCGGGCTGGAAAACGGCAGTGCGCACAGGTTCACGACGGAAGCGATCGTCGATACCACGGTTCGCCTGGTGAGGCGCCAAAGTCTCGAGCTGGTCGCGCAGGACGACGCCGTGGTGGCTCGCAACCTGCTGAGCATGACCACGACCAACCTTCAGCATGCGGAAGACCACATGCTGCTGCTCGGCCGCAAGACGTCGCTGGAGCGGGTCGCAGCCTTCCTGATCGAGATGGACAAGCGGCTGACAGCCGCCGGGATCATGGCGCTGCCGATGTCGCGGCGCGATATCGCCGACTATCTCGGATTAACGCTGGAAACCGTCTCCCGCGCATTATCGCGGTTGCATGAACTCGGTATCCTCGGCTTCGTCGGAAATACCCAGCGCCAGATCGTGCTGCTGGACCGGCTGAAGCTCGCTAGCCTCGATCTCCAGAACTAGACTTAGGCGCCGCAATCGCCGCGAGATGTTCAACCGTCTTGCGCAGGACCTCGAAAAGAACCGCGGTCGACCAACCAAACATCAGGATGCCGTTCATGGCGGTCATAGGTCCGGTCAGCCGCCAGCCCGCCACGGGCGTGATGTCCCCATAGCCGAGGGTGGTGTAGTTCACGAAGGTGAAATATAGCAGATCGCTTCCCGGAGGCGCCGCGCCGACCGCCGCATAGGCGAGCGCCCAAATGAGAACCTCGACGACGTGCGCGACCATCAAAATGACAGCAGTGATGACCATCACGGCCATCAGGTGCGACCGGGGCCGCGCCGTATGCTTCAATCCGGCGGTACGGGCGATGTCGATGGCCGCAACGGTCACCAGCGCGTGAATCATGATGTTGATCACGCTGATCAAGGTACCGAGCAGGAATTGAACCGCCAATACGCACTCCTGGTGCCGACATCGAAGAAGCCGTCCGATGATCCCGCAAGCGCCGACCACGGGACCCCGTTGACGCTTGACCGCAACCCCGATCAAGGGGAACCGATCACGACGCCCCCTTTGATGCTGTCGAGCTGCTGTTCATTAGCAGCGCCAACGTGTGTCTCGCGATCATAAGATCCACGTCGGACGGCAAGACGTAAACCGGAATGCGGCTCGCGGCAGACGATATCAACTGCGATTGCCGCGCGTTCTGCGCCACATCAAGCTTGACACCGAGCCATGCGAGCCGCTCCGCCACGCGCAAACGGATCGACGCGGAGCTTTCGCCGATCCCGGCGGTGAAGACGAACGCATCGAGCCCCTGCAACGCAGCTGCGAGCATACCAGCGTTAAGGCTGACCCAGTGAACGAAATAGTCGATCGCAAATTTCGCGTTGACGTCTTTACTTGCCTCGAGCTGACGCATATCGCAGCTGAGGCCCGAGAGGCCGTTCAGCCCGCAATCTCCCTGGAGAAGCTCCTGCACTCTGGATGCTGCCATTCCCTTCTCCGAAATGAGATAAAGCACAACTCCCGCGTCGATCTGCCCTGGTCGCGCTTCCATCGGCAGTTCGTCAATCGCGGTGAAGCCCATGGTGCTTTCGACGCTCCGCCCTCCATCGAGCGCGCACATTGATGCCCCGCTCTCGAGATGCGCGACGATCACGCGTCCCATCGCGATTTCCGGCGCAACCCTCAGCAAGGTCTTCGCGATGTATTCGTAGGAAAGGCCATGAAATCCATAGCGCGGTACGCCCTCTGCATGAAGCCCACGAGGGATCGCGTCGTGGTCGGCCACCGCAGCATGTGTTCGATGAAATGCGGTCTCGAAGCAGGCGACCTGCGGAAGCGTCGGGAAGTCAGCCAGGATCGCTCGTATGGGCGCCAGATTGTGCGGTAGATGAAGCGGCGCCAACGCCGTCAGTCCTTCCAGGCGAGCCAGCATCCCCTGATCAATCAGGACCGGCCGGTCATGCTCCGCACCGCCGTGAACGACGCGGTGCCCGACAGCGATGGGGCTGATATGAAGCTCATCCCGCAACCAGGCGCCTGCAATGTTCAGTGCGGCCGGAATATCCCGCACTGCTTCGATCGGATAGGCGCGATTGGCAAGCGGATCGCCACCGGCGCTGCTCGCCTGCAGTCGCGGGCAACGTCCGATCCCGTCGATCCGCCCCTTGATCTGCTGCCGTAGGCTTCCTTCTCCTTCGACCGAATAAATACGGAATCTGAGGTGGGAAGAGCCGGCATTGATGACAAGAATGGTATCCATGGCGCTCACGTCGCACTCGTTGGAGCATGCCGAAGTCCTGCATCAATACCGGCGGCCACAGCAAGGGGACCAGGCGGGCCAGATATTTCCACCACCACGTTCCGACCTCGTTGTCGTATCGCTTTGCCTGAAAGGCTCAGTCGAATTGATATGCGTCAACGCTCGATCGCCAGTTTCGCCGGCACAGCACGTTCGGTACGAATCCAGGCCACCGTCAGCTCCCAGACCACAGATAGAATGATAGGTCCGATGAAGAGGCCGATGATCCCATGGAAGAGGGTTCCTCCGATCACCCCGATCAGGATCACGAGCGCCGGCGTGGTCAGGCCGCGGCCCATGACAAGCGGTTTCAGGATATTGTCGAGCACCGACACGATCACGAGAAACACCGTCAGCAGGAGCGCGATCGGAAATTCCTTGTCGGTCCAGATCCAGATGATAACCGGCAGGATGACGATGGTCCCGCCGATCTGCACGATCGACAGCAACAGCACCACGAAGGCAAGAAGGCCCGCGCTGGCGATGCCGGCGAGCTTGAAACCTATTCCCGCCAGCAAGGCTTGGATGATAGCAACGCCGATCACGCCTTGAGCCACCGCACGGATCGTGGCTCCCGCCAAGTCCAGAAAATGCTCGCTTTGGTCCGGCACGATGCGCGACAGAAAGCTGCGCCCTGCGGCCACGAGCTGAGGTCCATACGGAAACAGCACGCCGGCCACCGCCACCGACAGCAGAAACTTGACCGTTCCCACACCGGCATTGCCGGCAAACCCAAGCAAGGTGGTCGCGAATGGCTTCAAATAGGGCACGACCGCGCGCAAGAGCGACCGGAGGTTGGTCGTCGCCTGATCCCAGAGATCGAAGAGCTGAGGCCCGATGACTGGCCACTCCTTGAGCGACTGCGGCGGCGAAGGCACATGCAATTCACCGGCCGTCACCTGGGCGGCAAGATCGGTGATCCCGTCGACCGCGCCCATGCCCAGCCAGGTCGCCGGTCCGATCACCACAGCCAGGTTGACGAGCGTGAGGATCGTCGCCGCAAGCTTCGGCCGCCCACCGAGAATGTCGCTGAGGCGCCGAAAAACCGGGTTCAGCGCAGCAGCAAGCACGACACTCCAGGCCAATATGGGGATGAATGGACGGACCAGGAGGAGCGCCCAGACGAGCAGCAGCCCGAGCAATCCAAGCCGGATCAAAAGCTGGATGATCTCGTCTCCAGAGAATATCTGACGGAGTGTTTTCACGGACGCGCCTTCAGTCATGCCGCGCATGCTGAGGCGAACTAGCCCCTGCTCTCACGCCGCACGCTTGATCCAGATCAAGCGTCGAGCCTCTTCTAGGGCTGTGGTCCGGTCTAGGGCTGCGGTCCGGAGAGAGTCAGCTCACGCTCGGCCCGAAATACGTTGCCGTAGAGACTCGCTATCCATTGCCGGCCTCGAGACGTCACGTTGAGATAACGTATCGCCGGTTGGATCTGGGGAGCTACGTTACTCCAATAGAATTGTGGATATTTGTAAACGATGTCCGCTGGCGTCGCGTAGCCCAAGGTCTTGTTGAGTCCGATCTCCTCGAACTCGTAGAACAGCGCGTTGGACTTCTTCAGATAGTTGGGATCGCCGAGCTGACCGATGAGATCGGCGGCCCGCAACAGCAATCCCTCCTCTTCAATGAGGCTGTCATTCGAAGACATCGTGTAAGGAAACCGGGTATATTCGATCGCCCGAGCGACCCGATCGGCATCCACCTGCTCGACGGAATCCAACCGTTCCAGCACGAACAGTTTCGACCGATCGACATGGTATGGCGCGAGAGCCGCATCGGACGATCCTCGCGGCAGACGAACCGTGTTGCCGGTGACGTCCGCGATGAACAGATCGTCCTCATCGCCCTGAACGACGCCGCGGACGTATCCGATGTCGTGGGCAAGGCACGCCAGAATGAAATTCGCATAGTCGTTTGCCGTGGTGGGCCGGAGCAGCGCGCGGCCTGTCAGGATATCGTGCCCGGCAAGGGTCACGAGCAACGTATGCTCGATGTTGTGATAGAGAGCATCGCTGTTGCCGATGCACTCCATCGTGAGCTTGGCTGCAAATGGAAGCAATTCGGTCAGGCCGGCATGCGAGGCGCCGAACCGGTCCTTGGTTTCCGTCGTCAGAAACGCGCCCAGAGCTTGCGACACCAGTTCCGGAACTGTGATCATCAGGCCGCTCCACTATGCAAGTGTCGACGATATGCAGATCGAGCCGTTGCGATTAATGTTCGCTATATTCGCAGGTTCTTCAAGCCCGCCGCGCTCTGCGACCTAAGGACGATCCATCTGGTGCCGCGCCTCGGGCAAGCGGGCCCGTGACCGGCCGGAGCCGCTCACGGCCTCCAAGCTCGCTCGTTGATTCAAATCAAGGCCAAGCCGGTAACGACCGCAAACATTTCATGTGCGCGGTCGTGCCGCCGGCGTGACGGAATTCTTCTCTCGCCGGTCAGTCGAGATTTAAGCCAATGGAGGATATGATGAGGTTCATCAAAGGAGCATTTCCAGCAATTCTTACTGTCGCGACCACCATGATTTCTATAGCCGGAAGCGAAGCAGCGCCCTTGCCGACCAACGTCGGCGCCATGAGAGCCACGCTCGATAATGACGTGGTGAAAGTGCGCTACGGAGGCTGGGGTTATCGCGGCGGATGGGGTGGAGGCTACCGCGGAGCGGGATTGGGCTATCGTGGTTTGGGCTATCGCGGCGCCGGATATGGCTACAGAGGTTACGGATATCGAGGCTACCGTGGCTGGGGCGCCGGCGCGGTGGTTGCGGGCGCTGTCGTGGGTGGCGCGATCGCAAGCTCCGGCTACTATGGTGCATATCCCTCCTACGGCGACGGATACTCCTCTTACGGCGGAGGTACGGCTATGAATATTGTCCGCCCAGTGCCTACAGCGCCTACGGTAGCTATGGCGGTTATAGCGGCTACTATGCGAGGCGGAGCTACTATTCCGGCTGGTAGATCTGCCCCGGATTTTCCTGAGCACGCGCTCTTGGTGCCCGGGCTCGTCTTCGCGAGTCCTGAAAGCGCCAACGCGGCCGTATATTGCCAATATGTGGACTAGCCCGCGCATTGCGTCGCAAGACCGGGCGTCGTCTTGCGAGTGCGTCCCGTCGCGCGCGCTGCCGCACGAGAAGCAGTGCGGTCCGGCACTCCGACCAACCGCGGCGGTCCGGTCGATCGCGCCGGCAGACGCTGACTGGCTTGCACGATGAGACCACAAAAATGAGGGCCGACATGACTGCCGGCCCCCTGAAGACATCAGACCGGGAGAGTTCAGTACCTCGCGACGACCGGGTTGGCCCCTCCGAAGCGGTAGTTGAAGCGCACGGTGAGCATATCCACGTCCTGGGTGATCCGGTCGTTTACAAAAGCGGCAAGGCGCGGATCGGCGGCCGTGAACGAATTATTCCGATGCCCCATGAACAGATGGTCGTATTCGAGCCCCACCGACCAGTTCGGGGTGAAGCCATACTCGTATCCGACACCAATGACACCACCCCAGCGGGTTGCGCTTTGCGCCGCGAGCTCGGCGCCGGACGCAGTATCAAGCACGCTGAGACGATTGTCTGTTACCGCAGCGCCACCCTTCACGTAGAACAGTGACGCATTCCAGGCGTAGCCGATCTGGCCGGTGAAGAGGCCGATGGCGCTCGTTTTGGCGCGCGTGGAGAGCGCCGGATTGAACAGGCTGACGCGCTGGTTGCTGAGATCCGCCCAATCGCCCTGAGCCTCCAGACCAAACACCCACTGGCTGGCCTGCCAGCGATAACCGAGCTGGCCACCGATGACACCACCGGAACGATCGCGGCAGCCAGAGGCGACGGCGACTCCAGCCGCGTCAAGGAAATCGACGCAGTTGTGGTTCTGCGCCCAGCCACCATTGCCGCCGATGTAGAACCCCGTCCAATTGTAGATCGGAATGATCGGTGCCGGTGGAGGCGCCTTTACGGCCATATCGGCAGCCATGGCGGTCCCCGCCGTGCACAGCGCCACCAGACCAACGGTTGCTAGTAGAAGTCTTTTCATCATGCTCTCTCCTTGCCGGCCGCTTTTGATTGCCCGATCGGCGGCTTGTTGCACTGCAATCATCCCCCAACTTCCAGCTGAAACTCTACGGGCGACGCCACAAACTCCACGTGCCATAATGGCAACACTCAAGACATTTCGACGCGACATCGGCATGAGCACCAAGACATGCTGCCTATTTCTCCGGGTCGCGCTTGGCATCGTGGCCGGCAACCTCGTCGCCTCGGTCTTGCTCTATCCAGGACGGGATATCGCTCGAGGGAATCAGCCGTCGCGGCAAAAAGGGATTGAGCGTGCCTGCAAACACGATCAATCCCTCATTGAACTTCGCTCGCGCGAAAGCCCGCGCCTCGGCTTCGCTCTCGAATGTGCGTGTCTCCCGTGGACTTCGCCGCTTCGGCAAGGTCCCACGCTTGTGCACCTCGAATGTTACGTACCAGGTCTGCGGCATCCGCCAGCTTCCGGATCGCGATCAAGCAGACATCTGCCGGCGAACGATAATCGGTGAGGTCATGTCGGCGTCCTAATTGCGCCGCTCTTCACGGCGCTCCGTGCGCCCTGTACGCCTTTCCTGACGGCGTTCAGTCCGGCCCGCGCGCCGTTCCTGACGCCGCTCGTGGCGGGCTCCGCGCCTCTCCTGGCGTCGCTCCATGCCGATCGTCTGCGCCGGCGCTTCTGCTCCGAACAGGAACGTTCCGGAGGTCGCCAATCCGAGTACCGCGGCCCATCCGAGCAACGAAAGAGCCCGGCGACGATCGATTCGCTCAGACCTTGACGTTTCACTCATGTCAGTTACTCCCGATCTTCAAGGACGTTTGATTGGGCAATGCCTCGACGTGCACTCGTTGATAGTATCAATGGCGGGCGCCCCACTCCGAAGATGCGACGATAGGAGACGCTCACCAAACCTGGTTGCCGAACCAGCCGTATTGCGGCGGCCGCGCGACGAGCCGGATATTTTTTTCGATGTGCCTCCTCGCACTTTTGTTTTGGCGCTGCGGCTTCACTTCCGCCTTTGTCGACGGACGCGCTGGCGGTCGTTCGGCATCGGGGGCTCCTAGCTGAGCAAAGGCCTCGCGAGCGCGCCTCTGTGAGACGTCGGCGCCGGGCAGGATACCAAGCTCGACCCTGGCGATGTCGGTTGCGACAATCGTCGGCAGGCTAGTGTCGAGAACGACCCGCTCGGGTAATTTCCAATCGGAATGGATGCGGATGGTCGCGGAGCGCGCAGCTCCACCGTGGATGGCGGGCCGATCCGGCACCAGTGCGTCCACAACAAAGAGCATCGCGAGCAACGTACTGCCGACATAGAGCAGATATCGTGAGATGGGCATTGTCGGCGCCATTGCCGCCGCAGATCTTCGCCGGGCAAGCAACGGGCCACGGCGGCAGAATTGGCGAAGCAATGCAACCTGCATGGCATGGCTGCCTAAATCGAGCCGCCGCTTCTGCCGCGGCGCGCCCCTGGTGAAGCACTTGCTGAGGCATGGCGGCGCTTCGTCGGTAAGCGCACGCACGCTGCAGCAGGCGAATATTCACCGCGTCCGAACGCGGCTTCGCTTGAGCCAGATCAACGAATTGAACTATCGCAACACGGCCTCGCATAGTATCGCACGGCTTGGTCAGTGGCCGTGACCTGCCCCTTGGTACAATGACCGGAAGGGCAATTGCAGAGGTGTGGCACGCAACGCAGAATTCTCACCGTGTACATCGAGCTTCTGGCAGGGAGGGCCGATGATGAGTCAATTCGAGCTGAGTTCGCGCGCAGCACTTTGCCGGCAGCTTGCAAGCCAGGATCCGGCAAACCAAACGGTCTGGATGGCCGAGGCAAGAAGCTGGTCACGGCTGGCCGCCGAGATGCTTCCTGATGAGCACCAATTGAAAGGCGGCATCACCGCCCGGTTATTCTTCGCCTTCAACAAATTGGTCGCGGCGCAACACGAGCCTGCGAACCAAACGGCAGAAATGATGAAAAGTAGATCCAAACGCGTCATACCGCCTCGGAGCTTGTCACCGACTGCCTGACGCATTCCAGCGAGAAGCGTTCGCACGATTGCATACATGGCTCAAGTATGGAGAGAGCCGGTGCACCACGTGACAGCATGCTTTCCGATGCGACCCGGCGGGCTGCACTCGTCGGACGTCAAAGCGTCGTCATCCAGATTCCCTTAACTCGATCTGAACTTGACCCGGTAAAATCGAAGACGAAGCAGATGCGATTTGTTGAATCCCTTGATCTAAAGCAAGCCGCCGCCCTGGTGCTGCGTTGGTGTGGTGGCGTTGAAGTTCATTTTTGGAGAACGTCCATGAAGTCGATAAGCGCAAGGAAGATTGCCGTTGCCGTCGCCGCGCTCGTATGCGGCACGACGCTGTCCATCGGCTGGACCGATCAAGGCGGAGTTTCGCTGGGGCTCGACAAGGCGCAAGCGGCGACGAGGTTGTACGTCACTCCCTATTATCGCGGACACTACTACACTAACGAGGGTCTGCCCTGGTACGCCGTGCGAGCCTATTACTTCGGCGGACCGTGGAGCTATGGCTATAGCGGCTGGACCGACTATGCGGCGCGCAACGGCATCGGTTGCGTCCCAGGCTCGTTGGTGAAGGGCGGCGATGGCATCATGTACGTGTGCCAATAGAGCTTGATGATGGCGCGATGGGCGGCGCTAATTAAGCCGCCTGTCGCGCTAATCTGAGCTCAGGAGATCGACGGCTGAGGGGGAGGATACCGTGACCTATGTTCTGGTCGTCATCAGCTGGCTCGGCGTCGCGAATGGCGCCGTCATATCGACACAAGAATTTTCAAGCGCAGAGCGTTGCGAAGCAGCCCGGACGGCGCTGATGGAATACGCGAAAGCGCGCAGCAGCGACGAGACGCTGAGGCCGCTCTGCATACAGAAGTAAAAACGAGGCGAAAAGGGTGACGCATGTACCCGAACCCGACTGAATCGTTCTGGTGGTTCGCCTTCGGTTACCAGCTTACGATTTCGACGGTTCCTTGATCTTGATCAATGGTCCGAGCCCCAGTCCATGGAGCGTCCAAATTCACTCTCACAGGCGGAGACTATTATGAAGCTTGGTTTGGTCACAAAATTATCACTCGCAGTTGCCGTGGTCGCCCTCGGAGTGTCCGGCTCGATGGACTGGTCGGTGGACGAAGGCCTTTCGCTCTCGCTCGGCCGGGCTGAAGCACGGGTCGGGCGGCCCTTGACGCCCGTATCAGTCGCCGGCGTAGCACGGCGCACCACCAGGCGCGCGGTCGTCGGCGGCGCAGCAGTTGGTGCAGCCGCTGTCGGTACGGGATGTGTCCGCGTTCTGGTCAATGGCAGCTACGTCTGCCGCTGATAGCCGTCGTAGCCGGCTCTGAACATCGTATCCTGCCGGACGATTTTTCTGCAGCATGTACTGTTCAGGTTTCGGAGCGCGATGGACGTTGCCACATGCGAGCGGCGATGCACCGAACAAATCCTCGTCGGGCCACTGGGAGATTTTTCAGTCTCCCAGCGGCCCTTTGGCGTCCCCGTCGCTTCCCTTCAGCAACTCGTATTTGATCCGCCGCATGCGTGCCTGGGCTTCGAGCGGCTTGCAATAGGCGGTTGACGCTGCGAGCAGATCGATGGTGGCGAGAAATGCATAGCGCGACGCCGTCGGCTTGAGCGCGTCGGGCGCTTCCGGCACGTGCACGCCGAGCGCAATATCGGCGATCGAGGCCAGCCTGCTTTGCGGCTTGGTAATTGCGACGACCAAGGCGTCGTATTGCTTGGCGATACTGGCTGCCTCGATCACCGCGTTCGCTGCACCGGTGGTCGAGATGGCAACGACGACATCATCCCGTCCGAGGGTCGCGGCGATCATCCGCATCAAGCTCGGATCGGAGGCATGCGAGACGGCAACCCCAAGACGAAAGAACCGGTTCTGAACCTCCGCCGCCGCAAGAGTGGAACCGCCCCCAACCCCGAACGCGGCAAGCTTCGAACAGCGCGAGATAGCTTCGGCAGCCCTCTCGATGTCTTCCTTGCGAAGTCCTTCCTCGGCGGCGGCAATTGCACGGCGAATTTCCTGAAACACCGACCGCCAGAGCGCGGGGCGCGCCAGATCGGTCCCGACATGCGGGGGAAGCTCAACGTAAATCCGCCCGACCGCCATTGCTTGAGCCAGCCTCACCTTGAGGTCGCGGACGCCCCGACAACCGACGGAGCGGCTGAACCGGGTTACCGTCGGCTCGCTGACGCGCGCCCGACGGGCCAACTCGGAATTGCTGGCGTGAACGGCAAACTCCATATCGGCCAGCAGCACCGTGGCAACGCGTTGCTCCGAGGGGCTGAGGCTTGGAGCGCTTTGCCTGATGAGGGAGATGATGTCGCCGGCCACGACATTGTCGTCGCCCGACGGCTTCGAGATCGCTGTACCAACGGCTCTCGCCGGATGATTTCGCTTTGCACGCGCCATTGCCCGCCCTTCCCCAGGTCAGATCAACCTGCGCCCTTGGCAAGAAGCTGCCGTAAGAAACCTTCAGCATCGACCAAACGTATATCGGTATGCCCCATCAAGAACAGCATTTTCCGCTTGATAATTACCAAATTGTGTATGTAACTTTCGAACAACCAATAGCGTGCCATCAGCCCAACAGCTGAAAGGCACATCCCCTGCACCGGGAAGCAGGCGGTTCAACAAGGCGGGAGGGCGATCATGAGATACGGTCCAAGTGTCTTGATGCGTGGCGTCATGGGGCTGGCCACTGCGTCGTTTTTGATTGCGCAGGCCAATGCCGCCAACCTGCTCCGCGAAGCCACCATCGGAGAACCGCCGCCGCTCGATGTCATGCTGACGACAGCCGACGTCGCATCGGTCATCGGCCGCCACATCTTCGAGACCCTGTATGCCCTGGACTCGACCTATACGCCGCGTCCGATGCTGGCCGAGAGCGATCGCACGGAAGACGGCGGTCGGACCATCGTCATCAAGCTCCGCGAAGGTGTCCTCTTCCACAACGGCAAGGAGATGACCGCCAAGGACGTGGTCGCCTCGATGACGCGATGGGGCAGTTTCGGTGCGCGTGGCAAGCTCCTGATGGCGGCGGCTACCTCGGTCGAGGCGACCGGAAAGTATGAAGTCACGCTGAAATTGTCCGCGCCGAACGGCGCCTGGAAGGCTCTCATTGCGGACGTCAATGGCGGCCTTGCGATCTATCCGGAAGACATAGCCGCCAAAGCGGGAAACCGGCCGATCGAGCAAAAGGACTATATCGGCACCGGACCCTACAAGTTCGTGGAGTGGCGGCCGAACCGCTATGTCGAGGTGGAGAGGTTCGAGGGCTACAAGCCAGTCAAGGAAAAGGGGGACGGCTTCGCCGGCGCCCGCGTTGCGAGCTTCGACAAGATCCGGTTCATTCCGGTGCCTGACGTCGGCACGCGCGTGAGCGGCGTGCAGGCGGGCGACTACGACTACGCGGAAATGATCTCCGGCGATCTGTACGAGTCCCTGAGCAAAGATCCATCGGTTCAGGTGCGGCGTACCAACGCGCCGATCTTCGGCCTTTTCTTCATGAACTCGAAGCAGGGAATCCTGAAGGACAATTACAAGCTCCGCCGCGCCATCCAGACCGCGCTGGACAAGTCGCAGGCATTGCGCGTCGCCTTCGGTCCCAAGGACCTGTGGAATGCCGAAGGATCGATCTTTCCCAACGGCACACCCTGGTACTCGACCGAAGGCGCCTCCAATTACAGTGCGCACGATCCGAAGAAGGCCAAGGAGCTCGCAAAGGAGGCGGACTACACGGGGACGCCGATCCGCCTGCTGGTCTCGACGAACTACCAGGCACACTATGATGAAGCCTCTGTCTTCACCCGCCAGCTGGCCGACGCCGGCATCAATGTTCAGATGATGGTCGTCGATTGGGCGACCCTTCTGAAGATGCGCGGCCAGCCGGAACAGTGGGACATCTTCGTCACCCACCATTCCTTCGCGCCCGACCCGCTGCTGCTCACGTTCCTGAATGCGAGCTATCCCGGCTGGTGGGACAGCCCCGAGATCGGCTCGCTTCGGGCAGAGTTGATCAACACGACCGATCCAGCTGCGCGCAAGTCGACATGGGACAAGATCCAGTCGCTGATCTATGAGCAGGTACCGGTGATGAAAGTAGGCGATGCCTACACCTATGACATTGCGTCTCCCAAGCTCAAGGGGCTCAATCCAAACGGTCCCGTGTTCTGGAATGTGTCCACGAAATAAGGACGGACAATGAGGCCGCGAGGACTGTCGAGCGCCGGCGCCGGCGCGCATCGTTGCCGCTGACCAGGCGCCCAATCACATGTGGTCTTACGCATTCAAGCGCGCAGGAACGACGGCGGTGACGCTGCTGGCAGCGTCCATCATCATCTTCGCGTTCATCCATATCGTGCCGGGTGACCCGATCTATGTTCTGCTCGGTGACACCGCGACGCCCGACCAGATCGACGCCTTGCGACACCAGCTCGGTCTCGACCAGCCGATCATCCTGCAATATCTCACTTGGGCCGGCCATGTGCTCGAGGGCGATCTCGGGCGGTCGATCTTCTTCCAGGCGCCCGTGCTGTCGGTGATTGCCGATGGCGCCGAGACCAGCATCTTGCTCGCCACCATGACGATGATCTGGGTTGCGGTCATCGGCGTGCCGATCGGCATGATTGCGGCGGTCCGGCACGGCACGTGGCTCGACCAGGGATTGTCCGGTGGGGCGATGCTGATGGCCTCGATACCCACGTTCTGGGTCGGGCTCTATCTGATCCTGATCTTCGCCGCCTGGCTCGGCTGGTTTCCGAGCTCCGGTTATCCGTCGATCTTCGAAGGCGGTGTCGTCAATCTCCGCTATCTCGTCCTCCCCAGCCTGGCGCTTGCGGCTCCGAATGCCGCTTTGATCCTGCGGCTGACGCGCGCCAGCATGCTCGACGTCTCCCGGGAGGACTACGTGCGCACGGCGCGTGCAAAGGGAATTAGGCCGTGGCAGGTCGTGCGTCGTCACATCTGGCGTAATGCACTGCTGGCGGTCGTCTCGGCCTTCGGCTTCACCTTCGCCGCACTGTTGTCCGAAGCGGTGGTGACCGAAACCGTGTTTGCCCTGCCCGGCATCGGCCGCCTCGTCGTTCAGTCGATCCTTCGCCGAGACTACCCTGTGATCCAGGGCGTCATCCTAGTTGTTGTCGTGGTTTATCTCCTGATCAATCTGATCGTCGATCTGAGCTATCGTCTGCTCGATCCGCGGGTTGAACTTCAATGAGCAGCAACAGCGTGACATTGTGGCTCAAGCCGTTCATCGCCCGCCCGATCGCACTGGCCGGGCTCGGGGTCCTTCTGGCGACCGTGCTCGCCGCGGTCTTCGCACCATGGCTCTCGCCTTACGATCCATATGCGATCGATCCCCTGATCCGCCTGACGCCCCCGAACGTGACCCACTGGTTCGGCACCGACCAATTCGGCCGGGATACCCTGTCGCGCACCATTCATTCAGCACGCATGGCTCTTCTGATCGGCTCGGGCGTGGTCGTCTTCGCTCTCGCGACCGGCGTTCCGGCCGGCGTACTTTCCGCTCTGTTCCCGCGGCTGGGTCACCTGCTGATGCGCATGGTCGACGTGCTGATGGCCTTCCCGACTCTGCTTCTCGCACTCGGCCTGATTGTCATCTTGAGCCCAAGTGTGGCCACCGTCATTCTGGCCATCGGGATCGGCTACATGACGACGACGACCCGGATCGTCTACGGACTGACACTGCGCTTGCGCGCGGAAACCTATGTCGAGGCGTCGCGCAGCATGGGCGCCGGAGCGGCATGGCTCATCAGTCGGCACATCTTGCCGAACCTGGTCTCACCACTTCTCGTGCAGGCCAGCTTCGTCTTCGCGTTCGCGCAGCTCGGCGCGGCATCACTCGATTTCCTGGGCCTCGGCGCCCCGCCGGACATTCCGAGCTGGGGCAATATGCTGGCGGAGTCGCGGACCTTCATCACGCGCGCTCCGTGGCTGCTCTTCTTTCCGGGCATGATGATCGTGGCGACGGCGTTTTCTCTGAACCTGGTCGGCGATGCATTGCGCGATCGACTTGATCCGCGATTCCGTCAGGTCTTTGGTGAGAAGGGTTAGGCCGTGCTGACAGTTTGCGACCTTACGGTGTCAGTGGGGCCGGAAACCTCGCCGGTCGACATCGTCGCGGGCGTGTCCTTCGGCTTGGCCAAGGGCGAGATCCTTGGTCTCGTCGGCGAGTCCGGTTGCGGAAAGAGCATGACCTCGCTTGCGGTCATGGGATTGCTGCCGCAGCCCGGTCCCCGGGTTCGCGCCGGGCGGGTCCTGTTGGAGGGCTGCGACGTAACGCAGCTGCAGCCCTGGCAACGTGTCGAAGCGGGCCACGGCCGCATGGCAATGATCTTTCAGGAGCCGATGACCTCACTCAACCCTGTTCGTCGGATCGGCGATCAGATCGCCGAAGCCGTGCGCGTGCATGAGGGAATTTCGGGCGCGGCGGCGCTGGTCCGTGCGCGCGAACTGCTCGAACTGGTACGTATGCCCGACCCCAAAATGCAGCTGTCCGCGTATCCGCATCAGTTGTCCGGAGGCCAACGCCAGCGGGTCATGATCGCGATTGCGCTGGCCTGCAGGCCACAGGTGCTGGTCGCCGATGAACCGACCACCGCGCTCGATGTCACCATACAGGTTCAGATTCTCGGGCTCTTGCGCGAGCTCTGCAATCGGCTGGATATGGCGATATTGTTCATCACCCACGACATGGGAGTCATTGCGCAGCTCGCCGATCGCGTCGCTGTCATGTACGCCGGTCGGATCGTGGAAACCGCTTCAGTCGATGCGCTGTTCGGCGCACCCCGTCATCATTACACCCGCGGATTGATGGATTGCATGCCGTCGCGAAATTCCGGCGCGCGCCGGCTGCCAACCATTTCTGGTCAGCCGCCGCTGCCAGGTACGGTCGCTGCCGGCTGCGTGTTTGCCTTGCGTTGCGCAGCGGTGCGCGATGAGTGCCGCGTGGCGACCCCGCCTCGCCTGGAGGTCTCCCAAGAACACGAGGTGCTCTGCGCATTTCCGCTGGCCGGCGGGGGGCTGCCATGAGCGGCAATGTCATCCTCGACGTCCGGGACATGATGGTCTCGTTCAGTGCCAGGCGAGCCGGTCGGAAATACCGGGTGCAGGCGGTGGATGGTGTATCGCTGTCGCTGGCGGAAGGCGAGGTCCTCGGGATCGTGGGCGAATCCGGCTGCGGCAAGACCACGCTAGGCCGAACCCTCGTCGGGCTGGTCCAGCCCGACAGCGGCAACATCAATTTGAAGGGAACCGAATTGATCGGAGCCGGCCGCTCCGGCCTGCGCGAGATGCGTCTGAACGTCCGGATGGTTTTCCAGGACCCCAATGCATCGCTCAACCCGCGGCGCGCAATTGGAGATTCGGTGGCGGAGGCGGCCGACATCAGCGGCATCTTCAAGAGCCGCGCCGAGCGCAGCGCGGCCATAGCCGCCACCTTGACGGCCGTCGGGTTGAACCCGTCTTTCGCCGCTCGCTATCCTTACGAACTGAGTGGCGGGCAACGGCAACGGGTCGGAATCGCGCGCGCCATTCTTCCCACGCCGTCCATCATCGTCGCCGACGAGCCGGTCTCGGCCCTCGACGTTTCCGTGCAGGCGCAAGTGCTCAACCTGATGATGGATCTGCGTGACCAATTGAGACTGTCGATGCTCTTCATCTCGCACGACCTTGGCGTGATCGGACAGATCAGCAGCCGCGTTGCTGTCATGTATATGGGCCGGATCGTGGAGCAGGCCGGGACGCGGACGGTCCTGGATCATCCGCTCCATCCCTATACGCGCGCGTTGGTGGCGGCAATTCCGAAGCCCGATCCATCGGAACGGATCCAGGGCGCGATCGAAATGGGTGAACCGCCAAGCCTCTTCACGCGACCGCACGGCTGTGCATATGCGCCCCGCTGTCCAATGGCCAGCGATCGCTGTCTCGTCGATGTGCCACAACTTCGATCTGTCGGTGCGGACGGTCGGACGATCGCCTGCCACAACGTATAACCAGCGAGTGCCGCGCGCGGCGAAATCACGCAATGCCTACGATTGATTTCTCCTCTATTCGAGCGATCCCTTCACACGGCGGCAGTCCGCGACCGCCATGCGGCTGGCGGGTGCAAATTCGGGAAGCCTGACGCCTGTTGCACTGCGATGTTAATCGCGACGCAGCATTCAAAATGAGACTGCCCGTTAAGCCGCGCGCGGCTCCGGCACGTGCGCTGCATCGGAGTTCAGTTAGCCTCCATTTCAAGAACCGTTGGCCTTGTCCGAACGCCGCACCGCGCGGCGGGCGCGTCCAGGCGCGGTGAAAAACAGTGACAAGAACGCTCAGGGAGCAGAGCAATGTTGAAAGGCAGTCTAGGACTGATCGCGTTGAGCAGCCTGTTACTTTCGGGCACCGCCTTCGCACAGGAGAAGATCAAGGTCGGCGTCACCGCGACGCTCGAAGGCACCTACACCGTGCTCGGCGAGGACGGCATCCGCGGCTTCCAGACGGCCCTCAACGTCCTCGGAAAGAAGGTCGGCGACAAGGAACTCGAATTTGTCATCGCCTCGACCGACGCGACGCCGGACTCCGCCGTACGAGCCGTGCGCAAGCTGATCGAGCAGGACAAGGTACAGATCCTGCTGTCGCCGCTCTCTGGCGACGAAGGCATCGCGGTCAAGAATTTTGCAAAGACCCATCCCGAACTCACTTTCATCAATGCCGCCTCCGGTGCCCAGGAAACGACCTATGTCGATCCGGCTCCGAACTTTTTCCGCTACAACATGGACGGCGCGCAGTGGCAGGTGGGCCTCGGCAAATACGCTTATGACCAAAAGAAGTACCGCAAGATCGCGACCGTCGGCGAAGACTACTCCTTCATCTATACGCAGGTGTTCGGCCTCGTGCTCGAGTTCTGCGGTGCTGGCGGACAGGTCACCAACCGGCAATGGGTGCCGCTTGGCACAAAGGACTTTGCCTCGGTTATCGCCGCACTGCCCGACGACGTCGACGCAATCTATCTCGGCCTCGGCGGCGCCGACGCCGTCAACTTCCTGAACCAATACCAGCAGGCCGGCGGCAAGGCGCATCTGATGGGCGGCTCGATCATGATCGACCAGACCATCCTGTCGTCCAAGGGAAACGCCAAGAATGCCCTGATCGGCACGCTGGCCGCGAGCGGCCAGGCCGACACCTGGGAGAACCCGAGTTGGCAGAAGTTCGTGAAGGACTATCAGGACGCCTTCCCGCCCAACAAGCGCTTCCCGAGCCCATCGCTGCTCGCCACCAACTATTATGGCTCGACCATGGCGCTGATCCTGGCGCTGCGTCAGGTCAACGGAGATCTCTCCAACAATCAGGCCAAGTACAAGGAGGCGCTTGCCAAGATCGAACTCGACGCACCCAACGGCAAGATCAAGCTGGACTCCAACCGCCAGGCGATCGGCACCAACTTCGTCACCGAGGTCGTCGACGACGGCAAGGGCGCGCTGTTCTCAAAGGTCGTGAACGTGATCCCGAACGTCAACCAAACGCTGGGCTACGATCCCGCGGTGTTCGCCAAAATCGGTTTACCGAGCCGCACAGTACCGGAATGTAAGAAATACTGACCTAGTCTCGTTCGCGAACGATGACCGGCCGGGGAGAGATTTGCCAGAAGCGCGACACGTGCGCCCTTGCATTCTCTCCTCGGTTGTTGAACGCTACCAAAAAATACCAAGAGCTTTTGGGAGGAGAGGCATGAGCCGGGCGCTCGCCGTCTTCCACGGCCGCTTTGGTCGGGCGACGGTCTATCAGTTGAACCGCCCTTTCAACATCCACGCACATCGCGAAGGTCATTTGATCTTCCATGTCGGCGGGCGTTCCGCATGCATCGATGTCAGTGACGGACGCTACGAGCTCACCGAAGGTTCCGTCGTCGCGGTCAATCCGTGGGAGCCGCATAATTTCCTGCCGTCCGATCTCGAAGGCGGCGCCGTTTTCTTCGTGCTCTACGTCAATGCGGAGTGGTTCGCGCCCGATGCGCCCGGCGCCGACCGCCTACGCTTCGGCCGCACCCAGTTCACGCGGTCCGTTGCGCTGGACAAGCATATCAGGCACGCAGCCGCCCTCGTGTGCGGCGCTCCCTCGCTCAACAGCCTCGATGGCGAGCTGAGAAGCCTGATCGACATTTGTTATGACGAAAGCTGGCAACAGGCGGCGACCGCACGCGATCCGCGGGCAAACGGTTCCGTCACGGATTTTCGCGTGCGCAAGTGCATCAAGATGATGTCGGAGAGTCCTGGCGCCGAGATCGAGCTCGACACCATCGCGCGCGAATCCGGCCTGTCGCGGCCGCATTTCTACCGGCTCTTCCGCACCCAGACCGGCGTCACGCCACACCTCTATCTCAACACGCTGATGATGGAGCAGGCGCTGGAGGCACTGGTGGCGAGCGAAGCGCCGATCGCTGATATCGGCTTCGATCTCGGCTTCTCGTCGCAGAGCGGATTCACCCGCTTCTTCGCCGCCAATGTCGGCATGGCGCCGACCGATTATCGCCGCGCGGCCAAGGTTTTGCGCGCCTGACCGCACGCGAAAAGATACTCACGATCAAACACCTCCCTTACAGCCGCATTAGGATGCGCCAAACGCGATCCCGAAAAGAGGATCACGCGCAATAGGGAGCGCACGTTCATGGCA
The DNA here is from genome assembly GCF_040548425.1 of Bradyrhizobium sp. i1.15.2. Taxonomy (NCBI): domain Bacteria; kingdom Pseudomonadati; phylum Pseudomonadota; class Alphaproteobacteria; order Hyphomicrobiales; family Nitrobacteraceae; genus Bradyrhizobium; species Bradyrhizobium sp. i1.15.2. The sequence continues at coordinate 320,072 of NZ_JBEPRQ010000005.1, read as the reverse complement.
GGGCTTGCGGCCGGCAACGGTCTGCGTGCCTCTCCGCCCCGCTTGCGGGGTGAGAGATGGGGTGACGTGAAGACGGAGCGGCGATCATGACCCGCTTTGTCGAGCGCCATCCTGCCTGGGCACTGATTGTCATCATCGTGATTGCGGTGGCGCTTTGGCTGATTTTCGCAGTGTGGCCGCAGGGCGTCGAAGATGCGTTCGGCCGCAAGCGGGTCTTCCTCAACGCCCTCTTCAACGGCATCACGCTCGGCGGTCTCTATTTCCTCGTCGCCAGCGGTTTCACGCTGATCTTCGGCCTGATGCGCAACGTCAACCTCGCGCACGGTTCGCTCTATTTGTTCGGCGGCTATGTCGGCTATGCCATCAGCGCCGCTACCGGTTCATGGGTCCTCAGCTTCATCGTCGCTTTCGTCCTGACGGCACTGGTCGGCGTCCTGCTCCAGGTCCTCGTCTTCCGCCGTATGGAAGGCCAGGACCTGCGCCAGACCATGGTGACCATCGGACTCTCGATCGTGTTCGCCGATCTGATGCTGTGGGCCTGCGGTGGCGATTTCTATCAGATCCAGACCCCGAACTGGCTGATCGGACCTGTGGAGCTGCCGCTGGTCACCGCGATCAAATCCTCAGGCGAGCCGGTCTATCTCCGCTATCCCTTGGTTCGACTCGTGATCTTCGCCGCCTCCGTCGTGATCGGCATGGCGATGTGGCTGGCGCTCAACCGCACGCGCATCGGCATGATCATCCGCGCCGGCGTCGACGATCGCGACATCTTGGCTGCGACCGGGGTACGGATCCAACTCGTTTTCGTGGTGGTGTTTGCGCTCGGCGCCGGCCTCGCCGGCGTCGCTGGCGTCGTCGGCGGAACCTTCCAGTCGCTCTCGCCAGGCGAAGATATCCGCTTCCTGCTCGCCTCCCTCGTCGTCGTGATCGTCGGTGGGATGGGCTCGATTCCTGGGGCTGCGCTGGGCGCGCTCATCATTGGCCTCGCCGAACAGCTCGGCTCGGTCTACATCCCGACCTACGCCATCGTCGTGACCTTCCTGATCATGGTTCTGGTGCTGGCAATTCGGCCGCAGGGCCTGTTGGCGAGGCGCTGACATGTCCCTCGCTCACGACGCCCGCGTCCCGGTTCGTCCCGCCACTGCGGTGCAGCGCTCGAAATTGCGCGGATGGCCGGAGATCGACAATCCGGCAGCCTGGACCGTCGCGGCCATTCTCCTGATCATGCCCCTGATCGCCAACGGCTTCTTCCTGATCGAGATCTTTGCGACCACGCTGATCCTCGGAACCATGGCGCTGAGTCTGATGTTTCTTGCCGGCTATGGCGGCATGGTCAGCCTGATGCAGCTCACCATCGCTGGTTTCTCCGCCTATATGGTCGCGGTGTTTGGCGTCAGCGGCAACGCCAATATCAGCCTGGGCTGGCCGTGGTGGCTTGCGGTCCCGATGGCACTTGCGCTCGCGACCATCTTCGGCACGCTCGGCGGCGCGCTGGCGGTGCGCACCGAGGGCATCTACACCATCATGATCACGCTCGCGATCGGCGCGGCGTTCTATTATTTCACCAACCAGAACTGGGCGATTTTCAACGGCCATACCGGCATCAATACCGTTGCCACGCCGCATTTCTGGGGCGTCAACTGGCGCGCCGACATTCCCTTCTATTATATCGTCCTCGCGGTAGCCGCGCTGTGCTACTTCGCCGTCGACTACATCTCCCGCGCGCCGTTCGGCCTCGCGTTGCAAGGTGTCCGCGACAATCCCCGCCGCATGGCGGCGCTCGGCTTCAACGTCAATGCGCATCGCGTCGCGGCCTACGTCTTCGCGTCGTTTGTCGCGGCGCTGGCAGGGGTACTCCAGGTCTGGAATTACCGGCAGATTTCGCCGGGTTCCGTGAGCGTCGGAGCCTGCATCGATATTCTCATCATCGCAGTCGTCGGCGGCATCACGCGCCCCATCGGACCCTTTATCGGCGCGCTGATCTTCGTGCTGCTGCGCACTTTCGCACTCGATTTCCTGGTCAAGCTGGGGCTCGACGGCAACCGCTTTCGGCTCCTGATCGGCCTCGGCTTCCTCGCCATCGTGTTCTGGTCCTCGGACGGCGTCATCGGGCTCTGGCAGAGCTGGCGCCGCCGCCAACGCTCCGGCGCGGCAAGTTCAAGCGGACGACGTGGCCGAGACTCTGGCCGAGAATCTGGCCAAGGATCCAGTCAAGGATCCAACCATGGATAGCGTCGCGCAACGCCTCTCTGTCGTAGGTGCCGGCGCGGCCCTGGAGCTGCGCGGCGTCACTCGTCTGTTCGGCGCGCTGGCGGCACTCACCGACATCACCATTACCGTCCGCCCCGGCGAACGGCGCGCCGTGCTTGGCTCCAACGGCGCCGGCAAGACCACGTTGTTCAACTGCATCACCGGCGACTTCCCACCTTCTTCCGGCACCATCCGCTTCTTCGGCGAGGACGTCACGCACTTCCCGCCCTATGAGCGCATCCGCCGCGGCCTGCGTCGGACTTACCAGATCTCCGCGCTGTTTCCCGGCCTTACCGTCCAGGACAATGTCTACCTCGCCTGCCGTGGCGTCTCACGGGGACGCTTCTCGTTTCTCCGCCCCGGTCAAAACGATGCGTTGATGCACGCGGCCGAAAATCTCGTGCAGGCCGTCCATCTCTCCGGCGTGAAGGATCAGCGCGTTGCCGAGCTCGCGCATGGCCAGCAGCGCCAGCTCGAGATTGCACTTGCGCTTGCCGGCGCGCCGCGATTCGTCCTGTTCGATGAACCCGCCGCGGGACTGTCGCCGACCGAGCGTGCCGAGCTGATCGAGATATTGACCTCCCTGCCCGCGCATATCGGCTACATCATCATCGAGCACGACATGGACGTCGCCCTGCGCGTCGTCGAGAGCGTCACGATGATGCACAACGGGCGGATCTTCAAGGAAGGTCGTCCGCAGGAGATCGAGTCCGATCCCGAAGTGCAGGAGCTTTACCTCGGAGGCGGCCATGAATGAGGTCCGCCGCACCGCCGCCGCGCTCGAAGTCCGCGGTCTGGACGTCTATTATGGCCATTCGCATGCGCTGCAGGGCGTGGATCTGACGCTCGAGGCCGGCGTGTTCTCGGTCGTCGGCCGCAACGGCATGGGCAAGACCACGCTGTGCAAGGCGATCATGGGGCTGGTGCCGGTCAGCGGCGGCTCGATCTGCATCCGCGGCGATGACATCACCCGGCAGCCGCCCGCCCACATAGCCCGACTCGGTGTCGGCTACGTTCCGCAGGGACGGCGGCTGTGGCGTTCACTCAGCGTCGACGAGCATCTGCAGCTTGCCGCCGGCTTGCGCCGCGGCGCCTGGACGGTCGAGCGCATCTACAAGACGTTTCCGCGGTTGGCCGAGCGCAAGGATCACGGCGGCGGCCAGCTCTCCGGCGGCGAGCAACAGATGCTCGCGATCTCGCGCGCGTTGCTCACCAACCCGCGGCTCCTGATCATGGACGAGCCCACCGAGGGGCTCGCGCCCGTCATCGTGGCCCAGGTCGAGGAGATGCTGCTACGGCTTGGCGAGGACGGCGACATGTCCGTGCTCGTGATCGAGCAGAATATCGGGGTGGCGACCGCCGTGTCGGGCAACGTCGCGATCATGGTCAACGGTCGCGTCAACCGCATCATCGATTCGGTGCGGCTTGCCGCCGATCGCGAACTGCAGCAGCGCCTGCTCGGCGTCGGAATGCACGCCGGACTCGAGCTCGACCTCGACGTGCCGCCGGCGGATACGGAAGAGAAGCTTTCTCCGCCGCAAACGCGGCCGGGCGGCGCGATCCGCATCTACATCTCCAACCCGACGCCGCCGACTCGCTGGTCGCAACCGGTGCCGATCGCCCGCATCGAGGCCGCGGCCCGCACGTTCTCGACACAGGTGATGCGTCTCGACGAGACCACACGGCGAGCGCGCGAACCGGTTGCGACGCAAACGCAGGGCCCCCCGGTCGTGCTCGTCGTCGGTACGCTCGACACCAAGGGCACGGAGCTCCGCTTCATCCGCGACATCATCGCCGGGACAGGCCTGCGAACCCGATTGGTCGATGTCTCCACCAGCGGCAGACACGCGGCCAGCGACGTCTCCGCCCAGGAGATCGCCTTGAACCATGGTCGCGGCGGATCGGCGGTATTCGGACCCGACCGCGGCGCCGCCGTCACCGCGATGGCCGAGGCCTTCAGCAGCTGGCTGCGGCGCCAGAGCAATGTTGCCGGCGTGATTTCGGCGGGCGGCTCGGGCGCAGCGTCACTGGTCGCGCCGGGTATGCGGATGCTTCCTGTCGGGGTGCCGAAGCTCATCGTCTCGTCGGTCGCCTCCGGCGACGTCCGGCCCTATGTCGGCCCCGCGGACATCACCATGATGCATTCGGTCGCCGACGTGCAGGGCCTCAACTCGATCTCGCGCGCCGTGCTGGCCAACGGCGCCAACGCGCTGGCCGGCATGGTCAAGGCGCGCCTGGATCAGCATGCACGGAAGGATCGCGACGACAGCGGATTGCCGTCGGTCGGCATCACCATGTTCGGTGTCACCACGCCGGCAGTGCAGAAGATCGCGGCCGACTTGCGCGAGGATTTCGAGTGTCTCGTTTTCCACGCCACCGGCGTTGGAGGACGCTCAATGGAGAAGCTCGTCGATTCCGGGCAGCTCGCAGGCGTCATCGACCTCACGACCACGGAGGTCGGGGACCTCCTGATGGGTGGCGTGTTCCCGGCCACCGACGACCGCTTTGGCGCCATCATCCGCAGCCGGGTGCCTTATGTCGGCTCGGCGGGCGCGCTGGACATGGTGAATTTCGGCGCTCCCGAGACGATCCCGGAGCGCTACCGCGGCAGGAAATTCCAAATCCACAATCCGCAGGTCACACTGATGCGGACCACGGCGGAGGAGAACGAGCGCATGGGGCACTGGATCGCCGATCGACTCAACCGGATGGACGGGCCGGTGCGCTTCTTCCTGCCCGAGGGCGGCGTCTCCGCGCTCGACGCGCGAGGACAGCCATTCTGGGATCCGGATGCCGATGCGGCGCTGTTCCGCACGCTGGAGCGCAACGTGCGGCAGACCGCCAACCGTCAGCTTATCCGCGTTCCCAAGAACATCAATGACCCCGAGTTCGCCTCCACCATTGTCAGCGCGTTCCGAACATTGTTCGGCCGCATTGGGGCGCGCCGGAGACTAGCGAGGTGACCGATGGCACGGTTTGAACGCGCTGCACTGTTGAAGCGCTTCCGCGACATGGCAAGGCGCGGCGAGCCGATCGTCGGCGGCGGCGCCGGCACCGGCCTTTCGGCCAAATGCGAGGAGGCTGGCGGTGTCGACCTCATCGTCATCTACAATTCCGGCCGCTACCGCATGGCTGGCCGAGGCTCACTCGCGGGATTGATGGCTTACGGCGACGCCAACGCCATCGTGCTGGAGATGGCCGGCGAAGTGCTGCCCGTCGTCTCCAGGACGCCAGTGCTCGCCGGCGTCAATGGCACGGATCCGTTCCGCGACATGGATCTTTTCCTGGACCAATTGAAAGCGCTCGGCTTCGCCGGCGTGCAGAACTTTCCGACCGTCGGCCTTATCGACGGCGTGTTCCGCGCCAATCTCGAAGAGACCGGCATGTCCTATGCGCTCGAGATCGACATGATCGCAAAGGCGCGCGAGAAGGACCTGCTGACGACGCCCTACGTCTTTAGCGAGAAGGAAGCTGCCGCGATGGCGATCGCGGGCGCGGATATCATCGTCTGTCATCTGGGCCTGACGACCGGGGGCACCATCGGCGCGCAGACAGCGCTCAAGCTGACGGATTGCCCAGCGCACATCGACACCTGGGCCTCCGCCGCACTCGGCGTCAATCCGGACATTCTGGTGCTCGCTCATGGCGGACCGATCTCCGATCCGGACGATGCCGATTTCATCATGAGGAACACACGCAATTGCCACGGCTTCTACGGCGCCTCCTCGATGGAACGGCTGCCGGTCGAGCGGGCACTGACGGATCAGGTTCGCAAATTCAAGGCGATCGGCGCGCGATAACGCCCAAAGGTCGAGGGAGAGAAACATGTCAGGGACTCTGGTCGGTGAATTGATCCTCTGGCTGATCGTCGCCGTCGTGGTGATCGTGGTCGGCGTCTACATCGTGAACTGGCTCTATCACCGCTCGTCCAAGGAGACCTCATTCGTCCGGACCGGCCTGCTCGGCGAGCGCGTCGTGATCAACGGCGGCGCCTTCGTGCTGCCGTTCATCCACGACTACACGCCGGTCAACATGAACGTGCAGCCGATGGGCATCGTTCGCTCCCGCCAGGACGCCGTAATCACCCGTGACCGCATGCGCGTCGACATCGAGGCCGATTTTTATGTCCGCGTGCAGGCGACCCGCGAAGCCGTGTCTATCGCGGCCGCCACGCTCGGCCGCCGCACCATGGAGCCCGAACAGCTCCACGCCCTCCTCGCCGGCAAATTCATCTCCGCCATTCGTTCCGTTGCCTCGGAGATGACCCTCGAGCAGATGCACGAACAGCGCGGCGAGTACGTCGCCCGCCTCAAGGCAAACGCGGCAGAGGCCCTCGCCCAGAACGGACTCGAGCTGGAGTCAGTCGCGATCACCGATCTGGACCAGACCGATCTCGAATTCTTCAACCCCTCGAACCGCTTCGACGCCGAAGGTCTGACCCGCCTGATGGAGGACATCGAGGCCAAGCGCAAGCTGCGCAACGACATCGAGCAAGATTCGATGATCAAGATCCGCTCTCGCAACCTGGAGGCCGAGCGGCAGGCTCTCGAGATCGAACGCGAAAGCGAGACGGCGCGCCTCGAACAGGAGCGCGACATCGAGATGCGCCGGGCCCTGCAACGCACCGAGGTCGCACGCGAGCGGGCCCTGCGCGAGACCGAAGCCGAGCAGGCGCAGATTTCCGCCCGTGAAACCATCGAGAAGGCCCGCATCGCCAACGATCAGGCGATCGCCGAGGCCCGCATCGCCTCGGAGCGTGAGACCCGTCAGCGGGAGATCGAGCGCACCCGCACCATCGAGGAGAAGGAGCTGCTCGCACGGGAGGAAATCGAGAAGACCCGGATCGCCAACCAGCGTTCGATCGATACCAGCCGCATCGCCTCCGAACGCGAGGTGCGCCAGCGCGAAATCGAGCGGATGCAGACCATCGAGGAAGCTGAGATCACCGCCCGCGAGGCGATCGAGAAAGCGCGTATCCAGCAGGACCGCGTCGTGACGGACGCCCGCATCGCCAACGAAGAGGAGACCCGGCGCCGCGAGATCGACCGGACGCGCGCCGTGGACGAAGCCGAGATCGCTGCCCGCGAGACGACCGAAAAGGCCCGCATCGCCCAGACCATGATTGTCAATGTCGAGCGCATCGCATCCGATGAGCGCACCCGTGCGCTGGAGATCCAGCAGGTGCGTAACATCCAGGAAGCCGAGATTGAGGCGCAGCGTGCGGTCGAGGCGGCGCGCATCGACCGCGAGCATAGGCTCGCCGTCGAGCGCATCGCGGTCGAGCAGAATACCCGGCAGTTGGAGATCGAACGCAATCAGACGCTGGAAGTCGCAGAGGTCACGGCACGCGAGGCCACGGAAGCTGCCCGCATCACCCAACAAGAACGCGTTCGGTCGCTGGAAATCGCCCGCAACCGCGCCGTCGAGGAAGCCGACATCGCCTCACGCGAAGCCATCGAAGCCGCGCGGATCGCGCAGGAGAAGTCTGTTGCAGCCGAGCGTATTCAGGCCGAGCGTGACACACGCGCGCTCGAGATCGAGCGCACAGCCGTGCTCGAGGCGGCCGAGCTGAAGCGGCGCGACACCATCGAGCGGCAGCGCATCGGCGTCGATCTCGCGCTCGAAACCGAGCGCATCACGTCCTCCAGGAAGCGCGAAGTCCTCAACATCGAGCACAAGAAGGCGATCGAGATCGCGGATGAGGACCGGGTCATCGCGCTCTCGACCAAGAAGTCCGAGCGCATCGACGCCGACCGCCAGGTCAGGCAGGCCGAGATTGTCGCGCGCAAGGAGGTCGAGACCACGGACGTCTCGCGCGAGCATGCGCTGGAGGCGGCGCGGATCGAACGTCGCCGTTCGATCGAACAGCTCGAAGTCGCTCGCGTCCAGTCGCTGCAGGAAGCCGAGATTGCCGCGCGTGAAGAGGTCGAGCGCTCCCGCATTGCCTCCGATCGCGGCCTCGACGAGGCCCGCATCGGCCGCGAGCGCGAGCTGCGCAAGCTTGAAATCAATCGTGAGAAGGAGGTCGAGACCGTTCTGATGGAGAAGGCGATTGCCATCCACCTGAAGTCGTTGGAGGAATCCGCGGCCAAGACCTCGGCCGAGGAGGCGCGGGTGCATGCCACTGAGGCGACCGAGCGCGTCATTACCGCGCGCGAGAGCGAGATCGCGAAGCGTCGCAAGACCGTGGAGATCCTGATCGCCGAGAAGCAGGCCGAGGAGACGCGAATTGCCGCGGAAGCCGAACGGATCCGCGCCGCGGTCGAGGCCGAGGCGCAGCGTATGCTCAACGAGGCCGAGAACGTGCTGACGGACCAGGCGCGCTACTCGCTGTTCCGTAGAAAGCTGCTCGACCGCATCGAGGGCATCGTCCGTGAGAGCGTCAAGCCGATGGAGAAGATCGAGGGCATCCGCATCCTCCAGGTCGACGGCCTCAACGGCAACGGCCATGGCGGCAATGGCGGCCGGAGCGCGACCGACGAGGTGATCGACTCGGCGCTGCGCTATCGCGTCCAGGCGCCGCTGATCGACTCGCTTCTTGCGGACATCGGCGTCGAAGGCGGCAGCCTCGCCAAGATGCCAGGCCTGATCCGAGAAGCTCGCGACATGCAGGGCATCAAGGACTCCGCGCGCAAGGGCGGCGGCGGCGAGAAGCCGACCGCTGCGCCCTCGCCTTCGTCCGACGGCGAGCCGACCGCCGAGCGCAGCCCTCGGAAGAAGAGCTGAGGTCGCCCCATGGCCCGGGTCTATGTCTCAACCGTCGTCAACGCACGCAACGATCGCGTCTGGGCGCGGGTACGCGACTTCAACGGTCTGCCGAACTGGCATCCCGCGATTGCGGAAAGCCGCATCGAGGGCGGCGAGCCCTCCGACAAGATCGGCTGCGTCAGGGATTTTCGCCTGCGCAACGGCGATCGTATCCGGGAAAAGCTGCTCGGCCTGTCCGATTACGACATGTTCTGCACCTACTCGATCCTCGAATCCCCGATGGGGGTCGAGGACTACGTCGCGACGCTTCGGCTGACGCCGGTCACGGATGGCGACCAGACCTTCATGGAATGGACCGCCGAGTTCGACTGCGCACCCGAGCGGGAGGCGGAGCTCGTCGCGAATATCGGCGGCGGCGTGTTCCAGGGCGGCTTCGACGCCCTCAAGCGCCAGTTCGGAGGCTGAGCGCCGTGCCGCATATCGTCAAGAGCACGATCCTGGATGCGCCGACCGGCTCCGTGTGGGCCGTGCTGCGCGACTTCAACGGGCACGATCGCTGGCATCCGGCGGTCGCGACCTCCACGATCGAGCGCGCGCAGGCTTCGGACAAGATCGGTTGTGTCAGGCGCTTCAAGCTGCAGGACGGCTCGGAGCTGCGCGAGCAATTGCTGACGCTGTCGGATCTGGAGCAGACCTTCAGCTATTGCCTGCTCGATACGCCGGTCCCGATGTTCAACTACGTGGCCCACGTCCGCCTGCTGCCCGTCACGGATGGCGACCGCACCTTCTGGCACTGGGAATCCCGCTTTTCGGCACGGCCCGAGGACAAGGACCGGATCACCCACATGGTCGCGGAAGATATCTACCAGGCGGGATTCGAAGCGATCCGGCGGTACCTCAAGGAGGCTGTGTCAACATGACTGTGACCGTGAAGACCTTCACGAGCTCGAGCGAGGCCGCGGCCGCGCTGTCGTCCGATCGCAACGCGCGCTATCTCGGCGGCGGCACGCTGGTGATGCGCGCACTGAACGAAGGCGACATCTCGATCTCGACCGTCGTGCGCGCCAATGACCATGCCTTGACGCGCATCGACCCCTCCGGCCCGCGGATCACCCTAGGTGCTGGTGTAACTTTCGCCCGGATTCTGGGCGAGCGCGACCTTGCTTTCCTGCACGCCCCTGCCCGTTCGATCGGTGGCCCGGCGGTGCGCAACATGGGTACGGTGGGCGGCAATCTGTTCGCGCCCAACCCCTATGGCGATTTCACCGTCGCCCTGCTTGCGCTCGATGCCACGGTGGCCCTGCAAGGCGGCTTTGGATCGCGCGACATTCCAATTGAGGAGTTTTTGCAGTCGCGCGAAAGGCAGGCGGGTGCGCTCGTGCTGTCGGTGTCGTGCACGCGACCGACAAACGCGGATGCTTTTCGCTACCGCAAGATCGCACGGATCAAGCCCAAGGGCGGCTCGGTCATCACGCTCGCCGCACATCTGCCTATCAGTGGCGGACGGATCGCCGGGGCGCGAATTGCATTGGGATCGATGGCGCCGACGCAAATACGTGCGCGGGCGGCCGAACGCGCCCTGGAAGGCCGCGCGCTCGATGCCGCGACCGTCGCGGCCGCAGCCTCTGCAGCCGCGGAAGGAACATCGCCGTCCGACAACGCGCTCGGCAGCGCCTGGTACCGCCGCGAGATCGTCGGCGTCCATCTGCGTCGTCTTCTTTTGGGTCAGGAATAGATCGTATGGCCAAGACTGCTCTGCAATTCCGCCACAACGGCAGCGATGTCGCCATTTTCGTTGATGGTGGCACCAACCTCCTCGTCGCGCTTCGCGAATTGATCGGCGACATGACGCCGAAGTTCGGTTGCGGCCAGGGGGGCTGCGGCACCTGCAGTGTCCTGATCGACGGCGAACTCCATCTCTCCTGTCTGACGCTGGCCGAGACCGTTGCCGGCCGCTCCGTCGAGACGCTGGATAGCCTGAAGCAGGGACCGAACCTCCATCCGCTGCAGCGCGCCTTCGCCGAGAATTTTGCTGCCCAGTGCGGCTATTGCACACCGGGCATGCTGATGGCTGCCAAGGCATTGCTTGATCGCAATCCCTCGCCGAGCCGCGCCGAGATCGTCGAGGCGATCTCCGGCAACATCTGCCGGTGCACCGGCTACGAGCCGATCATCAACGCCATCCTCGCCGCCTCCGGTGGCCGGGTGAGCGCCTGAAGGACCAGATCATGCTGGAACTGCGCAAAGACATTTTCGCCGACGAGCGCGACGACAATCTCAACGAGATCGGCAAGGGCACGCAGCGCCAGGACATGCTCGGCCATGTCACGGGGACGTCGAGCTATTTCAACGACCACAAGCTCCAGGGCATGCTGCACCTGAAGGTCGTCCGCTCGACCCATTCGCATGCAAGGATCCGGCGGATCGACACCGCGGACGCCGAGCGCTCATCCGGCGTGCGCCGGATCATCCGGGGCTCCGACGTCCCCCGTAACCTCAACACACTTTTGAGCCTGATCAATTTCGGCAAGGACGACGAGCCGTCGCTGGCCGTCGACAAGGTCCGCTACAAGGGGGAGCCGATCCTGGCCATCGTCGCCGACAGCGAACGCAAGGCGTTCGAGGCGATCGCAAAGGTGCGGATCGACTACGAGCCGTTGCCGACGGTGTTCGACGTAGAAGATGCGTTGAAGGCCGGCGCGCCCGTCGTCAACGAAACCTATCCGAAGAATGCCTTCATTTATCACGACGTATATGACCACCAAAAACTCCGCTTCGGCGATGCCGATGCCGCACTGGCGACGGCCGATCACGTGCTCGAACAGCGCTACCAGATGTCGCCTATCGAGCATGCGCCGACCGAAACCAACGGTTCGATCGCGGCGCCCGACACCAACGGGCGCTATGTCGTCTATACCTCGACGCAGGCACTGTTCTTTTCGGTCGACACCTGCGCCAAGATCCTCGACGTCCCCTCCAACACCTTCCATTTCATTGGCGGCACCGTCGGCGGCGGCTTTGGCGGCAAGGTGGACACGCTGACCGAACCTTTATGCATCCTGGGTGCGATGCTGATGGGACGTCCCGTGCGCTACGTGTTCGGACGCGAAGAAGAGATGCAATACGGTCCGCCGCGCGGCGCCGAGCGCATCTACATCAAGGATGGCGTGATGCGCGACGGCCGCGTCGTTGCGCGAAAGATCCGCGCATATTTCGACAGCGGTGCATATACGCGGCTCTCGAGCTATGCCGCGGTGAAATGCGCAGCCCACCTGCCAGGACCCTACACCATCCCTAACGTCTATGGCGACGTCTACTGCGTCTTCACCAACCGTACGCCGGCAACCGCGATGCGCGGCTTCGGCGTCACCGCCATGGATTTTGCGATCGAGTGCCAGATGGACAAGCTCGCGAACCTCGTCGGCATGGATCCGATGGAGTTCCGCATCCTCAATGCCTATCGCGACGGCGACATGAAGGCGCACCGGCGCGAGGCCAAGAACACGGCGCTGATCGAGTGCGTCCAGGTAGCTGCCGAGAAAGCGAAATGGCCGATCCGCGACGAGTTCAAGCGTGCCTCCTCCCGCAAGGACGGCGGCGGCAGCCGCGCCGTCATCCCGCGGACGCCTGCCGACACCAACGCGCGGACAACCGCGCCGGCGCCGCAGCGCACGAGCTATGATCGCCTTCCAACGGCCGCGTCGCGCGAACCGCCGCGCGAGCCCCCACCGCCCGCGCCCTCCCCGCCGCAGCCACCGCGACCGGCATCGCCCTCGCACGGGGCGGGTCGATTCTCATCCGTGTTCGGCACCAGGAGGCGTTGAGATGACCCGACATCGCGGACGCGGCATCGCGTCGGTCAATTATCCCATCGGCATGAATCTCGGCGGCGATCCCAGCCAAGCCCTGGTCCATTCCAACCCAAGCGGCAAATTCACCGTAGCGCTGTCGTCGATTGATCTCGGCCAAGGCATGAAGTCGGTCACGCGGCAAATCTGCGCAGAGACGCTCGGCGTGCCCGTCGAGGACGTCTATGTCGACACCGCCGATTCCGACACCGGTCCGCATTGCATGGGCTCGTTCGCTTCGCGCGGCACCCATCGCGTCGGCAATGCCGTGATGGCGGCGGCGCGCGAGGCGCGCGGCGTGATGATGGAGGCCGCCGCAGAGGAACTCGAGGTCAACGCCGCCGATCTCGAAACCGACGGCCGGGGCAACATCCACGTCAGGGGCGCGCCGCACCGCTCGATCTCCACCAAGGACGTCGCCATCGCGGCGCAGTTCAAGCAGGGCAAGACCATCTCTGGCCGTGGCATCTTCCTGGTTCCTCTGTCCAATGTCGATCCGGAAACCGGCGAGATGTCGCCGGCGACCTGCTACGCCCATGCCTGTCTTGTCGCCGAGGTCGAGGTCGACGACGAGACCGGTGAGGTCACGATGATCCGCATGGACTCTGCCTATGAGCTCGGCCGCGCGCTCAACCCGCGGCTGGTCGAGCAACAGCTCGTCGGCGGCGCCTGGATGGGCGTCAGTCACGCGCTCTACGAGACGCCTGAACCCTATTATCCCGACCCTGTCCACGGCCCTCGCGACTTCGTCGAATATGTCATGCCTGGTCCTGGCGACATCTGCCCACACGACATCGCCGTGTTGGAACGCCCCGCTCCCGATGGTCCCTTCGGCGCCAAAGGCCCCGGGGAAATGTGCGCGAATCCGGTATTGCCGGCCGTTGCGAACGCCATCTTCAACGCCGTCGGCGTTCGCATCGACGATCTGCCGATTACGCCGGAGAAGGTGCTGCGCGCGATCAAGGCCGAGGGCGGCGCGCGCCCTCAGGCGCGGCGCTGAGGTCGCGATGGCCGTCCGCAGCAACATCGTCGGCATCGACAGCCCCGAGGCACTGGAGAAGGCGCTTCGGGCCGCCTATTACCTCGCCGACGAGGGGCTGGCGACCGCGGCCTATCTCGGGCTGGCGCTGGGCAAACCATTGCTGCTCGAGGGTGCGCCGGGCGTCGGCAAGACCGAAGCCGCCAAAGCCATCGCCGCCGTCCTCGGTCGCCGCCTGATCCGCCTGCAATGCTACGAAGGCATCGACGCATCCGCAGCACTCTACGAATGGAACTATCCGCGCCAGATGCTCGCCATCCGCCAGGCCGGCGATGAGAGCATCGACATCTACGGCGAAACCTTTCTGATCGAGCGACCGATGCTGGCGACACTGCGCGCGCCTGACTCGACTGTGCTGCTGATCGACGAAATCGATCGCGCCGACCAGGAATTCGAAGCCTTCCTGCTCGAGTTTCTGTCCGACTTTCAGATCTCGATCCCGGAGCGCGGCACGGTGCGCGCTTCTGAGCGCCCGGTCGTCGTCCTCACCTCAAACCGCACGCGGGATCTTCATGAAGCGTTGCGGAGGCGGTGCGTCTATCACTGGATCGACTATCCCTCGGCGGAGCGCGAAGCCCGCATCGTGATGATGCGGGCCTCCAGCGTCGCCGAGGGGACCGCGCGGGCCGTCGTCGCCGCCGTCGAGAAGCTGCGACGCGAGCCGCTCAGCAAGGCGCCCGGGATCGCCGAGGCCGTTGACTGGGCTGAGGCCGCCACGCTGCTGCACAAGGGCGGCGCACGGTGGCCCGATGCCTTCAGGCGCTCGATTGGGGTTGCCCTGAAAGACGAGGAGGATCTGCATTTCATTTCGCCGCGCCTCGACGCCCTGCTGGCGGAGGCCTCTGCATGAGCGCCGAACCCGAACTGCCGCGCGCTGCGCGTGTTTTCATCTCGTTCGTCGGCTTGTTGCGAACGAACAGGTTTGCCGTCGCACCGGAACAGACGACCTCGTTCCTGGCCGCGATCCAGTTGCTCGGTCCCCGCAGCCTGGAAGACATTCGGCAGGCGGCCCTTGCAACACTGGCCCCTCCACCGGAGCGTCGCGCAACGTTCGACCGGCTGTTCGATCTGCACTTTCGCGGAAACGAGGCAATCGAGCGCGTCGATGACGGCGAGAACGACGAGACAGTTCGGCTCCAAGAGGAGGCCCGTGGAAACGACGAGCCACTGTTGTCGGACGAAGCCAATGAGTCCGGTCTCGCAGCTGCGCGCGCCGAAGCGCTGGTCGAGCGCCGCTTTGCGCAGCTCTCCACCACCGATGCGCTGCGCCGGCTGTCCCGCGAGGCGCCCAGGCGCCTGCCGAAGCGGCGCGGCCATCGCCGCATGCGGGCTCGCAGCGGACCGTACGCGGATTTGCGCCGCACTCTCCGCGACTCCATTAGCAGCGACGGCGAAATCCTCCGGCTGGGACGTTTGAAGCGGCGGCACCGCCCACGCAAGGTGTTGCTTCTGATCGACGTCTCCGGTTCGATGAAGACGCGCACCGAAGAGAATATGAAGTTCGCGCACACGCTGGTGCAGGCGGCACCCAATGTCGAGGTCTTCACCTTCGGCACGCGGCTGACCCGCATCACCCGCCCGTTGCGTCTCAAGCGCCGCGAGCAGGCGCTCAAGGCCGCGGCCTATGTGGTCAGCGACTGGGACGGCGGCACCCGGATCGGCGAGGCGCTTCAGGCCTTTCTCGCCGTGCCCCGCTTTGGCGGATACGCGCGAGGAGCTGCCGTGATCATTATTTCCGACTGCCTGGAGCGGGGCGAACCCGACGCGCTGCGCGATGCGGTCGCGAAACTATCGCGCCGTGCGTGGCGCGTGAGCTGGCTGACGCCGCTCGCGGCCGGTCCCGGCTTTCGGCCGCAGACCGAAGCGCTGGTCGCGATCGAGCGCTTCGTCGACGACCTGGCCGATGGTGGATCGAGCGCGTCGATCGTCGCGCATGTGCTGGCGCTGGGACAGAGGAGAGTTGCGTGACGGACATCGTCGATGGGCACCATCATATCTGGCGCCAGGCTGACCTGCCCTGGCTGGTCGGTCCGATGCAGCCGCGCATCTTCGGTCCATACGAGCCGATCCGGCGCGATTACCCGATCGGGGAATATCTCCGCGACCTCGAAGGCAGCGGCGTCACCCGCTCAGTCTATGTCCAGACCAACTGGGCCAATGACCGCTTCGAGGACGAGGCCGCCTGGGTGCAGCAGACCGCCGAGGAGCACGGCTGGCCGCATGCCATCGTAGCTTACGCCGACTTTTCAGTGGATGACGTGCGTCCACAGCTCGATCGCCTGAAGCGCTATACCCTCGTACGCGGCGTTCGCATGCAACTGCATTGGCACGAGAACCCGCTTTATCGCTTCGCCGCGCGGCCGGATCTCTGCACCGATCCCGTGATCCAGCGCAACATCGCCCGCCTTGCGGATTATGGCTGGAGCTTTGACCTTCAGGTGTTCACGCCGCAGATTCCGGACGCCGCGCGCCTTGTGGAATCTTGCCCGAAGGTGACCTTTATCCTCCAGCACGCCGGCATGCTGGAGGACCTTTCACCCCCAGGCCGCGCTGCGTGGCGCGCCGGCATGGCCCGCCTCGCCGCATGCCCGAACATCGTGTCGAAACTGTCGGGGCTCGGAACCTTCATCCACCGCAACGACCCCGCGCATATCGCGTCCGTCCTGACCGATACGATTGCGATCTTCGGCGCCGAACGCTGCCTGTTCGGCTCGAATTTTCCGATCGAGAAATTGTGGACCAACTACCGCGAATTGATTGATGCATTCCGTGTCGCCGCGGCGCCGCTACGCGATGATCAGCGCGAAGCCGTTTTCAGAACCACTGCCATGCGCGTCTATCGGCTCTGAGCGCCGAGGAAACAACGAGAACGGACACAGGGAGGGACGGAATGCCGCTGGAGATCAAGATTCTGGACTATGGCGATATTGAGCTGGAATCGAGCTTTTTGGTTCTCGGCCGCGATTGCGGCCGCACCCGCCGCGTCCTCACCCTCGGTTTCCTGATCCTCGGCGGCAAGTATCCGGTGGTGGTCGATACGGGTTACCGCTCCAACCAGATCATGGAAACGCTGGGCATGCGCGGCCTGCAGTATCACGAGCACATGATCGAAAACCAGCTTGCACGGCACGGCGTGCGGATGGGCGATGTGCGCTTCGTCTGCCACACCCATCTGCACATCGACCACGCCGGCAAGGACGATCTGTTTCCGATGAACACGACTGTCGTCCTCAACCGTCGGGAGCTTGAATACTCCGTGTCCGGCCTGATGCATCCGCAATATCCGGCGCCGGATATTAAGCATCTGATCGACCGTCTGCACACCAAGAGTGCCCTGCGCTTTCTCGACCTTGAGATCACAGGTCCCATCGAGCTGATGCCGGGCGTCTACTGCGACGCTGCGAATGCGCATACCGAGGGCTCGATGAACATCATCGTCGAAACCGCCGACGGCATCGCCACAATTTGCGGCGACGTCATCTATGATTTCAACGACCAGATCGTAACGCCCTTCAACGAGATCCACGACTGGGAGCCGCGCACCACCGGCAATCACGGCACCACCAAGCGCGCCGAGAAGGCCGCCATCAAGAAGCTGCTCAGCAATTCGCGATATCTGCTGCCGGTCCATGACCGTCCCGCCAAGATCGAAGGTGGCAACGTCGTCGGCCGACTCCACGACCAGGTGCCTGGGCCGGTCGTGCAGTCCCTGCCCCAGCGCAACTGGTTTCCAGCCTAGACGCCAGAGGATGGATGATGACGCACGTCACTTTACGCTCCGAATTCGAGACCCTGATTGACCCCTACGCACCAGTCGCGCAGATCGGCACCGGTTTTGACTTCACGGAGGGACCGATCTGGCATCCAGTCGATCATTATCTGCTGTTCTCGGACATGCCGGCCGACGTGCGTCGGCGCTGGGATGCGCGGCGAGGCGTCGCCGAGGTCAAGCGTCCCTCGAACAAATGCAACGGCATGACCTATGACGCCGAACTCAATTTGATCGTTTGCGAGCACGCGACGTCGTCATTGATCCGCGAGCGGCCGGATGGGCGGCGCGAGGTGCTGGCCTCGCACTTTGGGGGACAGGAGCTCAACAGTCCCAATGACGTCTGCGTGCACTCCTCGGGCGCGATCTATTTCTCGGATCCCTGGTATGGCCGCATGCCGGTCTATGGCGTCGAGCGGCCAAGGCAGCTCGGTTTCCAGGGCGTTTATCGCGTGGTGCCCGGCGCCGAGCCGAAGCTCGTCGTGGACCGCAATCTGTTCGACCAGCCGAACGGGCTGTGCTTCTCGCCCGACGAGAAACTGCTCTATGTCAACGACACCGTACAGGCACTGATCCGCGTATTCGATGTCAACGGCGACGGCTCGCTGTCGAGTGCGCGTGTGTTCGCGAGCGGCATCCGCTCCGAGCTCGAGCCCGGCTTGCCCGACGGCATGAAGTGCGACCAGCACGGCAACATCTGGGTCACGGCACCCGGCGGCGTGTGGGTCTATTCGCCGCGCAGCGAGCTGCTCGGCAAGCTCCGCCTGCCCGAGCTTGTCGCCAACCTTACCTGGGGCGGGCCGGATTTCCGCACGCTGTACCTGACTTCGACGCACTCGGTCTATGCCATTCCCACCAAGGTCGGACCGCGCCACGAGCCCTATATGAGCGGCAAGCGAGGCGGCGGCACAGCGGCGGCCGGCTCTGCTTCCGCTGCACCCGTCCTCGCCGACGGCGAGATGCAGCTCGACCCGCGACGCTGCGCTATGATCATCCAGGACCTCCAGAACGACGTCATCATGGACGGTGGCGCCTTTGCCGATTCCGGCGCGCCCGGGCATGCGCGCCAGCAGCATGTCGTCGAGAACGTCCGCCGCGTGGCCGAAACCGCGCGGGCGCGCGGCGTCGCCGTCATCCATGTCTGGTTCGTCGTTGAGCCCGGCGCGCCCGGCGTGACTCTGAATGCGCCACTGTTCGAGGGTCTCGTCGACAGCAAGGCGATGGTGCGCGGAAGCTGGGGCGCGGCACCGGTTTCAGGTCTCGAACCACGGCCCGGCGATTTCGTGGTCGAGAAGGTGCGAATGAGCGCCTGGGAAGGCACGAAGCTCGAAACGATCCTGAGAGCCACCGGTCGCGACATGATCATCAACACCGGCGCCTGGACCAACATGTCGGTCGAGCACACGGCGCGGACCGGTGCCGACAAGGGCTACTTCATGATCGTTCCTGAGGATTGCTGCTCGACCATGAACGCCGATTGGCACGCCGCGTCGATCAACTTCGCCATGCAGAACGTCGCCGTCGTGACCAGGGCCGATGCGGTCATCAAAGCGCTGGGATGAGCGGTGGCGAACCTCCTGCACCTGTCCTGCTCGCCCCGCGACGACTCCTGGTCAAGCGCCGGCGCCCGCGTTTTCCTCGATGGCTTTCGCCAAGCTCGGCCCGATTGGGACGTGGACGTCATGGATCTCTGGCGCGAGCGCCTGCCGGAGTTTTCAGGCCCTATTGTCGAGGCCAAATATGCACGGATGAAGGCGCAGGCCTTTAACGACGCGCAGCGGGACAGCTTCGCGGAGGCCGAGCGGATGGCGGTGCGCTTGGCGCTTGCCGAGCGGGTGTTGATTTCCACGCCCATGTGGAATTTCGGCATTCCCTATAAGCTCAAGCAATGGTTCGACGTCATCGTCCAGCCCGGGCTCACCTTCCGGTTCGATCCGTCGCTGGGGTATGTCCCGTTGCTGAAGGACCGGCCGACCATCGTCATCATTGCCAGTGGCAGCGATTTCGCCACCGGAATGAACCGCGGGCGCATCGACATGGCAACACCTTACCTGCGCGAAATTTTGCGTTTTGTCGGGATCAACAATGTCCGTTTCATTCCAATCGGACCAACCACCGGACCGCAACAGCCGATCGAGGCGGCCCGCGAACGCGCCCACCAACGTCTGGCCGCAATGGCCGCGAGCTTCTGATGCGCTCCGCAGGCGACTCAAAGGTTACGGCAGATTGTCCCGCAGAAAAATGTCGATGCGGATGCGCTCCTGGTCGGGGCTGATGGGCTCACCCGAACAATGCGCGAGCAGGACTCGCGCCGCAGACCGTGCCTCGTGGCCGGGATCCTGGTTGATGATAGCATCGAGCGCGCCGCGGACCAGGAAACGCCGTGTGTATTGAGTCAGCTCATGGGCAATCCAGACCACCTCGCGCGCGCGTCCCGAGGCCTCGAGCGCATCGGCGATGCCACGGTTGCCGGCGCCGCAGCAGTATATGCCGCGCAGATCGGGCTGGCGCGCGAGCAGTGCCGCAGTGAGCTCCCGCGTGCGCTCGCTGTCGTCGCGGCCCTCGATCACCGGCAGCGCGAGCAGGTTCGGATACTCGCTGGACAGGATCTGGTGGAAGCCGAATTTCCGCTCGGTGTGATCGCGCAGCGACAACGATCCCGCGATCACGGCCACCGTCCCCTCGCGACCAGTGAGGAACCGTCCCATCAGCGTTGCAGCGGTGCGGCCTGCCGCCGGGTTGTCGATGCCGACATAGTGCAGCCGGCGCGAGCTCGGCGCGTCCGACACAAGGGTCACCACAGCGACCCCGCGCGTGGTGAGTTCGTCGATCGCGGCGCGCACCCTGGGATGATCGAGCGCGATGACGGCGACGCCCTGATACACCGGCGAGAGATTTTCCAGTGCGGCAGCGAGTACGTCCGGATCGAACACGTCGACATGCAGGATATCAATGAAGCCGCGCTGGCCGGCGAGCCAGTCCGCGGTGCGCTGGACCTGCTCGGTCAGGTTGGTCATGAAGCTGTTGCTACCCGTCGGCAGCACAAAGGCAAAGCGGAACGTCTGCCCGCGGGCAAGCCGCGCGGCCGCGACGTCGGCTCGATAGCCGAGTTTTGCCACCGCGGCCTCGACCCGCGCGACGGTCTTGGCGCGCACGCCCTCGCGCCGGTTGACGACGCGGTCGACGGTGGCGAGCGAAACACCTGCCGTGCGCGCGACGTCCTCGAGCGTGGCACGAAGCACCGGCTGGGTCGCACCAGCATTCATTCGCGCGCCGCCCACAGCATGCCGCGGATCATCAACGTACGGATCTCCGGTACGTCGAGCTCGTAAGCGCGGTGGCCGAGCGAGGAATAGAACACCCTGCCCGCGCCGTATCGCTTCTTCCAGACCACGGGCATCACCACGCCCTCGATCCAGGGTGCGTGCTCGCCGGTGAAGGTCGTCGTCGCCAACACCTCGTTGGCGGGGTCGACATGCATGTAGTACTGCTCGGAACGATGCTCGAAACTCTTCAGGCCCTTCATGATCGGATCATCCGGCTTCGTCAAGTCGACCTTGTAGTCGATGATGTTGCCGGGATGCGCAACCCACTGCCCGCCGCACAGGAATTGGTAGTCGACAGAATCGCGGAAAGCGTCGCCCATGCCGCCATGATGGCCGGCGAGCCCGACGCCGCTACGGACCGCAGCGCAGAGATTGAGCGCTTCCGCCTTCTCGATCTTCGACATGGTGTAGATCGGGATGATCAGTGACAGGTCGTGAATCGCGGGATCGGCGAACGCGGCGGTGGTGGTTTCGATCCGCACCTCGAAGCCTTCAGCCTTCAGCCAGCCCCGGATCATCGAAGCACAGAGATCGGGATCGTGCCCCGGCCAACCGCCCCATACAATCATTGCCTTGCGCATGGTCATTCCCTCAGTCGATCTGTCCGGTTTCACGCCCGGCCGGCAGCATCGCCGGCCGTTCGACGCAGCTCTCGATCTTGACGCGTCGCCCTTCGTCGGCAGAGGTCTGGAACGCTTCCATCACCTCCAGCACGTGGAACGCGAGCGCACCGCTGGCACGATGCGGCCGGTTGTTCAGGATCGCGGAGGCCATGTCGGCGACACCGATGGAACGGAACTCGCCGTCGACATGACCGTGAGTCAGCGGCACCGGCTCCCACTCGCCGCCGGTCTTCGCGACCTGCACCTCGCCGCCGAAGCGGTTCGGGTCCGGTACCAGCATGCTGCCCTTGTCGCCATAGATCTCGATCGGCGCATGTCGGTGCTTGGGCACATCAAAGCTCATCGCGATCGAGACGACCGCCCCGCTCTCGAATTCGAGCGTGCCGGCGACATGGGTCGAAACTTCGACCGGGATCAGCGTTCCGTTCATCGGCTGGCTGGTGACCAACCGCTCGGATTTCGGACGCGCCGTCGAGCCCATCACGCTCGCCACCGGGCCGAGCAACTGCACGAGATCGGTGATGTAGTACGGGCCCATGTCAAGGATTGGCCCGCCGCCGCGCAAATAGTAGAAACCCGGCGCCGGATGCCAGCGCTCGTGACCGGGGCAGCCAAAGAACGCGCTACCGGCCACAGGCCTGCCGATCGCACCATCGTCGATCAACTTGCGCGCCGTCTGGTGCCCCCCGCCGAGGAACGTATCGGGCGCGCAGCCGACGCGAAGACTCTTCTGCGCGGCGAGCTCCATCACCTTGCGGGCTTCCGTGACGTTGATGCCGAGCGGCTTCTCGGAATGAACGTGCTTGCCGGCGTTCAGCACCGCGAGACTGACGTCGGTGTGGGCGAGTGGCACGGTGAGATTGATGACGATCTCAACGTCGTCCCGCTTGAGCAGTTGATCAACCCGCATCGCCGGCAGCCCGAAGGCGGCGCCTTGCCGCTCTGCGATGTCGCTGCGCATATCGGCGAGCGCCTTGATTTCCATGACCGGGAAGCGCTGGGCCGCCTTCAGATAAGCGGTGCTGATATTGCCGCAGCCGATGATGCCGATGCCGACTTTTCTCATTGTGATCTCCGTGAGGTGCCGTTCATCCCTTGACCGCGCCGGCAGTGAGGCCTGCGACGATGTGTTTCTGCGCGAGAAGGAAGATAATGATCGTCGGCAGGATGGTCAGTGTGATGAAGGCCAGAATCAGATGCCACTCGGACGAATACTCGCCCTGATAAACCATGATGCCGAGCGGCCAGGGATAGAGCGCGTCCGTGTTGAGCATCACCAGCGGCAACAGATAGGCGTTCCAGCTGTTGACGAAGGTGATGGTACCGACGGTCGCCAGGATCGGCCGCGACAACGGCAACGTCACATAGCGGAAGAATTTGATATAGCTGCAGCCGTCGACCAGCGCGGCTTCCAGCAGTTCGTACGGGATGTCCTTGAAGAAGCGCCGCAGCAGCAACACGCTCATCGCAAGACCGAAGGCCGCTTGCGGCAGGGCAACGCCAAAATATGTATCGAGCAATCCGAGATCGCGCACCTTGATGAAGAGCGGCAGCACCGCTGTCGCCGCCGGAAACAGCAGGCCCAGCGTCAGGTAGCTCAGCAGCATCGAGCTGCCGAAGAACCTGATATGGGCAAAGGTGAACGCCGCCATCGAGGCGACGATCAGGGTCAGGGCCACCGTGAGGGTCGAGATGATCAGCGAGTTGCGCAAGAGCTGCCAGTAACGCGCCGAGAACAGGATATCAGCATAGTTCTGCCACTCCCAGTGACGTGGCAGGCCGAACGGATTGACGCGCAATTCGCCGAGTGATTTGAAGCCACCGAACAAGGTCGCGAGCAGCGGCACCAGTACGATGATGGCAACGACGGCGAGGAACACCAGCTTGAACAGCATTGCGGGATCGAACGGCGCGCGGATGATCCTGGCGTTACTCATCGCGCATGAACCATCGCTTGTACGTGAAGGCAAAGGTCACACAGATCGCAAACAAAATGACACCGATGGCGCTGCCGTAGCCGACCCGCATGCGCGAGATGCCGTTGTTGTAGAGAAAGCTCACCATCGTGTTCGAGGAGTCCGCTGGCCCCCCGCGCGTCAGCGGCATCACGAGGTCGAACAGCTGCAGCGAGCCGACGATGGCGAAGAACACGGAGAGCCTTATCGTCGGATAGAGCAAGGGAATGACCACATGTCGCAGGGCTTGCGATCGGGTCGCGCCGTCGATGCGTGCCGCCTCGACCAGGCTCTTGTCGAGACTCTGGAGCGCTGCGATGAACAGCATCATGTGGAAGCCAAAGTACTTCCAGACGATCACGATCAGCACCGCCAGCATCGCCGTATCCGTCGAAGCCAGCAGATGCGGAGGCTCGGCGCCGAAGCTGCGCCAGATCGAAGCCACAAGGCCGTAGTCGCCATCATAGACGAAGCTGAAGATCAACCCGGTCGCGATCTCCGCCAGGATATAGGGCATGAAGAACAGCATGCGCAGCGCCACCGCCCCTCGAAAGCGCTCGGCGAGCATCAAGGCCAGCGTGAGCGCGAGCGGCAGCTGGATGGCGAGCGAAACAGCGATAATCAGCCCGTTGTTACGCAGCGCGAGCCAGAAGGCGCGGGTCTCCAGCACGAAGCGGTAATTGTCCAAGCCAATCCAGTTGGTGGGCCTGCCGAACCCGTTCCAATTGAAGCCCGAATACCAGGCTGCTTCGCCGATCGGCAGCACAACGAACAACGTGAACAACAGCAGCGCCGGCGGCAGGAACAGGATGAGCACCGTCAGCCTGCCGTCCCAAACCGGGCCACGGACCCTGACTTGCGGTACCATCTCGCCAGCAGCACCGATCGCCGACACGCTCGCGGTCCGCCGCGCCACCGTCAGTTGCCCTGCTTCCACGCCGCCTCGATTGCCTTGGCAGCCTCTTGCGGGCTCATGCTGCCGCCGGCGATCTCGGCCGTGACGTCGTTGACGACGCGGCCGACCGACGGACCCAGGCTCTGGTCATAGAAGTTCTGGTGGTAGTTCGAATTCGCCAGATTGGCGGCGATCAGCTTCATGAAGCTGTTGTTCAGCCCTGCGTCCGCGCCCTGCACCACCGGGATGATGAAGTTGCCGGCGGCAAGCCGCGTCTGCACCTCTTTGGAGACGAAGTATTTCAGGAAATCGACGGCTTCCTTCGGCGAGCCTTTCGTAATCAGCCAACCGGTGATGCCGCCGAGCGTATCGGTGGGCGCACCCTTGCCGCCGGTCACGACCGGGAAGTCGAACCAGCACATCTTGTCCTCGGTCAACCCGACCTTGTCGGCGGCGAGAGCGCGCTGCAGATGATAGACCGTGCTGATCGCCAGCGTCATCGCCGCCTTGCCGTCGCCGAAATAGCCGACCGCCTGCGGATTCTTGAAGCCCAGGAAGCCATTCTGGAACGGCTGGAGATCGACGAGCTGCTTGAACAGCTCGCCGGATTTCTGGAAGGTTTCCCCGGCAAAGCCGCCGTTCTCGCCGCGCAGCGCCGCATCGAACGCCGCCTTGCCGCCGATGCGCACAGCAAGATGGGTCCAGTAGAAGTGCAGTGGCCATTTATCGGCGCCGCCGACCACGATCGGGGTCACGCCGGCGGATTTCAACGCCTTCACGGCAGCAAGCAGATCGTCCCAGCTCTTGATCCCGGCAGGATCGACCTTCCCCTTGGCCATCAGCTCCTTGTTGCAGAGGAAGCCGACCTGCGAGAGCGCCGTGGGCAGACCATAAACGCGGCCGTTGCGGGTGAAGGCGGCGAGCGCCGCCGGCGTGAGACTGTCGCTGTAGCCCTTCACAGAATCGGTGATGTCGTCGAGCACGCCGGCCTCGATCTGCGTCTTCAGGACACCGCCCGCCCAGCTGTAGATGATGTTGGGCCGGTCTTTGGATTGGAGGATGGTCGGCAGCTTGGCCTTGTAGGCCTCGTTCTCGAGGAACTGCATCTCGACCTTGACGCCCGGATGCGACCCCTCAAAGGCGCGCGCAACCTCTTCCCAGATTTTGACCTGGGCCGGGTTGGCCTCGATGTGCAGCCACTTCACCGTCGTATCGGCCGCAGCGAGTTTCGCTCCGAGCAGGCATGCGACAACGGCCAGTCCCAGTTTCCCGAGCAGTCTCATCACATTCCTCCCAACGGCTTTTATTCTTTGGTGCAATCCTGCCTTCGATTTTTGAGGTACGCAACTAAAATTCTGATCTATGCACCTCACGAAGGAGGTCGTTAAGGTGAGCGCGAGAATCGGGCGGCGCGTCGCGCTGCCCCAACGCAAATCGAGGGATATCCATGGCTGCCGTTTATTCCGACCTCGCCGGCAAGGTCGTTCTCGTCACCGGGGGCGCATCCGGAATTGGCGCTGCGATCGTGCGGCGCTTCGCACAGCAGAAATCCAATGTCGTGTTCTTCGACATCAAAGCTGACGAGGGCCAATTCTTGGCACGCGAGCTATCGGGCCAAGGTCTTAGCGCGCATTTCATGCGTATCGACTTGACCGATATCGCCGCGTTGCGTGCCGGTGTCGCGGAGGCGCGCAACGTGCACGGCGCGATCAACATCCTCGTCAACAATGCCGCACATGACGAGCGGCACAGCACCGAGGAAATGACACCGGAATATTGGGACAACCGTGTCGCGGTCAACTTGAAGCACCAGTTCTTTGCTGCGCAGGCCGTGTTGCCGGACATGAAGGCGGCGAATGCCGGCGCGATCATCAATTTCGGTTCGGTATCGTGGATCGCCGGACAAGGCGGCATGGCCGCCTACACCGCCAGCAAATCAGGCGTCATCGGTCTCACGCGCTCCCTGGCGCGCGATTATGGCGCCTACAACATCCGCGTGAACGCGATAGCGCCGGGATGGATCATGACCGAGCGCCAGCTCGACAAATGGATGACGCCCGAGGGCGAGGTCGAGCTGATGCAGCGACAATGCCTGAAGCGCAAGCTCATGCCGGACGAGGTCGCGAAGTTCACCATCTTCCTCGCTTCCGACGAGGCTTCCGCCTGTACAGCCCAGCACTACATCGTCGATGGAGGCTGGGTCTGAGGCGGAGCAGGCGAGATCGTGCATTGGCGCGCCGCTACTTTGCCAGGCGGAACTTCCCGCCTTCGACCTTGATCAGGAAGGCCGAGCGCTCATCATAGCCGTTGTGATCGGCCTTGCTCATGTTCGACAGCCCATTGTTGAGATAGATGTTCTGCCCTCGCTCGAGTGCGTCCCGCAGGGCCGCGCGAAATTCGATTGTGCCAGGCTTTGCCGTCTTCAGCGCATCCGGCGAAGCTTTTCCGATCAGCGCGACGACATCCCAGAGGTGAGCAGCGAACATGTTGGGCTTTTGCCCGTTTGCCGCTTCATACGCGGTCACGAACTCCTCCGTCGAGCGACGAAACGGATCTCCCGTGGGGAGGTCGGCGGCAATGGTAAAGGCCTCGCCCGCGAATACGGCACCTTCGACGTTCGCGCCACCAAGCTTGATGAATTCCTCACTGGCCACGCCGTGAGTCTGAAATATCTTCCCGGCGTATCCGCGCTCGCGGAGCGCCTGCTGCGGCAAGACCGCCGGAGTTCCCGCGGACGCGATGAAGACGGCATCCGGATTGGTCGACATCACCTTCAGCGCCTGACCGGTGACGCTGGTGTCGGCTCGCGCATAGACTTCGTGTGTGGTTACGGTCAGCCCCAGCGCGGGCGCGAGGCGGCTCACCTCCTTGTAGTAGCCCTCGCCGTAGCCATCCGAAACACCGATATAGCCGAGCGTCTTCACGCCTGAATTCGCGATATGCTTGAGGATGGCGGCCGCCATGAGGTCGTCATTGGGAACGACCTTGAAAGCCCAGGCGCGCTTCTCATCCATCGGTTGAACGATGGCGGTAGCGGCAGCGAGCGACAGCAGCGGCGTCTTCGATTCGAGCGCGACATCCAGCATCGGCATGGTCACCGGCGTCAGAGAGGAGCCGACCAGCACATCGACCTTGTCCTGGATCACCAGCCGGCGTGCGTTCTGGACCCCTTTGGTCGAATCCGACTCGTCGTCCAGAACGATATAGGTCACCTTCTCTCCACCGATCTCTTTCGGAAGAGCTGCAACCGTCTTGAGCTGCGGTTGTCCCAGTGCGGATCCCGAGCCACTTGCCGAAATCACAATTCCAATTTTGATGTCCGCGTGAGCCGCATTTCCATAGAGGACGCATGCCACAAGAAGCGAGGCTCGCGCGAAACCGATCTTCATGTCCTGTTCCTCCCTGTCCGCTTTGACGATTCCGCCGGCTGCGTCGGCGCCCCGGCTCGAGCTTGCAGTGCTCCCCACGACACCGTCGCCGCTCAAGAGGCATGTCGTCCGACATACGCGTTTCCTCCTGCGGTCCCGAGCAACCGGGTGGGCCATGCTAAGCGGATCGCAGCAACGTGTCTGTCCCTAGCGTTAGGGACAAGTCATCGGTGCCCGAACCGGAATATTGGGGTTGGCGGACGCACCGCCGCGTTCTCGCGGCGAAATTCGCCCGAGGTTTGCCTGGTCACTCCACCCTCAAATCCAAGAGGGCGCAGGGAAGGCCGGGTGCCGGCTGGCACCCGCGGTCCGCTGCGCGAAAAGCACACGCAGGAAAACCGCACAGCAGCATACAGGTGTAGCCAATCACTCGGCCTTCCCTGCGCGATGGTTGGACGGCTTATGCCGTGCTCTCCCGGGAGCCGAGTTCTCTTTGGCCTCCCTCGCCTTCGCGAAATTCACCGGCACCGCGCCGGTTGACGCAGATGCCGCATTCGCCAGGGCTTGACCGTAGCAACGACGGCCAGGACCACACGGTTTTGCCGTACGCACGGTTCGCCATTTCGCCGCAGTTTTTCCAGCCCTGTCGACAGAGCCGGAAACTTACAGACGAGACGAAGCCTAGCAGCGCCGCTCGTCGGAACGAAGCCTTGGGCTCACGGAGAGCAATCCGCCCTGCCCTTGGCCACTCGCACCCGAACGCTGCCGCGTCCACCGCAAGCCCGGCTCGCGAACGTGACGACCACAAGATCGCCCCTCAAGGATGAGCCGGGATGAGCGACACATACGCCAAAACCGAATTTCGGTAAAGTGGAATCTTTTTGCGGAGAGGGGTTGACGCGGTGGCGGGTGTTTTGCCCGACGGGACAAGGCCCGACACTCCTTCCGCGACATGAGCGGGCTTGGGACCCGACTTCAACGCATCGGCGGCATCAGCGCACGCAGGATACCTGGCTTCCAGGCCTGACGCGCGCTGTCGAAGGCGGCAAAGTCGTGATCGAACTGCCAGTAGGCCCATGACCAGCCGAGCCTATCGGCGCTTCTCGCCACGAATGACAAATATCGCTGCCGGCTGTCGGATGGCGCACGCTCGTACACTCCGAACTCGCCGACATAAACCGGGCGCTGCTCTTTCTCCGCCCAGAGGCTCATCTTCCTGAAGTCCGCGGCAGCCTTCGCTTCATCCTCCGGGCTGCCCCAGTCCAGGGGCCCGATCCGCGAAAACGTCGGAGACCACGGCGCGCCCTGATGGGTGAACCGTATCGGCGCGTAATAATGAAACGTGACGATGAGATGCCTGTCCTCTGGCGGCAGAGCCAGCGCGTCGACAGGGATCTCGTCGGTGTTGAGAACGGCGGCGATGACCGGCCGTTCGGGATTGGTGCGACGGATAATGCCGAGACATTCATTGAGGAGCGAATTCCAGCCGGCGGACGTCATTTCCCCACCAGGCTCGTTCAACACCTCGAAGACGAGTGCCGGATATTTTCCGGCATAGCGCTCGGCGATCTGCCGCCAGAACGCCTTGAGCTTCTCGGCGCATTCGGAAACGTCGCGCTGGCAAAGATGAGTATCGTGCTCGTCGACGATGGGAACGAGCTTCCTCGCGAGAACCTCCTCGATGACGGCGTCGAGCCGCCTCAGGACGATTTCGTCCATGACATTCCCCGGCCCCATGAACTTGAAGCCGAAGAAATTGATCCTGACATGCGCGAACCCGGCTTTCTTGATGGCGGTCAGATTGTCCAGGCGAAATGGCGCGTTTTGGCCGCCTTCCCAGATACCATCGTAGCCGAGAATGTTGATACCGCGACCCAGTTTTGGCATGTCACGGGCGGCGGTCTGCTCGGCCCCGTGGGCGTGGGAGAACAGCGATGCAAGGAAGAACGCCGCTACCGCGAGATTGAAGCTTCTCGACCAGCGAGCGCGCGTGGCGGTCATACCGCTTCCATTCCTAGAGCCTGGAATTCCGTCGGTCGCACCGGCCTGCACGTCGCGAAGAAAAATCCCACCAGGAGCACCGATGTGAACATCGTCGAGCGAAGGAACGTCGTCTCCGTAAAATTGGTCTGAAAGCTGAGGACGACAAATCCGATGATGAGGGCACAATGCGATCGGTCGATCGTGCGAGCGGAAATCAGATGAAGGATCTTGTGCGAAAACAGGAGGACGCTCGCAACAAATAGCATGTACCCCAGGAAGCCGGTTTCCATCAGGATCGCAATGTAGCCGCTGTGATAATTGTCGAGCACCCAGCCGTGATTCTGTTCGAAATAATCGTAGATCGACGGGATGGTCCAGAAGCCGTTGATGCCGAAGCCGAGCAGCGGCGCATCGTTGAAATGGCTTATCGCGTAATGCCAGATGAAGGTTCGTTCGGTGAAATCGATACTGGCATCGCCGATATGGATCGCGTCGTATCCCGTCACGTAGAAATACAGGATCAGGAGGCCGGCCAGAACGCACATGACCGACGGCAGGAGCGCATAGAGCCTCATGCAGCCGACCGACCACATCGAGGTCACGAGCATGGCGCAGGCGGCCAGGGCGACAGCGCCGGCGCCGCGCGATTCCGACGCGAGCACACATGTCGACGCCAACAGGAACACGGCGAGGAAGGCCAGCCACCCCTGCCCCGTCATCTTTTGATAGCAGGCCAAGAACATCAGATACGCGCCGACGAAGCCGAGCGTCTGCTTGGATTCGTAGACGCCCTGCCATTGACCGTTGTGCATCCAGCTGTGGTCGATCCCGATGTCGGGCACGGCCAACGCACAGACAGCCGACGCGGCGACCAATATGAAGAGCCCAAGGGCCGTGGCTCTCACGATGTCGTCCACGTCGACGCGCGTGACGAGGCAAAATGCGCCGAACGTCGTCATCGCAAGCGCCGCGCTCTTCATGATCGCCGCGACGCTCAGGCTGGACCAGAACACCGAGAGAATAGCGAAGGCATAGAATGCGACCAGCGCCACCAGATCGGGATTGACCTGCAACCGCAGGCGCGGCTGCACGAATGCACTTGCGTAGATCAGGATAGCCCACATCAGAAGGGCTATGGCCTGTTGCAGAAAGCTCAGTTCCGCCGGCACTAGCGCAGCGTTGAAGATGCCCATCGATGCGACCACGTTGATGGTGATCGAACAGCTGATCGCGATCCTGGCTATCCTCTCGACGCCAACGCTGCGCGTCGTCCAGATCGCGCGCCCGGGTGCCCCGGAATCCACCTCGGTCTGCAGGCTGGCCATGAGATGACCTTCCTTAAGCGCGGTTAATAATTCGCTAGCGCAGGTCGATCTCCACGCCGCGAGGCGGCGCCGTTGCGAGAAATTAACGGTTTGGTAACGATACGAGCCCTGCTTGAAGCATTAGTGCAAATCACACGCCCCGGTGTCTCGCCTGTAACGACCCTGCTATAAAGCGCAGGTCCGGTTCGATCGACAGTCCCGAGCTATCCGGCTTCCCTGGTTATCATGAACAGACCTAGCAGCAAATTCGACATCGCCATCGAGCAGGGATTCGACTTCCTGTCACCTGATTACGCAGAGCTGTTCGAGAACTCGGCCGCCACCGCGTTCCAGCATCCGCTCTGGCTGGACACCCTCTACACCAGGCTCGCGTCTCATGCAGGCGCAACGCCTCTGGTTGTCGTGGTCCGCCACCGCGCGACGGGCGCCCTTGCGATGGTGCTGCCCTTGCTGCGGATCCGGCGCGGCCCGATACGGACCGTCGAATTCGCCGACCTTCGCGTCTCCGACTATCTGGCTCCGGTGTGCAGTCCGCAGGTCTTTTCCGAGCTACTCAAGGACGAGGGCGCGTGCGCAGAAATCAGGTACCTTGTCCGCCCGTTCGATCTGCTCCGAATGACCAAGCTCCCGGATGGACGGCTTCCGATCGAGAACCTCCTGGCTACGCCCCGCCGCGCCGCGATGGACTCCAACGCCTACGCGACCGTTCTCGTCGCGCCGTTCGAGCAATGGCGCGCCAGCGCGATGGACCGTTCCTATCAGAAGGAACTCGCAAAGAAATCCCGGCAGCTCCAGAAGAAGGGCGATCTAAGCTTTTCATGCTGCGGCGACAGCGCCTCCGTGATCGAGGCGCTGGACGTAATGCGAAAATTCCGCGGTCCGCGCTTTCAGGCGCAAGGCGACGGAGATCTGCTCCAGCGCCCCGAATATTACGGCTTCTATTCCGAGATGGCGCAGCGCGGCCTCGGCTCCTTTGTCCGGCTCTATGCCATGAAGATGGATGGCGAGGTGATTGCCGCCGTGCTCGGGCTCTGCCATCGAGGCAGCTTCCTCGTTATCATGAGCGCCTTCGACATTGCCGGATACAAGAGCCAGTCCCTGGGCGCGCTGATGTTCGAGCAAGTCGCGAAGGACTGCATTGAGCGCGGGGATCAGATGCTCGATTTCACCATCGGTGACGAGCCCTACAAGAAGCAGTTCGGCGCGCAGCCCGCGCCGATGTGGGTGGTCACGCAGGCCGGCAGCACCGTGGGCGCCATTTCCTTGTTCGCACTGAAGCAGGCGCCCTGGCTCAAACTGGCCGCCAAGCGAATGTCGGAGTTCCGGCTCCTGCCGACCCGGACCTCAACGCCCACGCGCTGACCGGCGCGAGGCCCCGATGAGTGCGGCTCTCAGGCGCGTAGCGCGCCTCGAACATGCGCGAGCCAGCCCGGCCGCATTTGATCGACCCGGTGGGTGATCCTGCGTCGCAGGAAGTGCAGGCGCCGTCGCACGTCCCAGCCGATATCGTTGCGGGACGTCAGCGCCTGCCGGAAGTGCGCCATCTTCAGCGACTGCTGGTCCGCCGCGACCTTGTCGACATCGGAATAGAATTCCGAAATCTTGTCCTGGCTCATGCCTTCGGTCACGAGCCAACGCGGCGCATATTCGGTGCAGAGGCGGTCGACATCGACCAGCAGGCGGGCAACGCCGGTGCCGGCGGCAGGGCAATTGGTCTGGAACGCATCGCCGATGAGCACGACGCCGGGCTGGAGATGTCCTTCCACGACGGACAGGTCCATCACCCAATTCTGCACCCGGTCGATCACGTGGAAATCGCCGAGGTAAGGCCGCAAACCCGGCAGCAGGCGCAACACCGTCGCTTCCGGTTCGCGGCGCAGCTCGCGCATGATCGGATCGGCCGCGTCGCGGAACATGAAGAGATTTGCCCGCATGCCGGCACGCACGGGAAACAGGCTGAGATAATCGATGCCGTCCGCCGTGCGCTCGCCGTAACAGGTCAGCGCCTCGAAATCGAACGGCGCATCGTCTCGGCGCGCGGTCGTGAATCCGAACGTGACCGAATGACGCTCGGCCAGCACCCGCCGCTTGATACCGAGCTTGTAACCGAGAACGCCCGCCATGCCCGTGGCCAACACGACGAGGCGCGCTGTCATGCGTCTCCCGGACGCGAGCTCGATATGCTGGATATCGTCGCTACAGTTGACGGCAGTGACCTCGTCGACGATCAGGCTGCACGGATCAGGCAGTTGACTGCGCGCCATGGCGACGAGATCGGCATAGGCTAGTCCGTAAGCCCGGCCGACGCTGATATCGACCACCTTGCCTTCCCTGATATTGAGCACCTGATCATATCGGCAGGCGACGCTGTTGAGCGCGTCGAGGAAGCCCAGCTTGCGCAACATCTCCAGCTGATGGCCGCCAATTTTCTCGACCCGGAACTCGTCCGGATAGACCGCGCGCTTGTCGACGAGCGCGACACGATGCCCTGACCGCGCGAGCACGGCCGCCGCGAGCGAGCCCGCGAGGCCGCCGCCTACGATCACAATGTCGGCGACGATCGTCGAAGGGCCGGCTGCGGCAATCGGCTCGGGCGCGTTGCTATCCGCCGTCATGGTCCAGGCTCCCACGGTCAACGATGATTGCCCGTGCAATTCTCTCGCCTGATGTCGCATCGCAGGACCAAACGCGATCATTTCTCGATATCTCGGTTAATGCAGCGGAGACCGGCCCGGCCCGACGAGATCCGGCACGCGCCTTGCTCGGGGTAGGCATTCCCGGCGAGCCGGTCCGCATTCCAGCGGCTCATCTCGCCTCATTGGCCGTCGATGCGGCGCTATGCCGCCACGCGATCAGGCCGCACTTTGCTCTATCTGGGACAATGGGGTCGGCGATGTTCCATAGTGAAGCAACAGGAATGGCCGCGACGTCGCCGCGGTCGGCAGGATCATGGAGGCCGTCCATTAACACTCGCGGTTTTTCGGCATGCTAGGCTTTTGCAGGTAATCGGAAATGTCCCTTCAGGGGAAGTTGCCCCTTAAATCTCCATGATCGAATCCATCGTCCAATTCATGCGGCGCGACGTGACGCGCGGCGTTGCCGGAACCATCCTTCTCAAGGTTGGTAGCGGCGCGCTTGCGTTCGCGTTGTTCTCGCTTGCGGCACGAACGATGTCGCCCGATGGGTTTGGTATCTTTGCGACCTGGCTTTCGGTCGCCCAGATGGCAGCGGTCGTCGGACTGGTGGGCCAGGAATCGCTGCTGGTGCGATTTCTGAACGAGTATCGGGTGGGAAATCAGCCCGATCTCACCAAAGGCGTGCTGCTATCGAGCCTCAAAATTTCCTCCGTCGCGATGCTGATCGCGATCGGCACAATGGCGATCGGCGCGAACATCAAAGGCGCCTCGTGGCTGCTGGTTCTCGCGGTGTCGGCCTACACGGCCGTGAATGCGGGACTGATGCTTGGCAGCCAGATCGCACGCTCGCTGGTCAGCATTCTCATGGGAGAAGGAAACAGGGAGTTCTTCTGGCGCGTCAGCGTCGTGCTGTTCCTGCTCGCGATCGTGTTCGGCCATCGCCAGCTCGATCCCGCCGAATTGATCGCCGTGATGACGATTGCCATGTCGGTCGGACTGATTGCACAGATCATCGCGATTGCGCGAACCCTGCCGGATTTCCGCGGCACGGCGGTGGGGTCCGAGACGTCGCGCTGGAGATCGAGCGCGCTTCATTTCTGGGTCGCATCCATCCTCGAAGCCGCGAACCAGTATTTCGACGTCATTCTGGTCTATTGGATGCTGGACCCGGCGACCGCCGGAATTTACTTTGCCGCTTCGCGGCTGGCCAACATCTTCGCCATGCTGTCGGCCGCACTGTACAGTTTTGGCGCACGTCGGCTCCCCTCGCTGTACTTCAGCAAGAACCATCAGGAATTCGAGCGAACGTTGCGGCTCATGGCGGAAGTAACCGCGGTGTGCGTGGTTAGCGGACTTCTCCTGATCTGGGTTGGAGGTCCCCATCTGCTCAACCTGTTCGGGCCGCATTTTGCTGCGCAGCACTGGGTCCTGATCGTGCTCGCGATCGGAACAGCGTTCCAGGCGGCGGGCGGTCCTTCTGCGGCAATCTTGCAGCTGACCGGCTATGAGCGCGAGTATGTCCCCGTGATCGCCGGGAACGTAGCGCTGCGGCTGGTCGGATTTCTCGTCCTCATTCCCTGGCTCGGCGTTCTTGGCGCAGCGATCTCGGCCACTGTGTCGCTGGCGCTGGCGACCATCGCTCTCAACATCCTCTGTCGCCGGCGAACCGGGGTCGATCCTTCGATTTTGGGGCTTTTGCGCTTCTCGGCATCGAAGCCCAGCGCCTACGCGGTCCGTGGCGCGGACTCCGGCGAATAGACCTCTGGTCAGCCGAGGCAATGGCACGGCTCGGCTCGGCAATCCGTTGCCGGTGGCGTCAACCAGCCAGCCCCAACACTTCGCCGCGACGCGACGCCGACGGGCCGGCCGGCACACGATTGACGACGATGCCCGTCGGCACGCCGGCAAACCGGGAGAGCGCAGCGATCGCCCTGCGCATTGCGGCCGAGTCGACTGCGTCTTCGCGCGCGACCAGCATGACAAGATCGGCGTGAGCAGCCAGCGCCGCCGCCTCCGGCTGCAAGGCCAGGGAGGTGGCGTGGACGACAATCAGATCGAACTCCGAACGAATATCGTCCGCGGGCTGTGGCTGGGGCTTCTTGCTGGCGTTCAGGAGCTCATCGACGCTGCGGAAATCTGCGGTGGTCATGCCGTCGGCCTGGCCCTTGGCGAGGCCAGCTCCGGCACCGCCGAGGTCCGGCTCGACCCGGATCAACACGCTCAGCCTGCCCGTGTTCACTGCCCATCGATTCAGCGACCGCGCGACGGTGTTGCCGCCGGCGCGCTTCCCGACCGACATCACGAGGACGACCTTGCCACGAGGTCCCGGCACCTTCTCCAGCCGCTCCAGCAGCGGACGCAGGTGGAGACCGAGATCGAGTTCGGTCGTCGCGGACACCGGAGCTTGCCAGATGTTTCTGGGGGCTTCGCCTGGCGCCAAGTCGGGAATGCGGGCCCAAATGGGCGGACGCGACCACGTCGCGGGCTGGCGCGGAGCCGGTTCGGGGTCGCGGATATCGGGAGCGGATTTGTCCGATCCGCGTCCCGTGGCGGCAACGACCGCCGTCGATGTCAGCAGCGAACCGATCGCGAGAGCGGCGAGCAGCAAGGACAGCGGTGGAAGGGTCGAGCGCAGCGGCGGAATGGCGGACGACGCAATCTTGGTCTGGGAGCTCTGCAAGAGGCGCTGCTCGTTCGTCGTCTTGGAGCGCGAGAGGAACTGCTCGTAGATGTTTCTGTTGGCCTCGGCGTCGCGCTGCAGCTCCTGGAGCCGGACCAGTGCCTGACCATCGACCAGAAGCTGCGATTCCGCCGCCTTCATCTGGCCTTCCAGCGCCTTCTGCTGTTCGCGCTGGGCCTCGTATTCCGATTTTGCGGTGTCGATGCCCTTCGTCCGCTCAACCTCGATCTGCCTGTTGAGATCGGTCAACTGGCTGTACGACATGACGAGGTCGGGATGGCGATCGCCGAACACCGCCCGCTTCTGCGCAATCTGGTCATTGAGCGCCGACCGCTGCGCGCGCAGGGCGCTCAGCAGATCCTGCTTGACGGGACTGTCGACATTCGCCTTCACGTCGCGCTGTGCCTGCTCGTAGCGGGCCTTCGCCTCTTCGGTCCGGGCGCGCGCAGCGGCAACCTGCTGCGACAGTTCGGTGACCCGCAATTGCTGGGTGGTGGAATCCTTGCCCGCGTTGACGATCCTGTGCTCGAGCTTGAACGTGGCCACGGCGTCCTCTGACGCCTTCAACCGTTCGCTCAATGATTTGAGCCGGCCACTGAGCCAGTCGGCGGCCTCGTCGGTCGCATCGGTGCGGCTGCGGCCCTGGCTGGCGACGAACGCCTCGGCGATGGCATTGGCGTAGTAAGCGGCCCGCTCCGGCCGGTTCGACGTGAAGCGGATGGCGATGACATAGGTCAGCCCGCGCCGGGAAATGTCGAGGCGGTTGCGGAATCTCTCGAGCAGGCGCGCGGGGTCGGTATGTCCCCCGGAAATGTCCTCGTCGTCCCGAATCTTGAGCTGCTCGATCAGCGGCTTGAGAAAGCCGTCGGACTTCGCCACTTCGACCAGGCTTTGCAGCGCAGCGCTATCCTGCCCGATGCCCGGCAGAACGTCCTGCTCCGAGGTCACGCGTTGCTCGCGTGGATCGACCACCACCAGCGCGGTCGCCGCAAATCGCACCGGGATCACCAAGAGAACGATGACGCCAAGGGAAAAAATCGCCAGAGCAAGCGTCAGGATGCGGCGAGCGTTGTTCCGCATGAAAGAGAGCGCACCCGCGGCCGTGAGCGCACCGCCCAAGCGCGCGGCGGATTCGCGCGACTCGCCGTTTGACGCATGTCGCGTCTGCCACGACGCGGCGGCAGCGGTCGATCCGGAACTTGTCGGGTCTGCGCGGCGACCGAACGTCATGGATTTTACTCGGATTCAACTGGCGAACACTGTTCAGTGCCTGCTCCAACGTAAATATCTATGGTTAATCCGCGGTTACCCGCGCCTGGCGCGGCCGTGACCAATTGGTTAACGCGCGCGCTTCATTTCGTCGGGAACCAGCGGAATTCCCTCGCGAACGATGCCCTTGCGACAGGGCGCGCATTAACTCCGTTTATTGCTAGTCGGTGTCCGCGCGAGGCCTCCATGGTAAGCACGGGGTTAAGAATGTGAAAAATTCGTTTCTCTAGTGGGTCGGGATCCGTGCTCCATTACCAGCCAAACAAGGCGTTGGGCGAGACGACTGCGACAGCACTCCCGCCGCCCAACGGTGGCGGACGAAAGCCGCACGTGCTTCTCGTACAGACCCAGGCCGAGAACGCGGGCGCGCAGGAGATCTCGCGCCTGCTTGGCGCCAGGCTGACCGCCCGCGGCTATCGGGTCACCAATCTGTTCTTCTTCCGCAAGTCGGATTCGTTCGATGAGCCCCCCGACACGATCTATTGCGCGTCGAGCCGGCCGGGAAATCCGCTGGCGCTGCTGCAAATGCTGTGGACGCTCGGCGGCCATATCAGGGCCACCAGGCCCGACGCCGTTCTGACGTTTCAGCACTTCGGCAATGTCATCGGCGCCGGCGTGGCGCGCCTCATCTGCCGCGCGCCTGTCATCGCCAATCAGGTTTCATCCGCGCTGTCGATGAGCTGGCCGGTCCGTATGGCCGACATCGCCATGGGCAGCCTCGGCTTCTTCGACCGCATCACGCTCAACTCGCTGGACATGCAACGCGAGTATTCGCGCTACCCCAAGGCTTATCGCGCGCGCATGGTGCATGTCCCGCACGGCTTCGACGACAAGGCGCTCACCCTGACGAAGCAAGCTGCGCGACAGAAGTTCAATCTGCCGCCGGATCGCACCCTGCTCGGCTGCGCAGCAAGATTGCACCCGCACAAGCGGCTCGACGCGGCGATACGTCTGTTGCCGGATCAACCATCCTGGCACCTCGCGCTGGCCGGCCAGGGAGCCGACGAGGCCCGGCTGCGGCAGTTGGCGGATGAGTTGAGAGTCTCGGACAGGCTGCATCTGCTCGGCGAAATCACCCCGCGCCAGATGGCGGAGTTTCTCGCCGCTCTCGACGTATTCGTATTTCCGACGCAGGCGGAGACCTTTGGCTTGGCCGCTGTGGAGGCCGCAAACGCCGGCGTTCCCTCGGTCGTCACCGATCTCCCGGTCTTGCGCGAGGTGTTGTCCGTCGAAGGAAAACCGACAGCGCTGTTCGTCGATGCCTCCGATCATACCAAGCTGTCGGCCGCCGTCTCCAGGCTCCTGACGGACCAAAAACTGAGCGACGAACTGCGACAAAACGCCAAAGGCCTGAAGCTGCGCTATTCAGTGGACGCCATGGTGGAGGAATACGTTCGAATTCTCGGCCAGGTCATTTGATCGGGGCGCATTTAAACGGATCGACTCGGAAACGGATCGGCTCGACATGATCATCGAGTTTCGCTGTGAAATTGAGCATGCGCGGCGATGGATGGGCCGCGAGACGCTGCCGATCGATGACCGAGATGTACCGGTCCAGATTGCATGGACGGCAACGGCGGAGCCGCGGCCGACGGGTCTCGACATGCTGTTCGAGCTCGAACGTCTGGTGTTGCACAAGGGCAAGCACAGCGGCGCCGACAGGCTGAAGATCAGTCGCGAATGGATGCAGGCTCGCGCCGGCACGGCAGACGTGATCGTCGATTTCACCGGTGCCGCGCGGGATCCGAACTGCTCCGCCCGGCAGTATCTCCGTCCGCTGTTCAATGGAGCCGCAGGCGAAAACGCAGCCCTTGCCGCCATTCTCGCCGGCGATCTGCCGGTGATCGAAATCGTCGACGAGGTCGACGGTGCAGTCCTCGATCGCGGCCACCCCTCTGCCGAAATCGCGGCCGGTCTGAGCGGCGGACTAGAAACGGTCATGGCGCGAACCCTGACCATGGTGGCGGCCATCCTGTCGGGACGGCCGCGCATCCTGCCGCAGCTGGCGCGACCGGCCCGAATTGGTAACGGCCTGCCGGCGGCGTACGTCGCGCGCGGCCTAGCGACATCGATCGCCAAGGAGATCTATCGCCTCTGCTGCTATGCCCCGCATTGGCATGTCGGGTGGCGCTTCAATGATGGTGCCGGCGTCTGGCAGACCGGAGATCTGTCAGGGCCCCGCTGGAATGTCCTTTCCGACCCCGGAAATCACTTCTACGCCGATCCTTTCCCCATCACATGGCAGGGAAGAACATTCGTCTTCTTTGAAGATCTCGATCACCGGGTTGGGAAAGGAATCATTTCCGCGATCGAGTTCGACGATACGGGCCCGGTCCGAGCGGTCGTGCCCGTACTGGACGAGCCCTGGCACCTCTCCTATCCCTTCCTGATCGAGGACGATGGCGCATTGTGGATGATCCCGGAGAGCTCGACCAATGGGGACGTCGCCATTTACAAATGCGTTCGGTTTCCAGACAAATGGGAGCGGCACGAGACGCTGCTTTCGGGACTTGAACTCGCCGATGTGACGATCACGCGGCACAACGGCCTGAACTATCTGTTCGGAGCCTGGCGCGACGGCACCGGCGGCTATTCGGATTCGCTGGCGATCTATTACGCCGAGCACCTCATGGGCCCGTGGTTGCCGCATGCCAGCAACCCCGTCCTCATCGACCGCGCGAGCACGCGGCCTGCGGGGAATTTCGTCACCATCAATGGCAAATTGTGGCGGCCGGTCCAGGATTGTGCCGGCGGATACGGCGCAGCGCTCGCCCTGGCGGAAATCGTCGAACTGTCGCCGACGACGTTCAAGCAGATTGTCCGCCACTCTCTGCGGCCCGGACCGGCATGGCCCGGCAGGAAGTTGCACACCTTGAACCGCTGCGGCCGGCTCGAGGTGATCGACGGATCGCGTGTCCAACCCAAGACCAGCGCCTTCACGAGCAAATTGCCATCGGGCGTTTTGTCGCCGCGGACCAGTGCCTCCACCGCCAGCTAGCGGGGGTGGCTGAACAAGTCCGTCGTCGCGCCGTCGACGGCGATATCGACCAGCGCGGGACCAATCGATGCCAACGCTTCGGTCAAGATAGGATCGACGTCACCGGCATCGGTCACGCGCCGCCCGGGACAACCCATTCCCCTTGCGAGCGCCACGAAGTCGAGCCCGGGCAGGTCGATCCCGGGCGGGCGATGCGCCTGCATCAGCTGGCTGAAGGCGCGCATCGCGCCATAGCCTGAATTGTTCATGATCACGAAGGTGATCGGCAAGCGGCGTTGCACCGCGGTCCAGATCGCCTGGATGCAATACATCGCCGATCCGTCACCGATCAGGGCGACGATGCGGCGACCGGGCCGCGCCAGCGCCACGCCGACGGAGGCCGGCAGGCTGTAACCAAGTCCGCCGCTCGCCATCGTATAGAAGCTGTCCGCACCCGGCCGCGGCAGGAATTGTTGAATGGCGGGACGATGCGACGGCGCTTCCTCGACCACGATCGCATCGCCCGGCATCAACGCCGAGAGCCGGGCGAGCGCATAGCCCGGCGGAATCGGATTTTGCGCGGCAGGAGCGGCAGGCCGCATCCGCGCGGCCGGCACTTCGCGCTCCGCGATGTCAGGCATCGCCGACAGCAGCCCAGCCAGCGCCTTCGGGAGCGTGCTGATGATGGTGTCGCCGACAGAAGCGGTTGCGGCTTCCGTCGGATCATCCGTGATCTGCCAGACCAGCGTTCCGTCGTCGAGCAATTCGCATTGTCCTTCGACATGGAAAGTAAACACCGGCGCGCCGACCACGA
The DNA here is from genome assembly GCF_040548425.1 of Bradyrhizobium sp. i1.15.2. Lineage (NCBI taxonomy): Bacteria > Pseudomonadati > Pseudomonadota > Alphaproteobacteria > Hyphomicrobiales > Nitrobacteraceae > Bradyrhizobium > Bradyrhizobium sp. i1.15.2. The sequence goes on along the minus strand of NZ_JBEPRQ010000005.1, from coordinate 278,607 downwards.
CGATCAAATCGGCGCCGCGCAGGGCGCGGGCGAGCCCTCCTGGTGCTGCCGGAAGGAAGCCGGCAAACAGCCGATGCAATTCCGGAAAGCTCGAACGGCTCGACATCGGGCTTGCCCAAACGGCCGCGCTCGCCTGCTCGGCCACAGCGACCATCGCGTCGACGCAGCCGCTGCGATCGATCTCGGGTCCGACAACGAAGATAGGTTTTTTGGCGGCCCGGATCGCCGCGCCGAGCCGAACGATCGCCGCCGGATCGGGCGCAAACTCCGTCGCGATGTGGCGGACCGGCGGTGCGATTGCGGGCCGCGCCCAATCATCCGACGGGACCGACACGAATGTCGGACCGCGCGGATGCTGCATGGCGGTGAGGAAGGCCTGCGCGATCGCCGCTGGAACATCTTCGGCCCGCGCCGGTTCGGCGCTCCATTTCACATAGGGCTTTGGAAACTGTGCGGCGTCCTCGGCGAAGAGATAGGGTCGCATCCGCAACAGGCTGCGCGCCTGCTGCCCGGCTGTCACGACCATCGGCGTCTTGTTGCGGAACGCGGTGAAGAGATTGCCGAGGGCATGACCGAGTCCGGCCGCCGAGTGCAAATTGACGAAAGCCGGACGTCCCGTCGCCTGCGCATAGCCATCCGCCATGCCGACGACGCAGGCTTCCTGCAGACCGAGCACGTAGTCGATGTCGTCGGGCCAGTCGCCGAGGAACGCAAGCTCGGTCGAGCCCGGATTGCCGAAAACGCGATCGACGCCAAAGGAGCGAAGCACACCGAGGGTCGCTTCCCGAACCGTGAGAATTTTCGAATTCATGAATGGACGTCCTGGTGGCTTCGCTTGCTGCGCGATCAGAAAGGATAGTGCTGCGGCTGGGTCTCGATGGTGATCCAGCGCAGATCGGTGAACTCGGCGATCCCGGCCTGGCCGCCGAAGCGGCCGTAGCCCGATCCCTTGACGCCGCCGAACGGCATCTGCGCCTCGTCATGCACGGTCGGGCCGTTGACGTGGCAGATACCGCTTTCGATCCGCTGCGCCACCGTCAACGCACGCGCGACGTCGCGGCCGAACACGGCGGCCGAGAGGCCGTACTCGGTATCGTTGGCGAGCCGAACGGCATCGTCCACGCCACGCGCGCGTACCACCGAGACGACGGGACCAAAGCTCTCCTCGGTGTAGATGCGCATGCCCGGCACCACGCGGTCGAGCACGGTGGCTGGGACGACCGTGCCAACCCGGTCGCCCCCCGCGAGCTTGACGGCGCCTTTCGCGATCGCGTCGTCGATCAGTGCCACGACCTGCTTGGCCGGCGCCTCGTCGATCATCGAGCCGACCACGACCGGACCGGAGCGCGGGTCGCCGGCCGGAAGCGCGCCTGCCTTCTTGGCAAGCTTCGCGACGAACTGATCGGCGACGGCCTCGTCCACGATTACGCGCTCAGTAGACATGCAGACCTGGCCCTGGTTGATGAAGGCGCCGAAGGCCACGGCGGCGACGGCGGCATCGAGGTCGGCATCGTCAAGCACGACCAGAGGCGCCTTACCGCCAAGCTCGAGCAGCACCGGCTTGAGGTGCCGCCCGGCGAGTTCGGCGATGACGCGGCCGACCCGGGTTGAGCCGGTGAAGTTGATCCGCCGCACGGCCGGATTGGCGATCAGGCGCTCGACCAGAGCAGGCGCATCGGCCGGTGCGTTGGTCAGAACATTTACGACACCGGGCGGAAAGCCTGAGTCCTTGAAGACCTCGCCGATCAGTCGGTGCGTTCCCGGGCAAATCTCCGACGCCTTGAGCACGACCGTATTGCCGCAGGCAAGCGCCGTCGCCACGGCGCGAACGCCGAGAATGATCGGCGCGTTCCACGGCGCAATGCCGAGGCACACGCCGGCCGGCTGGCGGACGGACATCGCGAGACATCCAGGCTTGTCCGACGGGATCACCTCGCCGGCGATCTGCGTGGTGAGCGACGCCGCTTCGCGCAGCATGCCGGTCGCGAGCTTGACGTTGAAGGCCGACCAGATCTCCGTCGTGCCGATCTCGGCCATCATGATCCGGATGAAGGCGTCGCGCTTGGCCTCGAGCGCATCTGCGGCCTTCAGCAACAGAGCGCGCCTCGCGTTCGGGCCGAACGCCGACCATGCGGCAAACGCGGCGGAGGCCGCCGCCACCGCAGCGTCGGCATCGGAAGCGGTCGCGGCGGCCGCGCGGCTTGCGACCTCTTGCGACAGCGGATTGCGGCGCTCGAACACTTTGCCGCCGGAAGCGGCCTGGTCCTGCCCGTTGATGAGAAGACTGACGTCCATGAAAACCTCCCTGATGTTGGTGATGGCGCCTGCTCAGCCGAGCAGCCGCGACTTGCCGGTTTCATGCGCGAAGCCGAGCGCGATCATCGCTGCGAGCGCGAGCGCGACGTAGTATCCCGTGATCGCGTAGGTGGAGCCCGTCTGCGCAAACAGGCTGGTGGCGACCAGCGGCGCGATGCCGCCGCCCAGCACCGTCCCGAGCTGCTTTCCGATCGACACGCCCGTGAAGCGAATGCGGGTCGGAAACAGTTCCGGGAAATAGCTCCCTTCGCTGCCGAACATCAGCGGATGGATCACCCCCGCGGCGAGGATCACCGCGCCCGTCACCAACATCGTGTCACGGCTCGCGACTACACCGTAGAATGCAAACATCGAGATGGCTGCGAGCACGATTCCGGTCAGGAACAGACGCTTCCGTCCGATACGGTCGGACCATGCGCCGATGAGCGGCATCGCAACAAGCCCGACGAGATTGGCGAACAGCACGGCCTGCGTGATGACGTCCTTCTGGACGCCGAGCTGACGGGTCGCGAAGGAGATGGTGAAGATGGCTGTCAAATAGAAATAGGATGTCTGCGCCATTTCGGCGAAGAACACGATAAGGATCGGCCGCCAATGCTCCCGCAGTGCCTCGACCACAGGCGCCGCTTCGGTCACCTTCGCCTTTCGGAACGTCGCGCTCTCCTCGATGCGCAGGCGCATGTAGACGCCGAGCGCGACCAGCACCGCGCTGATCAGGAACGGGACGCGCCAGCCCCACGACAGCAGATCCGCTTCCGGCAGCCGCGAGATCGTGAGCGCCGCGAACGAGGCGAGCACGACGCCGACGGGTCCTGCGGCCTGGATCACCGCAGCCGAGAAGCCGCGCCGGTGCCCGGGCGCCGTCTCGATCGCCATGAGGATCGCCGCGGTCGACTCGCCGCCGAGTGCAAACCCCTGGACGAAGCGCAACGCCACAAGCGCGACGGTCGCGGCCACGCCTGCACTGGCGTAGGTCGGCAACAATCCGATCGACATGGTCGCAAGTCCCATCATGAGCAGCGTACACAGCAAGACGGACTTTCGGCCGAGGCGGTCGCCGAAATGACCGAACACCAGTCCGCCGAGCGGACGCGCCAAAAATCCGACAGCAAACGTCGCGAACACCGCAATGGTCGCCGTGAGCTGGTCGAACTTCGGAAAGAACAGCTGATCGAATACCCGCGGCGCGATCAGGCCGTAGATGAAGAAGTCGTACCATTCGATCGCGGTGCCGATGGTGCCGGCGATCAGGATACGCCGGCGGCTGCTCGCCGTCTGCTCGGCAGTGGCGACGGTCGCAACGTCGTAGTCCTCCAATGCTCTTATCGTCACGGCTTCCTCCTCCGATGTCATTTGTCGTTTTGTTGTCTTGTTGTTATTGGCCGCGCCGCCGCTGATCGGATGCGACGGCGAGAGTCGATCAGCTTGCCAGCCGTGCGCTGTCGCTCGCATTGTGTCCGAGTGCGCGGGCAAGGACGCGCCCAATCCTGCCAGCCTGTGACGCGCTGCCGCGCCAGGCCACGATCTGGTCGGGGCGTATCAAGGCGAGATCGGCGTCGTAGAGATCCCGCAGCGATTTCGGCAGCGTGACGAGTTTCACATGAACCTCGATCGCGCGGATGGTCTCGGCGAATGACGCATGCGCGGACATGACCTCGCCGAACTGGAGCAGCGTCCACTCGAACCCGAACAGATCGTACAAGGAGACGCCGTCGTCCAACCACGCATGCGGGGCGCGCCCGCCGGGACAGGCGCTCGGAACGTAGACGTTCGCGGCGTCCGGCGGCGGCTGGCTACCATCGGAGACGATGATCGGCGAGCCGTCGTAACGCCCGCCGAAGGTTATGCCGGGGATGTTGAATTCGGCGCGGGCGTGCTGTTCGAGATAGACGCCAGCGATCCGCCGCGCCTCGTCGCCGGCCTCGGTGGCGTCCTCGATCTCAGGCGCGGGAGCGAACAGACCGAGCGAGTCGGCAAAGCGACGCGCATAATCGGTGTTGCGCAGCGCCACCGGACGCCGCTCGACCTCATAGCTGTCGAGCAGCCCCGCCGGGCTCACACCCCTGACGACGCTTGCGAGCTTCCAGCCGAGATTGACCGCATCCTCGATCGCCGTGTTGTAGCCAAGGCCTCCGGTCGGTGTGAACAGATGTGCCGCGTCGCCGCCCAGGAACACCCTGCCCCGCTGCATTCCATTCGCAACCAGCGCGTGGCCGGCGGTCCAGGTCAGGAACGACAACACTTCGCAGTCAATCGGCGCGCCGCAGGCGCGCTGGAACGCCGCTTTGGCTTCGTCGATCGTGATCGCATTTTCGTTCTCATCGGGCCGAAGCTGCGTGTGAAACGCAAACTCGTCGCGACCGTTCACCGATGCCATGAAGGCGCGGCGGTCGCCGTTGAAGCAATTGTACATCCACGCCTTGGCGTGCGGGATGCTCGCGTAGAAGCCTGGCGAACGGAGATAGACCGCCAGCATGCGGCCGCCCATGAAATCGCGCTGCGTTCCGGTTTCGCCGCCGTAGACAATGCCGAGCGACTGCCGGACCATGGAGCGCGGCCCGTCGGCCCCGACCAGGAAGTCGGCCCGGACCTCAAAGCGGCTGTTGTCATCGAGACGTTCGATCTGGGCGACGACGCCGTCATCGCTCTCGACGTAGCTGATCAGACGATGACCGTAGCTGAGCCGTATTCCGGGAAGCCGTTCGGCATGGCGGCGCAGCACCGCCTCGACATATTTTTGCGAGACCCGATGCGGCAGCTCGGCCGCGCTCCAGGAGCCCGACATGGCCTTGACGAGCTCGCCCGCGCGTGACGATGACGGCAATTGAAATCGGGCCAGCTCGTATCGGGTGTAGCGCGTGAAATATGCAACGTCGGTCGGATAATCCGCAGGCAGTCCTTCGCGTCGGATCTCGTCGGCAAAACCCAGCCGCCGATAGTGCTCCATCGAGCGCGCCTGCGTCGCATTGGCTTGCGGATTGAATGCCGTGCCCGGCTTTTCATCGACCAGGATCGCGGACACGCCGCGCCGGCCGAGCTCGTTGGCGAGCATCAGGCCGCAGGGCCCCCCGCCCACGATGAGCACCGAGGCCTTCAGACATGTTTCCAAGACGCTTCTCCCTACCAGCATTATTCTGCATGGTAAGGTCGCCTGACGATATCGTCAAGTAGCCTGACTATCTGATGTCGTCGAGCGTGTCGAACGTCGCGCCATAGACCGCCAGCCCCTTCACGATCGCATCCATCGTGGCCTTGCCGAGCTCGGCGCGCATTTCCTGCTCGGCGACGTCGACCGCGTCGCGGAACGCATCGAGCCATTTGCGCCCGGCCGGCGTGAACATGACGATGCGCGCGCGCCGATCGGTGGGATCGGCGATGCGATCGACCAGGCCGAGATCGGCGCATTGATCGACCAGCTCGCCCATCGCCTGCTTGCTCATGGAGGCGCGGCGGGCGAGCTCCGTCAGTCTGGTCCCCTCCACGTCGAGATTGCGTGTGAGGCCGACATGCGCGATCCGCGTTTCGCCATGCCCCTTCTCGCTCATCAGTTCGAGCACACGACCTTCGAAGCGCCGCACTGCGTTGTTGAGCAGCCGACCGATGTTGGCATGCCGCCATGCGGTGCCGGATGTCCTGGCTTTCAATGGATGTGCCTTCTGCAAAGCCGCCTGAATTCGAAAATGTCGCTCACTTCGCCGCGTCGATCCAGATCCCCGGCTGCGAATGCTCGCGGATGTGGCTGACCAGGAAGTCGGAAAAGACCCTGATCTTGGCGGGCAATCCGGCACGGTTCTGGTAGGCGATGTTCATCGTCAGCAACGGCAGCTCCCAGTCCATCAGAACCGGGACGAGGCGGCCCGCCGCGATATCGCTTTGCACGATGTACAGCGGCTGGATGAGGATGCCGAGCCCCGCCAGCGCGGCGCCGCGGATGACTTGGCCGTCATTGCTGTCGAGCGTCGGCGTGACGCGGACAGTCTGCGCGCCATTGCCTTTGCGCAGGCGCAGCGAATAGGGATCGTTGGCGAGATTGTAGACCAGCATGTTATGGCGCGCGAGATCGACGGGCTGTTCCGGCTCGCCGCAGCTTGCGAGATATGAGGGCGCAGCCGCGAGCACACGCCGCATCTGGCCGATGCGGCGGACGATGATGTTCGAATCCGGCTCCTGCTCGCGCGTCCTGATCGCCACGTCGATGCCGGCCTCGATGAAATCGGAATACCGGTTGGCGGTGGTGATCTGCATGTTGAGCTTCGGATAGCGCGCGCGGAAGGCCGGCAGCATCGGCGCCAGATAGATCACCGCAAAGGACAGCGAGCTCGTGACCCGCAGCGTGCCCTGCGGCGACAGCGCGCGATCGCTGACGATGTCCTCGGCCTCCGCCAGTTCGCTCAAAACCCGGCTCGAGCGCTCCAACAACTCCTGCCCCGCCTCCGTCAACCACAGCCGACGAGTGTTGCGTTCGATCAGCCGGACCGCAAGGCGCTCCTCGAGCGCGCTGAGATGGCGGCTCGCGGCCGCATTCGACATGCGCAGCGCTTCGGCAGCTTTGGACAGGCTGCCGAGCTCGGCCGTCTTGGCGAACACTTCCAATTGCAGCAGGCGGTCCATTTTTTCGCAAACAGGAAAAGAGACTTGCGATTATTGACCTTTATTTCCGTATCCCGCAAGCCAAAATGGGCCAAACACAAGCAAGATAGCAGGCGAGGAAACAGGGAAATGTCGGGCCCGATCAGGCACATCGTGATGTGGCGGCTGCGCGGGGAGACGCCAGCGGAGCGTTCCGCCGCCCGGGTCAAGGTCAAGACCCTGTTCGAGGGGCTGCGCGGCCGGATCGACGGCCTCACCCATATCGAAGTCGGTCTCGACGTGAGCGATGTCGACTACGCCTGCGACGTCGTGCTGTTCTCCGAATTCACCGACCACGCTGCGCTCGCGGCCTATGCCACCCACCCGGAACATTTGCGCGTGCGCGAGGCGCTGGGCGACTTGCGGATCGGACGCTTCCAGGTCGATTATCCCATCAAAGAGACCGGCACATGATCGGTTCGTTCACCTTTGAAAACCTGCCCTGCCGCGTCGTGTTCGGCAGCGGAACGCTGGCTGGCGCCAAGGCCGAGGTCGAGCGGCTCGGCGGCAAGCGCGCGCTGGTACTGACGACGCCGCAGCAGGAGGCGCAAGGCAAAAAGCTGGGCGCGGCGCTCGGTCCGCTCTACGCCGGCATCTTTCCCGGCGCGACGATGCACACGCCGGTCGAGGTCACGGAGCGGGCGCTTGCGGCGATGAAGGCGTGCGATGCCGACTGCGTCGTCTCGCTCGGCGGCGGATCCACGACCGGGCTCGGCAAGGCGCTGGCCTTGCGCACCGGAATCAACCAGCTTTGCATTCCCACCACCTATGCCGGCTCGGAGATGACGCCGATCGTCGGCCAGACCGAGAACGGCCTGAAGACCACGGTGCGCGATGCCGCCATCCTGCCCGAGACGGTGATCTATGATGTCGATCTCACTTTGACTCTGCCGGCGAGCCTGGCCGCGACATCAGGCATCAACGCGATTGCGCATGCGGTGGAGGCGCTCTATGCGCGCGATGCCAATCCGGTGACGTCGCTGATGGCGGAGGAAGGCATCCGCGCGCTCGCCCGAGCCCTGCCCGCGATTGCCACGAAAAGCGACGATCGCGAGGCCCGCACGGAAGCGCTCTATGGCGCCTGGCTGTGCGGCGTCTGCCTCGGCACCGTCGGCATGGCGCTGCACCACAAGCTCTGCCACACGCTCGGCGGCACCTTCGACCTGCCGCATGCCGAGACCCACACCATCGTGCTGCCGCATGCGCTGGCCTACAACGCGCCGGCCGTGCCCGATGCGATGGCGCGGATCTCACGCGCAATCGGCGCCGCCGATGCATCGCAAGGACTTTTCGAGCTCGCAAAGCGGCTGGGTGCGAAGATCGCATTGCGCGACATCGGCATGCCCGAAGGCGGCATCGACAAAGCCGCGGATCTCGCGGTCACCAACGCCTACTGGAACCCGCGCCCGCTCGAACGCGACGCCATTCGTGACCTGATCGCGCGCGCCTGGGCCGGTGAGCCGCCCGGCGCCATCAAAGCGGCAGTTTGATTCGATGCGGCGCACGCTGATCAAATCCGCGGTCATCATCAGCATTGATGACGCGATCGGCGATTTACCTGGCGGCGACGTGCTGATCGAGGGCAGCCGCATCGTTGACGTGCGTCCATCGATCGACGTCGGCGGCGCGGCCGAGACCGAGATCGTCGACGGCACCGGGCGCATCGTCATCCCCGGCCTGATCAACGCGCACATGCACACCTGGCAGACGGGCTTGCGCGGCTATGCCGCCAACTGGACGCTGCTGGAATATTTCCGCCGCATGCATGCCGGGCTCGCTACGGTCTTCCGGCCCGAGGACATTTATATCGCGACCTTGGTGGGCGCGCTGAACCAGATCAACCAGGGCACCACCACGCTGGTGGACTGGTGCCACAACAATCCGACGCCCGATCATACCGACGGCGCCGTGCGCGGCCTGATCGAGAGCGGTATCCGCGCGGCCTTCTTCCACGGCTCGCCCAAACCTGAACCGAAACCGGGCGAGCCGCATTTCTCGGAAATCCCGCATCCACGCCGTGAGGTCGAGCGACTGCTGGCGGGGCCCCTCGCCGACCGCGACGGCCTCGTCACACTTGGGCTCGCGATCCTCGGCCCGCATTATTCGACGCTCGACGTCGCCATGCACGATTTCCGCATGGCGCGCGAGTTCAAGCTGATCGCATCCATGCATCAGGGCGGTGGTCCCGCCAAGACGCCTGGTGGCTGGGAGAAGCTGATCGGGGCCGGCCTCGTCGGCGCCGGAATCAACATCGTCCATGGCAACGACCTGCCTGACGATCTCCTGGACCGGATGGTCGACCTCGGCGTCTCCTTCTCGGTGACGCCGGAGAACGAGATGGTCCAGGGCCACGGCTTCCCGATCACCGGACGGCTGCTCAAGCGCGGCGTGCGGCCGACCATCGGCATCGATCTGGAATCCGTGCTGGCCGGCGACCTCTTCTCCGCCGCGCGCGTTGCGCTCTCGATGCAGCGGGCGCTCGACAACGCCGAGTCGCGCAAGGTCACCAGCACCATTCCAGCGACGACCACGATCCCCGTCCGCGAGGCGCTGCGCTGGATTACGACGGAAGGCGCCCGCATGCTCGGTCGCGAGCACCAGATCGGCTCGCTGACACCGGGCAAGCTCGCCGACATCGTCATCATCGATTGCTCCGATCTCAACCTCGTCCCAGTGCACGATCCCGTTGCCACCGTGGTGATGCAAACGAGCCTCGCCAATATCGAGGCCGTGATGATCGGCGGCGTGTGGAAGAAGCGGAATGGACGGTTGCTGGCCGACGGTCTGGAGGCGAAAAAGCAATTGCTCGCGCAATCCGGCCGGCGGCTGGTGCACGACATCGAACGACAGGGACACGCCGCCTGAGGGCGTCAAGGACAACAACAATGACTGACACGCCAAAGAACGTCGCTTTCATCGGGATCGGCAAGATGGGCCTGCCGATGTCGGTGCTCGTCGCCAAGGCCGGTTATGTCGTGACCGCGTTCGACCGGAGCACGACACGGCTCGACGAGGCGCGCGCGCAAGGCATTTCGATTGCCGCTTCGCCGGCGGAGGCCGTGGGCGGCAAGGTCGCGATCATCACGTCCTTACCCGATGACGCTGCCTTGCGCGGCGCGTTGCTCGGCTCCACCGGCCTCATCGCCGCGATGGCTGCCGGAACTGTCCTGATCGAGACCAGCACCGTGAGCGTCGAGGCGTCCGCAGAGGTCGACGCAGCTGCACAGGCGCGCGGTGTCTTCTACCTGCGGGCGCCGGTCTCGGGCAATGCCAGCATCGTTCACACCGGCGCGCTGAGCTGCTTCGTCTCGGGCCCGAAGGACGCCTACGAAAACGCAAAGCCGCTGCTCGCCGCCTTCACCCGCGCCCAGACCTATCTCGGGCCCGGCGAGGAAGCGCGATATGCGAAGCTTGCGGTCAATTTGATGATCGCTGTCTCGGCCGCCATGATGGCGGAAAGCCTGGCGCTGGCGCGCAAGGGCGGCATCGGCTGGCAGGACATTCTGAAAGTTCTCGACGACAGCGCGGTGGCCTCACCGATGGTGAAGTACAAGACCGCGCCGCTGCGTAACCGCGATTTCGACTCGACCTTTTCCTGCAGGCAGATGGCCAAGGATCTCGATCTGATCCTCGGCGCCGGCCACGCGGTCGGCGTGCCGCTTCAGCTCGCCGCCCAAGTGCGGGAGACCTATGGCTCGCTGGTCGCGCAAGGCGACGGCGACGCTGACTTCATCGCGACTGTCAAACACATCGAGCGGCTGTCCGGCCTCGGCGAGCCCAAACTCTGAGTTACGGAGGCATCTATGCGCAATTTCAACGAGAACACCATCACCGACGCCGTGCTGGAGCGGATCGCGGGCGCAACCGATCCGCGCATCAAGCAGGTCAGCGAAGCGCTGGTGCGCCACCTTCATGCCTTTGTCCGCGAGGTGCGGCCGACCCAGAAGGAATGGGAATACGGCATCGACTTCCTGACCCGCACCGGCCAGATGTGCGACGACAAGCGCCAGGAGTTCATCCTGCTGTCGGACGCGCTCGGCGTCTCCATGCTGGTCGACGCCATCAACCATCCGGTGCCGGAAGGCGCGACCGAAACCACGGTGCTCGGTCCGTTCTTCGTGCAGGCCTCGCCCGAGAAAGACAACGGCGCTGACATCTCCGGCCCGATGGAGGGCGATCCGATGCTCGTCACCGGCTCGGTGTCGACTGTCGACGGACGGCCGCTCGCGGACGCGGTCGTCGACGTCTGGCATTCCGACGATGACGGCTATTACGACGTGCAGCAGCTCGACAAGATCGGCGATCTTGCGATGCGGGCGCGCTTCCACACCGACCAGAATGGCCGCTTCAATTTCTGGTCGATCAAGCCGGCCGCCTATCCGATCCCGCATGACGGCACGGTCGGCGACATGCTGGAGGTCCAGGGCCGCCATCCCTGGCGCCCGGCGCATGTGCATTTCATGATCTCGGCGCCCGGCTTCGAGCAACTCGTGACCCATGTGTTCGTGGCCGGCGACCAGTATCTCGACAGCGACGTGGTGTTCGGCGTCAAGGACAGCCTGATCCGCGAATTTGTGCGGTGCCCGCCAGGTCGTGCGCCCGATGGTCGCATGGTGGACAGCGAGTATTTTCATCTCAACTATGATTTCGGCCTGAAGCAGGTCGCAAGCAGCGCAAGAGCCGCCTAAGCTGAACGACGGCGGACCAACAAGAGTCCGGCAGGGCAAGACAGGGAGCAAGGATGGGACCACGGGTCAGCACGGGCATATTGGCCGATCGCCTCACAGGCTTGATCGGCCCGCGCGCGAGCGTCGCGCGTCGCGTGCTCGATCAGCATGGGCAGAGCGAGTCACATTATCGCAGCCTGCCGCCAGACATCGTCGTATTCCCTGAAACCACGCAGGAGGTCGCGGAGATCGTCAAGCTATGCGCGGGCGCGAACATGCCCATCGTTCCGTTCGGCGCCGGGACCTCGCTCGAAGGCAATGCGGCCGCGGTCGCGGGCGGAGTCTGCTTCGACTTCGCACGCATGAACAAGGTGCTGACGGTGCACGAGAGCGACATGGACGTCGTGGTCCAGCCCGGCATCACACGAAAGCAGCTCAATGCGGCGCTGCGCGGCACCGGGCTTTTCTTTCCGATCGACCCCGGCGCCGACGCCTCGATCGGCGGCATGACGTCCACGCGGGCCTCCGGCACCATGGCGGTGCGCTACGGCACCATGAAGGACAATGTCATCGCGCTGGAGGTGGTGCTGGCGGACGGCCGCGTGATCCGGACCGCCCGGCGCGCGCGCAAGTCAGCCGCCGGCTACGACCTGACGCGCATGTTCGTCGGCGCCGAGGGCACGCTCGGTGTCATCACCGAGATCACGCTCAAGGTGCATCCCGTGCCGCAGGCGATCTCGGCCGCGGTCTGCAGCTTCGACACCCTGCAGGACGCCGTGGACACCGCGATCTCCGTGATCCAGTCCGCGATCCCCGTGGCGCGCATCGAGCTGCTCGACGACGTCATGATGCGCGGCATCAACGCCTATGCGAAGCTCGGCTATCGCGAAGCCCCGACCCTGTTCTTCGAATTCCATGGTTCTGAGACTTCGGTCGCCGAGCAGGCCGAGGCCGCACAGGCCATTGCCGCCGACCATGGCGGCTATGGCTTTGCCTGGGCGAAGGCACCGGAGGATCGCAGCCGTCTCTGGCACGCCCGCGACAACACGCTCTATGCCGGCCTGGGCCTCCGCCCCGGCGCGCGTGCCGTGATCACCGATGTCTGCGTGCCGATCTCGCGACTGGCGGAATGCCTCACGGAGACCCGGCGCGACGCGGACGGGCGCGGGTTCATCGCGCCGATCGTCGGCCACGTCGGCGACGGCAATTTCCACATGCTGATCCTGATTGACCCGGCAAGGCCGGAGGAAGTCGAAGGCGCCAAGGCGCTCCAGGCCCGCATGGTCGCCCGCGCGATTGCCATGGACGGCACCTGCACCGGCGAGCACGGCATCGGGCTCGGCAAGATCGATTATCTCGCTGATGAACTCGGCGAGGCCGTCGATGTGATGCGATCGATCAAGACCGCGCTCGACCCCAAGGGCCTGATGAATCCCGGAAAGATCTTTGCAAGCGGAGCGCAGGCATGAGCACCGCCGCATTGGCCGTCGAGCCCTCCTCGCCTGTCCCGCTCCTCGAGCTGCGCGGCATCAGCAAGGAGTTTCCTGGCGTCAAGGCGCTGGATGACGTGTCCTTTGCCGTCTTCCCCGGCGAAGTCCATATGCTGCTGGGCGAGAACGGCGCCGGCAAGTCGAGCCTGATGAAGGTGCTGTGCGGGGCCTATCGCGCCGATGCCGGCGAGTTCTACTTCAAGGGCGAGCCGGTCGCGATCAACTCGGCCGCAGACGCGCAGAAGCTCGGCATCGCCGTGATCTTCCAGGAATTCTCGCTGGTCCCCCATCTCGATATCGCCCAGAACATTTTTCTCGGCCGCGAGCCGAAGGGCCGCATCCCCGGCACCATCGACCGCCGCAAGATTTTGGCCGACGCCGCGCGCGTGCTTGGCACGATCGGCTTTGACATCGACCCGTCAACCATCGTCGACAAGTTAGGGGTGGCGCAGCAGCAGATGGTCGAGATCGCCAAAGCGATCAGCCAGAACGCCCGCATCCTCGTGATGGACGAACCGACCGCAGCACTGTCCGATCGCGAGACCGAGCTGCTGTTCGCGCTAATCGCGCGGCTGAAGGCCGACGGCGTCTCCATCGTCTACATCTCGCACCGCATGGCGGAGGTGTTCGCGCTCGGAGACCGCATCACCGTGCTGCGCGACGGTCGTCGCATCGACGGCGTTCGCCCGGCCGATGTCACCCCGGACCAGCTCGTCCGCATGATGGTCGGTCGCAACGTCGACATGACCTATCCGCGCAATTTTGCCGACAAGCCCGGCGAAGTGCTGCTCGAAGTCAAAGGCCTGACTGCCTCCACCGGCATCTCGGACATCAACATCGAGGTGCGGCGGGGCGAGATCGTCGGCCTGTGTGGCCTGGTCGGCTCCGGTCGCAGCGAGGTCGCGCGCGCGATCTTCGGGGCCGATCCCGTGACCTCAGGCGAGATCGTCTTCGACGGCAAGACTATCTCCGGCGAGCCTGATCTTGCGGCCCGCCGTGGCATCGCGCTGATCCCGGAGAGCCGCAAGAGCGAGGGCCTCGCGCTGTTGCGGTCGGTGGGGGACAATCTGGTGGTGTCGGCGCTGCGAAAGCTGTTCCCGAGCGGTCTGTTTGATCAACGCAGCGCGCTGCGCAGTGCCGACGGCCTGATCCGCCAGCTACGCATTGCGACGCCCAGCGCGCGCCAGACCGTCGGTCTGCTTTCGGGCGGCAATCAGCAGAAGGTCGTGATCGGCAAATGGCTCGCCGCCGGTTCAAAGCTCTTCATCTTCGACGAGCCGACCCGGGGCATCGATATCGGTGCCAAGGCCGAAATCTTCGCCCTCATCGACCGCCTCGTCGCGGAAGGCGCGGCGGCGCTGATGATCTCGTCCGAACAGGTCGAGATCTGCCACGTCTGCGACCGCGCCTATGTGATGCGCGAGGGGCGCATCGCCGGGCACCTCGCGCGCAACGAACTGACCGAGGAGAACATCGTGCGACTGGGGATGCATCATGCGTGAGGCCGCGGTCGTCTCTCAACCGAATCCGCTGCAACGCATTCCCGGCGTTGCCATCGTGCTGGTGCTGCTGATCGCGCTGTTCAGCACGATCGCGCCCGGCTTCCTGTCGGTCGCCAATCTCTCCAACGTGCTGGTGCAGTCGACGATCCTGACCATGCTCGCGCTGCCGACGACGCTCATCATCATGACCGAGGGGCTGGACCTGTCGATGGGCGCGGTGCTGACGCTGACCTCGCTCTGCGTCGCCATCGTTTCGCTCGCCACCAACTCGATGTTGCTCGGCCTCGGTGCCGGGCTCCTCGTCGGCACGGCCTTCGGCTTCGCCAACGGCTGGCTGGTTGCGATCGTGGGGATCCCGCCGTTCGTTGCGACCTTGGGCACGCTCGGTATGGCGCAGGGCCTGTCGCTGATCGTCAGCGACGGCCAGAGCGTGGTCGGCATCCCCCACAGCGTGCGCGACATCTATTCGGCGACGCTTCTCGGCGTGCCCGTGCCGATCGTGATGGCGCTGGTGACCTATGCAGCGTTTCACGGCCTGCTCTATCACACCCGCTTCGGCACCTATATCTTCGCGCTCGGCGGCAACCGGGAGGCGCTGCGCTATGCCGGCCTGTCACCCAACCGTCTGCTGATCACGGTCTATGCGATCGGTGGCGCCATGGCCGGCATTGCCGGCCTACTGATGACGGCGCGGATGAATTCCGGTCACCCGACGGCCGGCCTCGGTCTCGAATTCGATGCGATCGCGGCCGTCGCCGTCGGGGGCACGTCGTTCGAACGCGGCAATGGCTGGCTGCTCGGCACCCTGCTCGGCGTGCTCTCGGTGGGCGTACTGCGCAACGGGCTGAACCTGATCTCGCTGCCGTCCTCGGTGCAGGTCGCAAGCGTCGGCGTCCTCGTCATCGTCGCGCTGTTCCTCGACGGGCTCAGGAGCCGCGCATGACCGACCTCAGCAAAGAGGCCATCGCGCCGCCGCGCTCGTTCCTGTCGCAGGATGCGATCCAATTATTCTATCGCCTGCTTGCGGCGCTGCTGATCTGTGCGGTGCTTGCCGTGCTCAGCGATTCCTTCCTGAGCCTCGGCAACATCCTCAATGTGCTCAGGCAGGCGAGCCTGACCTTCTTCATCGCCTCCGGCCTGACCCTGGTGGTGCTGACCGCGGGCCTCGATCTCTCCGTCGGCGCCAATGTCGCGCTGTCCGCCTGCATCGCCGGGACCGTGATCCACAAGACCGGCTCGCCGGCGCTCGGCATCCTCACCGGACTTGCCTGCGGCGGCATCGTCGGCCTGCTCAACGGCGTCATGGTCACCGCGCTTCGTATCCCCTCCTTCATCGCCACCTACGGCATGCTCTGGGTGCTGAACGGCCTCACCTACTGGTACATGGCGGGCGAAACCCTTCACGGCTTTCCGGCAGGCTTCCGCCAGATCGGCAGCGGCTATCTGTTCGGCCTGCCGATCCCGGTCTACCTGCTGCTGGTGTTCCTCGGGATCGGAACACTGTTTGCGCAGCGAACGATCTGGGGCCAGGAGATCTATGCGATCGGCGCCAATCCGGTTGCGGCGCGGCTCTCCGGCATTCCGGTCGCGCGCCGCCTGCTGCTGGTCTATGCCGTCTCCGGCACCATGGCGGGGCTCGCCTCGATCATCTTCCTGTCGCGGCTCAATTCGGCCGAGGCCGATATCGGCGAAAGCCTGACGCTGCCCGCGATCGCCGCCGTGCTGATCGGCGGCACCTCGCTGTTCGGCGGCGTCGGCACCGTGTTCGGCACCTTCATCGGCGCACTGATCCTGACGCTGGTGCTGAACGGCATGAACCTCTTGTCGGTCAGCGCCAACTGGCAGCCGCTGGTCACCGGCATCATCGTCATTCTCGCGGTCTGGCTCGACATGAAGACCCGCCGCCGCGCGCAATGAGTTCTTGAACGAGCAACAAGCAAAATGAGGGATGGAGGCAACATGAAACAGAAACTGGGTTATTTGGCGCTGCCGCTGCTGATGGCGGCCGCGCTCACCACGCAAGCGCGAGCCGACGGCGAGACCATCGCCGTCTTCACCAAGAACCAGACCAACCCGTTCTTCCAGACGGTGCGGGTCGGCGCCGACAACATGGCGAAGACGCTGAACGCGAAGACGCTGCAGTACATCCCGACCAAGCCCGACAGCATTCCCGAGCAGCTCAGCCAGATCGAGGACGTCGTGGTGAAGAAGCCGAGCGCCATCGTCTTCACGCCGGTCGACTACAAGGCGATGGTGCCGGGTGTCGAGAAGATCAACGATGCCAAGATCCCCGTCGTCAACATCACCGACCGCTCCGCCGGCGGCAAGTTCCTGTCCTTCGTCGGCGCCGACGATTACAGCCTCGGGCTCGAGACCGCGCGCTTCCTGCTCAAGACGCTGGGCGGCAAGGGCAACATCGTCATCATCGAGGGCGTCAAGGGCTCGCTGACCAATGTCGACCGCGTCCGCGGCTTCAACGACGCACTGAAGGAAAACGCCGGTGCCAAACTGTTGGCCTCGCAGCCCGGCAACTACCAGCGGCTCCAGGCGCTCCAGGTGATGGAGAATCTGATGCAGTCGAACGCGCAGATCGACGGCGTGCTCGCCGCCAACGACGCCATGGCCGTCGGTGCGATCGAGGCGCTCGACGGCGCCAACCGCAAGGCGCAGGTGATCGGCATCAACGGCACCAAGGAAGCGATCGACGCGATCAAGTCCGGCAAGCTGCTCGCGAGCGGCGACTACAACGGATTTTTTCAGGGATGCCTTGGCACCATGATGGCGATCCGCTCCCTGCGCAACCAGCCCGTCATTGCCGAGATCGTGCTGAAGCCGACCGTGATCACCAAGGACAATTACCAGCCGTTCGACGTGCCGCTGGAGCAACGGAGCTGCCCGACTTTCGAGGAAGCCAGCAAGCTCGGCGGCAAGTAACCAGGCGCACCCATCACGACAAGCCCGGACGGCCGCAGCCGCGGCCGTCCCAAGAAACGGACGCATAAACGGAGACCATCATGCTGTTCGCCATTCACGCCCTCGACCGCGCCGGCGCGCTGCCGATCCGGCTCGCCAATTACGACGCCCACAAGGCTTTCCTGAGCGACACCTCGCGCTTCGGCGTCGAGATCGTGATGTCGGGACCGCTGGTCTCCGACGACGGCGCGACCATGATCGGCAGCCTGTTCCTGATCGAGGCGCCTGGCCGCAGCGAGGTCGAGGCTTTCAACCGAGCCGATCCGTTTGCAGCGGCCGACATCTGGGACAAGGTCACGATCACGGGCTTCCTGCGCCGCCAAGGCTGAAAGGCGGCTCAACAAAAACGCGAAAACAACCCCATGCACAGTAAGAACGGGGTTGTTTTTACACATGAATTTTCGTCGCAAACGTCTTTGACTCGTCGGGCAGAACAGGAGCGGAGTGCCATCCTTGCCCGATTGTCGCCCCTACGCCTCGATCCAGAGCTTCGCCGCGGCCCCAACGGCTAGCCGCTCGCCACCGCGGCACCTTCTTCGAGATGACAGGCCACCCACTGCTCGGGGCCAGCCGCGCGCAATGTCGGCTCCTCGGTCCGGCAGCGATCGAACACGAGCGGGCAACGGGTGTGGAAGCGGCACCCGCTCGGCGGGTTGATCGGACTCGGCACGTCGCCCTTGAGGATGATCGGATTGCGCTGGGCCCCCGGCTCCGGCAGCGGGACCGCCGAGAGCAGCGCCTTGGTGTAAGGATGCTTTGGCGCGGCGAAGATCTCGTAGCGCGGCGCCACCTCGACGATCTTGCCGAGATACATGACCGCGACGCGATGGGTCATGTGCTCGACGATCGCGAGGTCGTGGCTGATGAACAGCAGCGCCAGGCCGAACTCGCGCTGGAGATCCTGCAGCAGATTGACGATCTGGGCCTTGACCGAGACGTCGAGCGCCGAGACCGCCTCGTCGCAGACGATCAGCTCGGGCTCGGCGGCGAGCGCCCGCGCGATGCCGATGCGTTGGCGCTGACCGCCGGAGAATTCGTGCGGCCTGCGGTTCAACGCCTCGCGCGGCAGGCGCACGGTGTCCATTAGCGCGGTCACGCGGGTTTCGAGATCGATCGCGGATTTGGCGAGGCCGAAATTGCGGATCGGCTCGGCCAGGATGTCGCGCACGCGCATGCGCGGATTGAGGCTCGAGAACGGGTCCTGGAACACCACCTGCACGCGGCGGCGCATCTGGCGCATCGTGCTCGGATGGGCGTCGTCGATGCGCTGGCCGTCGAGGATGACCTGCCCTGACGTGATGTCGAACAGTCGCAGGATCGCACGGCCGACCGTCGATTTGCCGCAGCCGGACTCGCCGACCAGCGAGAGCGTCTCGCCACGCGCGATCTCGAACGACACGCCGTCCACCGCATAGACCCATTCGGACTTGCGGCTGAACATGCCCTTTTTGACCGGAAAGTGCTTCTTGAGGTCGTTGACCTGGAGCAGTGGGGGGCTCATGCCGCGACCGCTCCCTTGGCTGCATAGTGGCAGGCCGCGACGTGACGTGGCCCCTTCTCTTCGAGCCCCGGCGCGTACTGGCGGCAGAGATCGGTCGCGAGCGCGCAACGTCCGGCGAAGACGCAGCCGACGATAGGCTTGCGCAGATCAGGCACCTGCCCGGGGATCTCTGCCAGCCGCCTCGCGGTGCCGGTCAGCGACGAGCCGAGCCGCGGCACTGCACCGAGCAGGCCCTGCGTGTAGGGATGACGCGGCGAACGGAACAGTTCCGCCACCGGCGCTTCTTCGACCTTGCGCCCGGCATACATGACCATGACGCGCTCGGCGATCTCGGCGACCACGCCAAGATCGTGGGTGATCAGGATGATCGCCGCGCCGACCCGGTGCTTGAGGTCCAACATCAATTTCAGGATCTGCGCCTGGATCGTCACGTCGAGCGCGGTGGTCGGCTCGTCCGCAATGAGAAGCTTTGGATTGCAGGCAAGTGCAATGGCGATCATGACGCGCTGGCGCATGCCGCCGGAGAGCTGGTGCGGATATTCCCGCACGCGACGCTTCGGCTCGGGAATGCCGACCAGAATCAACATCTCGATGGCGTGCGCCTCGGCGGCCTCTCTATCCAAGCCTTGGTGGATCATCAGCGTCTCGCGGATCTGACGCCCGACGGTCAGGACCGGGTTGAGGCTGGTCATCGGTTCCTGGAAGATCATCGAGATGTCGTTGCCGCGGATCGCGCGCATCTCGCGGTCGGACATTTGCAGCAGGTCCTTGCCCGCGAAGCGGATGCTGCCGGCGATCCTTCCCGGCGGTTCCGGGATCAGCCGCATCAGCGACATCGAGGTCACCGACTTGCCGCAGCCGGACTCGCCGACGATGGCGAGCGTCTCGCCCTCGTTGACATGGAACGACACGCCGTCCACCGCGCGGTTGATGCCGCTGGGCGTGCGGAAGTGGGTTTGCAAATTCTCGACTTCGAGCAGTGCCATCGCGATCAGCCCCTCGCCATCAGAGGCTCTTGGCCATGCGCGGATCGAGCGCATCGCGAAGGCCGTCGCCGAGCAGATTGACGGCGAGCACGGTGACGGACAGGAAGGCCGCCGGAAAGAACACAATGTAGGGCTTGACCTGCCACAGCGCCCGCCCCTCGGCCATGATGTTGCCCCAGGACGGAATGGTCGGCGGCGTACCAGCGCCGATGAAGGACAGGATCGCCTCGGTGATCATCGCGCTGGCACAAATGTAAGTCGCCTGGATCAGCATCGGCGCCAGCGTGTTGGGCAGGATATGGCGCAGGATGATCATCGGTGTGCGCGTGCCGCAGGCCACTGCCGCATCCACGTAGGGCTGCTCGCGCAGCGAGAGCACGACGCTGCGCACGAGGCGGGAGACGCGCGGGATTTCGGCGACGGTGATCGCGAGAATGACGTTGCCGACGCTGCCGCGTGTCAGCGCCATCAGCGCGATCGCCAGCAGGATCGGCGGGATCGACATCAGGCCGTCCATGAAGCGCATCAAGATGCCGTCGGCCCAGCGGATGAAGCCGGAGACGATGCCGATGGCGAGACCGGCCGCGGAGGCGAAGATCGCAACGGACAAGCCGACCGTGAGCGAGACGCGCGCGCCGAACAGCACGCGTGAATAGATGTCACGGCCGAGAACGTCGGTGCCAAACCAGTAAAGCGCCGACGGTGCGCGGGTCCGCTTGGCCGGCGCAAGTGCGGTCGGATCCACCGTTCCAAGATAAGGCGCAAAGATCGCGATCAGGACGAGCAACAGCAGCAACGTGCCGCCAATGGCAACGGTGGGATGGCCGCGCAGCAGCCCGACGAAGCCGCGCCGGATCGTAACCGGCCGGAGGATCTCAGGCAGTTGCGGCGCGAGGACGAAGCCCGCCGGCAGCGCTTGCGGATTGACGGTCGTATCGGTCAATAGCGGATCCTCGGGTCAACGAGCGTATAAATGACGTCGATCATCAGATTGACGAGGACGTAGACGAAGCTGAACAGCAGCACGATGCCCTGGATTACGGGATAATCGCGGCGCAGGATCGCGTCGATCGTGAGCCGGCCGAGGCCGGGAATCGCGAAAACGCTTTCCGTGACGACCGCGCCGCCGATCAGCAGCGCGATGCCGATGCCGATCACCGTGACGATCGGCACCGCCGCGTTCTTCAGCGCGTGGACGAACAGGATGCCGCCCTGTCCGAGGCCCTTGGCGCGCGCGGTGCGGATATAATCCTGCTGCAATACTTCGAGCATGGTGGCGCGCGTGATACGGGCGATCAGCGCGATGTAGACACAGCCGAGCGCGATCGCCGGCAGGATCAGGTTTTGCAGCCAGGGCCAGACGCCCTGGGCGAGCGGCGTATAGCCTTGCACCGGAAGCCATTCGAGCTCCAGCGCGAAGACGTAGGCGAGGACATAGCCGACGACGAAGACCGGCAGGGAGAAGCCGAACACGGCAAAGGCCATGATGGCCCGGTCGATCAGGCTTCCCGCCTTCCAGGCCGCCAGCACGCCGAGCGGCACCGCGACCACGATCGTGAGCAGGAGCGTGACCATCATCAGCGACAGCGTCGGCCCGAGACGCTGCCCGATCATGGTCGAGACCGGCAAATTGGTGAAGATCGAGGTGCCGAGATCGCCATGCAGAATGCGCCAGACCCAACTGCCGAACTGGATCAGGAAGGGTCGATCGAGGCCGAGGCTCTGACGGATACGCTCCACATCCTCCGGACTTGCCTGATCGCCTGCGATCACCACGGCGGGATCTCCCGGCGCGATGTAGAGCAGGCTGAACACGAACAGCGCGACGATGGCCATCACTGGCAAGGTCGAGGCGATACGCCGGAGGATGTAGGATAGCATCTGGCTTCAGCGCAAGGTCATGCGGATTTCGACACGCCCCAGAAGAACGGCAGCGGCCCCTTTGTGATGCCGGAGACGTTCTTGCGCCAGGCCGTGTAGCTGAGGAAGAAGCCGGTCGGCGCGTAGACGACGTCCTCGAGCGCGACCTTGTTGAGACGAGCGACCGCGGCCTTCTCCTCGTCGAGGCCCTTGGCCTCGAACCAGGACGTGACCTCCTTTTCCGTGCCGGGGCTGTTCGGCCAGCCGAACCAGGCCTTGTCGCCGTTGGCGCGAATGGCGGTATAGGGCGCCGGATTGATGCAGTCCGAACCCGCATGCCAGGTGTGGAACATGTTCCAGCCGCCCTGTCCGGGCGGCGTCTTTTGCGCGCGGCGGGAGCCGACCGTGCCCCAATCGGTCGCGACGAAGTCGACATTCATGCCGAGCTTCTTCAAGAGATCGGCGGTCACATCGCCGAACGCCTTGGTGATCGGCTGGTCCTGCGCCACCAGGCAGGTCACCGGCTGGCCGGAATAACCGCTCTCGGCGAGCAGCTTCTTTGCAGCGTCAAGATCGCGCTTGCCCTTCAGGACCTCGCCGCCCGCCTCGGTGTAGAGCGGCGTATCGGGCGTGAAGAAGCCGGGCAGCGACTTCCACAGCGAATTATCGTCGCCGACGAGCGCGCGCATATAGTCTTCCTGGCTCATCGCCATCAGCACTGCGCGCCGCGCCCGCACGTCGTTGAAGGGCGGATACAGGAAGTTCATGCGGAACGAGCCGACATTGCCGAGGGGATCGCCGATATCGACGCTGATGTTCTTGTTGTTCTTCAGGACCGGGACGAGGTCCGCGATCGGGTTCTCCCACCAGTCGATCTCGCCGTTTTGCAGCGCGGCCGCGGCGGTCGCCGGATCCGGCATCACGATCCATTCGACGCGGTCGAGCAGCATCTGCTTGCCGCCGGCGAGCCACGACGCCTTCTCCTGCCGCGGTACATAGTCGGCAAACTTCTCGAACACGGCTTTCGCGCCGGGGACCCACTCGCCCTTGGCAAACTTCATCGGCCCCGAGCCGACATAATCGCCGATCTGCTTGAACGGGTCGGTCTGCGCGATGCGCTCCGGCATGATGAAGGCGCAGGGCGAGTTGTTCTTGCCAAGCGCATAGAGCATCTTCGGGAACGGCTGCTTCAGCACCCATTTGAAAGTGCGATCGTCGACAGCAGTGAGTTCCTGCTGCAGTGCCTTGAGCATCAGCCCCATCGGATCGCGCGCCGCCCAGCGGGTGAGACTCGCAACGACGTCCTTGCTCCGCACCGGCTCGCCGTCGTGGAATTTGAGGCCCGGCCGCAATTTGAACGTCCAGGTGGTGCCGTCGTCGGTCACTTCCTCGGACTCGACCATCTGCCGCTGCGGCTGGAGCGAGGAATCGACGCCGTAGAGCGTATCCCAGACCAGCGCGGCGGCATTGCGCACGACATATTGCGTGCCCCAGATCGGGTCGAAATTGGCGAGGTTTGCTTGCGGCACGAAGCGCAGGGTGCGCGCGGAGGCGCCTTGTGCGATCGCCGGGGCCGAGAAGCCGCTCAATGCCAGACCGCCCGCGCCGGCCAGTCCCTTCAATACGGTCCTGCGATCCATGAAATCCTCCCAATAGTGCCGTGATGCCGGCCATCGTTGGCCAAGAACAGGTGAAACCAGAGCTCATTGGCGTGCAAATGGTATGCCACTAACCGGACCTTCGCCAGCGGGATATCCGCACCATTTGGGCCGGGCGAGACCTCAAAGCGCAGCCGCCAGCACTGGCCCGGTCTCGATATGCGGAATCGCCTCGACGAGCTTGCGCGTGTAGTCGGTCTTGGGATTGTCGAACAGCGCCCGGCTCTCGCCCTGCTCCACGATGCCGCCATTGCGCAGCACGATAGTGCGATCGCAAAGCATGCGCACCACGTTGAGATCGTGGCTGACGAACAGCAGCGCGATGTCGTTCTCGCGCCTGAGACGATCGAGCAGTTGCAGTACCACCGCCTGAACGGATACGTCGAGCGCGGCGGTCGGCTCGTCCAGCACCAGGAGCCGCGGCCGGCAGGCGATGGCGCGCGCGATGCCGACGCGCGCCTTCTGGCCGCCGGAGAGCTGATGCGGAAAGCGCGGCAACAGATCCAGCTGCAGCCCCACACGCTCGGCGCAATCCTCCACCCGCTTGCGCAGCGCATCGCCCCCACGCATACGATCGAGCCGCATCAGCGGATGGGCGATGCAATCGAAGGCGGTGAAGCGCGGATTGAGGCTCTCGTTCGGGTCCTGGAACACCATCTGGATGTCTTTGCGGAAGCGCGAGCGATGAAAGTCGCGCGACGCCACGTGGCCGATCGACTGCCCGTCGAACACGATCTCGCCCTCGCTCGGATCGATCAGGCGGCAGATCATGCGCGACGTCGTGCTCTTGCCGGAGCCGGATTCGCCGACGAGGCCGACGCTCTCGCCGCCGGCCATCGTCATGGAGAAGTCCGCCACCGCCGCAGCGCCCTCGTCGAAGCGTTTTGCGAGCTTGCGCACCTCCAGCAGCGGCGGAGTCCCGTGAACGGGCTCCTGCCTGGGCCTGCTGACGACAGCCGCGTAGCCTTCCCGCTCCTCTTCCGTTACGAGGTCCGCGATCCCGGAGGTCGCGGTCGGCGACGCCGCCACCAGACGCCGGGTATAGGCGTGCTGCGGTGCGCCGAACAGCGTCCTGGGGCTAGCCTCTTCGACTATACGGCCGCGCTCCATCACCGCGATACGGCGACAATATCGCGCCGCTAACCCGAGATCGTGCGTGATCAGGATCGTCGCCATGCCGCGCGCGGCGGCAATCTCCGCCAAAAGGTCCATCACCACCTTCTGCGTGGTGACGTCGAGCCCGGTCGTCGGCTCATCGGCGATCAAGAGCGCGGGATTGCAGGAGATCGCGATCGCGATCATCACGCGCTGGCACATGCCGCCGGAGAGCTCGTGCGGATAGGCGTTCATCCGCGTCTCGGGGTCGCGGATCTGGACGGCGCGCAACAGCTCCAGTGCCTCGGCGCGGGCGGCGTCCTTCGATATCCGCTTGTGCGTGAGGATCGCGTCCGCGATCTGCAGGCCGATCGCGCGGATCGGGTTGAGCGCCGCGCGCGGGTTCTGAAAGATCATCGACATCGCGGCGCCCTGGAGCTGACGGAGATCGTCACGCCTGAGTTTTGTGACGTCTTGCCCGCGAAACAGGATTTTTCCGCCGGTGACGCGCCCGGCTGCATCGAGCAGTCGCGTCGTGGCAAAACCGGTGACCGACTTGCCCGATCCGCTTTCGCCGACGAGGCCAAGCATCTCGCCGGCCTCGACCTTGAGCGTCACGCCGCGCACGGCCTCGACCATTCCGCGCCGCGTCGAGAACGAAACGTGGAGATCGTCGATCCTGAGCAAGTCCTCGCTCATGTGCGCATGCGCGGATCGAGAATGTCCCGCATCCCGTCACCGAGGAGGTTGAAGCACAGCACGGCCATCATCAACGCGAGGCCCGGAAAGGCCACCAGCCACCACCGCCCCGTCGAGATGAAGCGGGCGCCCTCCGCGACCATGATGCCCCATTCCGGCGTCGGCGGCTTGACGCCAAGGCCGATGAAGGACAGGCCGGCGGCGTTCAGGATCGCCCAGCCGAGGTTGAGCGAGATCTGCACCGCCATCGCCGGCAGGATGTTCGGCAGCAGGAAGCGCAGCACCACCGAGAAATGGCTCTCGCCACAGGAACGCGCCGCCTCCACCCAGCCGACATTGCGCCGGACGTTGACCTCGGCGCGCGCGAAGCGGATGTAGAAGGGAAGATTGATGATCGCGGTCGCAATCACAACGTTCTCGATCCGGTTGCCGAGCGCCGCAACCATCGCCATCGCCAGCACGAACAGCGGAAAGGCCATCATGACGTCGACGAAGCGGCCGACCGAGCGGTCGAGCCTGCCGCCGGCATAGCCGCAGAATGAGCCGACGACGGCGCCGATCACGAAGGAGATGCCGACCGCCGAGACCGCGATGGCAAGGTCGAGGCGTGCCGCAACGACGAGGCGGCTGAACACGTCGCGCCCAAGCTGGTCGGTGCCGGCAAGATGCGCCGCGCTCGGCGGTTGCAGGGCCTCCGAGACATTGGAGACGACGGGATCATAGGGCACCAGCCACGGTCCGAAGATCGCGACCAGGACAAACAGCAGGACACCCGCCGCGGCGACACCGGTCAGCGGGTTGCCGCGCAATATCCAGACCGAATGGCGGAGGGTTGCGCTGGTCATCCGATCGACACCCTGGGATCGGCGATGCCGTAGCAGATATCGACAACGAGATTGACCAGCACGAAGATGCCAGCCATCAGCAGCACGAAACCCTGCACCGGCGCATAGTCGGACGATAGCAGCGCATCGAGCGCGTAGGAGGCAACGCCCGGCCAGGAGAACACCTTCTCCACCAGGACATTCGCGCCAAGCATGGTCGAGAACACGATGCCGGCAATGGTGATAACGGGAAGGATCGCATTACGCAGCGCATAGGTGACAACGACCTTCTGCCAGGACAATCCGACCGAGCGCGCCGTGCGCACGAAATCGCTGCCGAGCGAGACCAGCATCGAGGCACGCGTGATCCGCGCCAGCGGCGCGATGACGAACAGGGCCATGCTCAGCGCAGGCAGGATCAGCTGCTTGCAGGCCGCCCACCAGCCCTCGATGTCTCCCGCGAGCAGGAAATCGATCGACAGGAATCCGGTGCGCTGCGGCGGCAGCGAGGTGAAGACGTCGATCCGCCCGGTCGGGTCAGGCGCAAGACCTAGCAGATAGTAGAACACATAGATCAGCAGCAGGCCCGACACGAAGGTCGGCACGCAGACGCCGAGCGCACAGAACAGCCGCACGCCGTGATCGACCAGCGATCCCGGCTTCAAGGCTGCGACCACGCCGAGTGGCACCGCCGCGATCAGCGCGATCAGGAGCGCCGTGAAGGTCAACTCCAGCGAGGCCGGCAGCCGTTCGCGCAGATCCTTCAGGACCGGCTGTCCCGTCATCATGGAGCGGCCGAGATTGCCGCGGCCGATATCGGACAGATAGAACACGAGCTGCTCCGGCACCGACTTGTCGAGCCCCATCTGCTTGCGGATCTGCTCGATCTCCTCCTTGCCGGCATTGGGCCCAGAGGCGAAGAACACCGCGGGATCTCCGGGGAGGACCCGCATCAGGAGAAAGGTGAAGACCAGCACGCCGAACAACGCCGGCAGCGACGACAAAAGCCGCCTCCCCGCCCGCGCCACCGTCGCACCAAGACCGGTCATCACCTTTCAGAGCCTCCGTTTGCGGACATCACTTTTCAGTCAAATTACTTGCGGCTGACGTCGCGATAATCGACCTGACGATGGAATTCGTAGGTATAGCCCTCGATCGAGGCCGCCATTACGGCGTCCTGGTTCGGCTGCCACAGCGGGATCTGCGGCATCTCGCTGAAATGGATCGCGTTGAGCTTGCGGCCATCCTCCTCGTACTTGGCCTTGTCGGGCTCGAAGCGCGCTTCCTGCGCGATCGTCGCCAGTTCCGGATTGTTGATCGAGCTATAGTTCCAGCGCTGATTGCCGGTGTAGAAATTGCGGTAGAAGTAATCGGTCGAGGGCAGCCAGGCGACGATGCCTTCCGTGAACAGGGGCAGCTTCTTCTCGTTGATCTGCGTCGACATCTGCGCATCCGGCAGCTTCTGGATGTCGACTTTGATCCCGATCTTGGCAAGCGATTCCTTCACGAGAGCCGCCATCGGCTCCGCGGTCGAGGCCTGGCCGACGTTGAAGCTGAAGGTGGTTGAAAAACCCTCCGGGAGGCCGGCGGCTTTCAGATATTCCCTCGCTTTGTCGAGATCGGTCTTCACCGGCGCCCGGAACGGATAGATGCCGTTCAGCGGCTTGCCATCCGGCCATGTCGCACCGAACAGCGGCGCGCCGCGACCGAACAGGGCAGCCTTGAACATATCCTCATAGGGCAGCGCGAAGGCGACGGCTCTGCGCACATTGACGTTGTCGAAGGGCGGGATCTGGTTGTTCATCGAGACGAAGGTGATCGAATTGTATTGCGGCGTCGAGATCACCTTGAGCTTGCCCTTGGCCTCGAGCGATTGCACGTCGCTGGCCTGGAGATCGACGACGAGGTCGGCGTCGCCGCGCTCGACAAGATTGGCGCGGGTCGCGGGCTCCGGCACGGACTGCACGATCACGCGCTTGAAGAAGGCCGGCTTGTTGGGCGAGCCGCGGTTCCAGTCCTCGTTGCGCTTGATGATCACCTGCTCGCCGGGCTTGAAGCTCTCGATCACATAGGCACCGCTGCCGGCAGTGTGCTCCTTCAGCCAAGCGGTCGCCCAGGGATCTTCTGGGGTCGCGTGCTCCTTGGCGACCTTCGAGTTGATGATCAGCGGGTAGACCGTCGCGAGATTCGGCAGCGCGAGCTTGTCGGGCTTCGGCAGCGTCACTTCGATCGTGAGGGGATCGATCACCTTGAACTGGTCGGCCGACGTCAGCGATCCCGTCAGCAACTGTGCCTTGCCAAGGATCGGCGCGGTGACGCAGCGATCGAGAGACCATTTCACGTCCTCGGCGGTCACGGGCGAGCCGTCCTGGAACTTGGCATCCTTGCGCAGACGGAACGTCAGCTTCAGTCCATCCGGGCTGACGTCGTAGGATTCGGCGAGCTCGCCGGTGATCTTGTCGAGATCGAACACCCATTTGCCGTTGAGCTGCTTGCGGCCGAACGCCACCAGGCGGTCGTAGGTGCTCATGCTCAGCGCGAAGGATTCGCGCGTCGAGCCCGGGATGTTGGGATCGAGCGTGTTGACGGATGCGCCGGTGACATAGCGCAACGTCTCGGCCCTGGTTTGCGCTCGCGAAGGCGCGGTGGCGATGAGCAACAACGCGATGGTGGCGAGCACGGAGGATGCCGACCTGAAAGACACAATACGCATTGGTTTTCCCCAAAGATCTCGACAAGAACGCCGACAGGACAGGTTAAGAAAGAAGCAAGTTGCGCGCCAGTCTCATGATGCGCTGTTGTGGACGCTTTGTCGCGGCGGCGCATGGACGATCATCGCGATTCTTCCATTTTTCGCGCTGGCCGCGTGACCACGGCCTGCGGCACGTCATAGGCGCGGAGCGAGGCCCAGTGCCGTTCCACGTCGGCACGAAACAGGCCGCGCGTCAGGCCATTCACCAGCTTCGGCACCGCGGTCGTCATCGCGTTGATCGACGATCCCGACGGACCAAAACTCATGGTGGAGGCGATGGCGAAGAGATGGATGTCTGAGATCCACGGCGTCTCGCCCGCGACGCGCTCGGTGAAGGCGTAGTCGTCGGCGAGATAGGGAAAGCGGCCGAGCCGCGCGTTGCGCTCGCTCTCCGGGGGGTGGTAGCGGTCCGCCCAGGTTGCGATATTGCCGGCGAATGTGGCGAGTTCGCCGCGCCCGGCAAAGTTCATGTCGATGCCGGTGCCGCAGATGACGAAATCCGCCGCGATGGCGGCGCGCGGCGTCTGCAATTCGATGCCCTTGCCGGTCTCGCGGGCCGCCTCAAGCGGCGCGCCCTCGTGCAATGTGAAATTGGCGTGGCGCGCGCAGCGATCATAGGTCGGCTGCGGAAATCCTTCGCGCATGTCGAGGATGGTGCGCATGAAGCGCCAGCGCCAGGCATCGTCGAGATCGCTGAGATGACGCAGGAAGCCGCGAAAGGTCAGCCAGCGATAGGGCTGGATTACCTGGATCTGTGCGCGGCGGCATAGCAGGTGTACCTCTGCGGCGCCGGCTTCCAGCGCGGTTGCCGCGTTGTCGAAGGCAGATGCGCCGGCGCCGATCACGGCGACGCGCTTGCCGCGGAGGTTTTCGAAATCGATATCGTCGTCGACTGTTGCGACCGAGCTCATCGGCAGATGGCTCAGCGGCTCGGGGATCATCCAGCTCCCCATTCCCTCCTGCCCCGTCGCCAGCACGATCTTGCGCGCATGGAGCGTCTCGACGCCATCGCCACGCTTCACGCGTGCGGCCAGCAACCCGTCTGCGGCCGGCCGGATTTCCAGGAGCTCGCAGCCGTTGCGCACGGGCAGGCCGATCGTGCGCCGTAGCCAGAGCAGATACTCAGCCCAGTGCCCGCGCGGGATCAGGTCGAGTGTCTGCCAGCTCTCCTTGCCGAAGCGGGCCTCATGCCAAGACTGATAGGTCAGGCTCGGGATATCGAGGTCAGGACCGGTATAATCCTTTGGGCTGCGCAGCGTCGGCATGCGGGCATAGGTGAGCCACGGGCCTTCCATCCCCTCCTCGGCCTTGTCCAGCAGCAGAATGTTGCTGACACGGGAGCGCATCAGGCCGAAGCCGATGGCGATGCCGGATTGGCCGGCGCCGATCACGAGCACATCCAGCGCCGGCTTGTCGTCCGGTCCCGGCTTCGGTTCGAGCCAGGCGGCACCGGGATGCGCGATCCGCGCGAGATCGGCGCGAACGTCAGCTTCGAGCTCTGTCAGTGTATACCTCATGCCGCGAGCCAGCCTCCGTCGACCACCATCACGGTGCCGGTGGTAAATGAGGACGCATCGCTTGCGAGATGCAGCGCCGCTTGCGCGATCTCCTCGGCCTGACCGAACCGCTTCATGGCATGGCGATTGCGGGAGGTTTCGCGCACCTCGTCCGCATTGGCGTGACGGGCAAAGCTGCGGCGAAGCATCGGCGTGTCGATCGCACCGGGTGCAATGGCGTTGACGCGAATGCCGTCGGTCGCAAAGTCCACCGCCATCGTCCGCGTCAGGCCGATAATCGCGCCCTTGGCGGCGATATAGGCGCTGTTGCCCTTGCCGCCGGCGATCGCAAGCTGCGATGCCAGCGTGATGATCGAGCCGCCCTTCTGCCGCTGCATCTGCGGCACGGCCGCCCGCGCCCACAGCCAGGTGCCACCGACATTGGTGCGGAACACCGCATCCCAATCTTCGGGACTGGTGGTCAGCACCGTGCCGCCGCAGGAAAAGCCCGCGGCGGTCATCAGGATATCGAGCCGGCCGTGCCGGGCCACGACATCGCCGACTACGGTCTCGGCAAAACTGGCATCGCCGGCGTCACCGACATAGGTCGTTGCCTCGCCCACCAGGATCAGCGTCTCCTCAAGCCCCGCGGCATCGCGATCGACCAGAGCGAGATGCGCGCCTTCGTCGGCAAACAGCTTCGCGCTGGCGCGGCCGATGCCGGAGCCTGCGCCCGTAATGATGGCCGTGCGCCCCTGCAGCCGCATCAGAGACTCTCCTTGTGCTGCGTCCACCAGGCGCTCATGGCTGCGGCGGAGTCGGCGCAGCCGAACCTCGCCTGCCAGCCGAATTCATCCGCCATCCGGTTCACCGACAGCGGCGCACGATAGGGCCCATGCAGCTTGATGATGGTTTTCTCGCCGGGCGCCGCGAGCCGGCACTCCAGGCCGGGATGCAACGCCGCAAAGGCCTCGCCCCATTGCAGCGCCGGCCATAGCGCGCCACTGGAGATGTTGTAGAGCCGATGGCGCGGCCGCTCGGCTTCGATCAGCAGTGCGACGGCCTCGGCCGCATCCGGCGCGTAGATCCAGTCCCTCATGCCCGTTTCAGGCATGATCGCCGGCTCGCCGCGCGCGAATGCCGCCAGAATCTGGAACTGGAGGCTTGGCGTGTCGCGCACGGAGCTCGGTCGCTCCCACGGCCCGAACAGGGCGCTCAGCCGTACACTCAGGAAATCGCCGCCGAAGAGCTCGGCGTGACGCGCAACCGATCGCTCCGATGTGAACTTGCTGATGGCGTAGAACGAGACCGGATCGCAAGGCGTGTCCTCGTCCAGAATCGCGACCCGCGCACCCGCAGCACCGTAGGCCGATGCCGAGGAGAGATTGACGACGCGACGAACGCCATGCCGGATAGCAGAGAGCAGGATCGGGATCTGCGCCATCACATTGATCTCGAGAACGCGCGCGGTCGATGCCCTCTCCAGTTCATCACCGGCGGTGATGGCCGCCCCGAGCACGATCGCATCAACGCCTTCGGCGATCAGGGCATCGATGGCATCTGCGTCGGTGATATCGCCCTGCACGGCTTTGAGCCGGGCGCCGTAGTCGGCAAGAGATCGCCGCGCGGATGGTGGCAACTCTGCGCGGTTATAAAGCGTGACGTCGTGGCCGCGCGCGAGCAGCGCCCCCGCAACGTTGAGGCCGACAAAGCCGGTGCCGCCGAAGATGACGATCTTCATCGCGCGCGATCCGCCGTCACAGCAGGTTTGCTCCGAAATTGCGTTCAGGGTCCATGTCGGCGACGAGCCGCCCCGTCGGCTTGGCCGCCTCGCCCCCGCTGCGGGCCAGGAACTGTCCGCTGCCAGCGCTCGCGAGGCACTTGTTGCCGTCGATGATCACCCGACCGCGCGACAGCACCGACATCGGCCAACCCTTCAGCTTCCGTCCCGCAAACGGTGTGTAGCCGGCGAGATCGTGCATCATCTCGTCGGCGATCACGGTCTCACGATCGGGATCCCAGATCGCGATATCGGCATCAGCGCCGACCGCGATCGAGCCCTTGCGCGGATGCAGATTGTAGATTTTTGCTGGCGCGGTCGCGGTCAGCTCCACGAATTTTTCCAGGCCCAGCCGCCCGTTCGACACCATCGCGTCGAACAGCAACGGCAAGCGCAGTTCCAGTCCCGGCAGGCCATTGGCGACCTGCTTGAAGTTGGGATTGGGACCGGCACGCAGCTTGCCGGTCTCGTCGTAGCGATACGGCGCGTGATCCGACGAGATGGTCTGGAGATCGCCCAGCGATAGCGCCTGCCACAGCGCCTCCTGGTCCGAATGCGTCCGCGGCGGCGGGCTGCACATCCACTTGGCGCCTTCCGCCCCGGGCTTGTCGAGATCGGCGGCGGTCAGGAACAGATATTGCGGACAGGTCTCGGCAAACACCTTCAGCCCCTGCCCGCGCGAGTCGCGGATCACCTTGGCGCCTTCGGCAGTCGAGACATGGAAGATCATGATGGGCTGGTCGATTAGCGCCGCCATGCCGATCAACCGGGTGAAGGCCTCCGCCTCGGACACGCGGGCGTGGCTGACGGCGTGATATTTCGGCATTGTGTAGCCGCGCGCGAGCAGGCGCTTCACCATCCAGGCGATGATGCCGTGGTTTTCGGCATGGGCGCACAACATCGCGCCGGACTGGCGCGCGGCCAGAAGGATATCCAGCAGCGGCTCGTCGTCGACCTTGAGCCGGTCATAGGTCATGAAAATCTTGATCGAGGCATGGCCCTGCTTCACCAGCGCGGGGATATGCTCCTCGACCGTTTCTTTGGTCGCATCGGCGATGATCATGTGAAAGGCGTAGTCGATCACGGCGCCCTTCTTCGCCAGCGCGTGATAATCCTCGACCACCTGCGGCAGCTTCATGCCGACGTGCTGGGCGGCGAAAGGAATCACCGTGGTCGTGCCGCCAAAGGCAGCCGAGACGGTCGCGCTCTCAAAGGTGTCGGCATTCATGATGCCGGCCGCGGACAATTGCTCGATATGGGCGTGGCTGTCGACGCCGCCGGGCAGAACCAGCTTTCCGCGCGCGTCGATCTCGCGCTTCGCCGCCGGAAGCCCGCGGCCGATAGCGGCGATGGTCTCGCCGGAGATCGCGACGTCGGCCTCGAACACGTCGGTCGTGGTGGCGACGCGGCCGCCGCGGATGATCAGGTCGTAAACTGGTTCAGTCATGAGGCACTCCGTGATAGCCTAAAGCCAAGTGATCGCCATTCCGCAGGAAAACCATCATGGCCCGGCCGCGCATTCTCGTCATCAATCCGAATTCCAACCCCGCGGTCACGCAGGGGCTGGAGGACGCGCTGAAGCCGCTCGGTTTCGAGGGCGGCCCCGAACTGGTCTGCCAGACGCTGGCCGAGGGACCGTTCGGCATTGAAAGCCAGGCCGATGTCGATGGCGTCGCGATGCCGCTGCGCCGGCTGGTCGAGGGCGACAACAGCTCGGCCGCCTTTGTCATCGCCTGTTACAGCGATCCCGGGCTTCAGGTCTGCCGTGAAGGCACCGACCGGCCCGTGTTCGGCATCGCCGAGTGCGGCGTGCTGACGGCGCTGGCCCGCGCCGAGACCTTTGGCGTCATCGCGATCGCCCAGCGCTCGATCCCGCGTCACATGCGCTATCTCAGGCAGATGGGACTGACCGAACGCCTCGCCGGCGAGCGGCCGCTCAACATGAGCGTCGCCGAAACCGCCTCGGGCGAAGGCACGCTGGCCAGGATGATCGAAATCGGCCGCGCGCTGCGCGACGAGGACGGCGCCCGCGCCATCGTGATGGGCTGCGCCGGCATGGCGCGCCATCGCCGTCCCCTCGAAGACGCGCTCGGCATTGCCGTAATCGACCCGACGCAGGCGGCCGTCACGATGGCGCTGGGTACGGTGCAATTCTCGAATCACTAGGCGTCCTTCAGCTCTTTGGCGTCCTGCCGCGCGATCCATTGCGCGTGGCTCTCGCGGACAAGCGTGAACGTGTCCCGCTGCGTCGTATAGAGATTGCCGAACATGCGGCCGATCGGGCGGTAGGCGTCGAGGTCGACATACATGTTGGCCTCGTTGACGAGGCCCTCGCGGGGGTGAACCCGGAGCACTTCGCCGACCAGCAGTTCGCGATCGGGCGAAAAATTTAACGCGACATGGCGCCGGCATTCGAGCGCAAAGGGTGCCGCAGCGAGGCGCGGCACCTTCACGTCGATTGAGGGAAGGGTCGCGAGCCCTGCCGCAGCGACCTCGCTGTCACCGGACGGGAAATCGACCGCGCAGTCATTCATCGCTGCGGAGAGCGCCTCATCAACCATGTGAACGACGAACTCGCCGTCGCGATGGATGTTGCGGGTGGTGTCCTTCGGGCTGTGATCCGGCTTGTGCTGGAGGCCGAGCACGATCAGCGCCGGGCTCTCGGAAAACACGTTGAAGAAACTGAAGGGCGCCGCGTTGACCGCTCCGTTGGCATCGAGCGTCGTCACCAGCGCAATCGGCCGTGGCACCACCACGCCGCAGAGCAGCTTGTAGCGGTCGCGCGGATCGAGCTCCCGCAAAGGAATACCTGATGTGCCCTTGTCAGCCATCGACATCACTTCTCCGGCGGTGGCACCGCGCCGGTCTGGCTGGTGATCAGACCGTAATGCTCGATGCGGCGATGCTGCGCGAAATTGAAGATCGTGGTCTTGCCGAACGTGGTGGCATCGAGATCGCAAGCGTGGACCAGCAGCTCGTCCTCTTCTGTCCTGGCCTCGGCGACGATCTCGCCATTGGGATCGACGATCAGGCTGCCGCCAAACAGCGGGTGGCCGTCCTCATTGCCGGCCTTGGCCACCGCGACAACCCAGGTTGCGTTCTGATAGGCGCCGGCCTGCGCCGAGAGGCGATTGTGGAACAGGCGTTTCTCGACGCCCTCATCGCTCCTCTCCGCATTCACGGACGGCGTGTTGTAGCCGATCAGCACCATCTCGACGCCCTGCAAGCCCATCACGCGATAGGTCTCGGGCCAGCGGCGGTCGTTGCAGATGGCCATGCCGATGATGCCGCCGAGCTCGCGCCAGACGTTGAAGCCGAGATCGCCCGGCTCGAAATAGCGCTTTTCCAGATGCTGGTGCGAGCGTTTGGTGTCGTATTCCACATGGCCGGGCAAATGGATCTTGCGATATTTGCCGACGATCTTGCCCGACTTGTCGGTGAGAACAGCGGTGTTGAAGTGATGTCCATCAGGCGTCAGCTCCGCATAGCCAAAATTCATCGCCATCTGGTGCTGCGCCGCGCGCTCGAACAGCGGCCGGGTCGCCGCATTCGGCATCTCGCGCTCAAACCAATTGTCGAACTCGGCCCGGTTCTCCACATACCAGCGCGGGAAGAAGGTCGTCAGCGCCAGTTCCGGATAGACGATCAGGTCGGCGCCCTTGCTCTTGGCTTCATCCATCAGCGCGATCATGCGCTTGACCACGGCCTCGCGGCTGTCGGCTTTCTGGATCGGGCCCATCTGGGCAGCGGCAACATTGACAATACGCATCAGCGATTTCCTGGTGATGTCTTAAGCTAAGCTACAGTTTCAAGCACGTGCCGGCGCGCGGCAGCTTAACGCAGCTTCGCCCGGAGTTGCCACCCGGTGCCTGCCGATCGGCATGGTGTACGTTGCACGATGCACCCTCATGTCTGCTCCTCATCCGCAACATCGAGACCGTGGTCCAGTGCATCCAGAAGCTGCTCGACCTCATGCTCGGAGATCACGAGTGGCGGTGCGAGGAACAGCGAAGTCTGCTCGCCGCTGGTGCCGATCACGGCGCCTGCCTCCAGGGCCCGCTCCGCGACGCGCGAGGCGATCGGCACCTCGGTGGTGTCGGCGTGCCAGGAGCGCCAGTCCGGGCCGTGGAGCTCCACGGTCCAGTGCAGCCCCTGCCCGGCCACGCGCTGCACGCTTGGATGTTTCTGCGCGATGGCGAGCAGGCGGCGGGCGAACAGCTTTTCGACGCCCTTCACGTGCTCCAGAATCTTCTCTTCACTGACGACTTTCAGATAGGCGCTGACGGCGGCCATGCTGATGGGATGCCCACGCAACGTGCCGTAGTTCTGCCAGCTCGTGCCCTTGAGCCGTTCGACGATATCTTTCGACACTACGACCGCGGCAACCGCCGCCGCACCGCCACCGAGCGATTTTCCGAGCGTCACGATGTCAGGACGGCTCTCGGCGCCTTGGAAGGCGAACCAGCGCCCAGCGCGGCCGGTGCCGGTCACCACTTCGTCGGCGATCCAGTAGGAGCCAGCCTGCCGCGCGCAACGCGCCACCTCGTCCTGATAGGCGCCGTCGTAATAGATGCCGCCCTGCGTGTAGTCGATGATCGTCGCTGCGGTATCCGATAGCAGGCGCGTGGCATCGGCCAGGTATTCGCTGGGAGGAATGTTGTCAGCCGGCGCGCCATAGATCGCGCCCTGCGGTGCCGGCAATATCCGCACCGGCGCCATCGGCGCCGGCAGCTTCGAGCCGCCTGAGTGCACCGCGAGGCCGCCATGCCATTGCGGCTGCACCGTCATGCTGCGCGACAGGCCCGTAATGCCGTGATAGGCGCGTTCGCGCGTTGCCAGCGCGGACCGCTGCGTCAGCGCCTGGCAAAGTGACAGCGCCATGTCGTTGGCCTCGCTGCCGCTGATGCAGAAGCGCACCGCACCGACCCAATCCTCTTCGCCCTTGAAGGCGATGGCCATCAAATCGTCAGCGGCCTGCTCGCGGCCGACCCAGGTCCACCCCTCGTTCACGACGGGCGTATCCGCGGCGCGGCGGATCGCCTCCACCATCGCGGGATGACGATGTCCGAGACCGCCGCCGGTGTTGCTGCCGTCGATGAGCTTGCGACCATCCGACAGATGAAAATAGACGCCCTCGCCGCCGACCACGGCCATGGGCGCGCTGTCGCCGGCATTCAGCCCGGTTCGCAACAATCTGCTCATTGCAATCCCTTCATTCCGCAGCCTCGGCGCCGTAGCCACCGCCGCCGCAGGTCTCGATGTTGACGAGATCGCCTTGCTGCAGCACCAGGTTCGACTTGCCGTC
This sequence comes from Bradyrhizobium sp. i1.15.2, assembly GCF_040548425.1. Taxonomy (NCBI): domain Bacteria; kingdom Pseudomonadati; phylum Pseudomonadota; class Alphaproteobacteria; order Hyphomicrobiales; family Nitrobacteraceae; genus Bradyrhizobium; species Bradyrhizobium sp. i1.15.2. The sequence continues at coordinate 241,074 of NZ_JBEPRQ010000005.1, read as the reverse complement.
GATCGCGACGTTCGCGCCCTGCCGGATCAGCGAGATGCGGCAGGGCTTGCCGGGTTCGCCGCCCTGCATGCCGAACGGCGCGATCACCATGCGCTCGATGCAGGTGGTCAGATGCATCGACGGCGCCAGGATACGATAGGTGCGCACGACTCCGTCTCCGCCGCGATGGGCGCCCGCGCCGCCGGAATGCCTGCGAATGGCCTGCTGCTCGACTTGGATCGCGTAATTCGCCTCGATCACCTCGACCGGCGTATTCGAGGTGTTGGACAGATGCACCCGCGTCGCTGAGATGCCGTCCCGATCATGCCGCGCGCCCTCGCCACCGCCGTGGACCTCGTAAAGCATCTTCCATGAACCGTTTTGCCGCGGTTCGGCAAAAAACAGGACGCCCGCCGTGGTCGCCCCGCCGGCCGACAGACGCTCGGGAATGGTATCCTGCATCGCGCGGAAGATCGCATCGACGATGCGCATCGAGGTCTCGTGGTTGCCGGCCGCAACCGAGGCATTCCACCCCGGCTCCAGGATCGAGCCCGGGCGCGTGATGATGGTCAGCGGCCGCAACGCGCCCGCGTTCTGGTTCATGTCGCGCCCGCTCATGATGCGCGCGGCATAGGCTACCGCCGAGCGCGCCATGAACGGCGTGGTGTTGCAGAAATTCGAGACGCGGTCGCAGCTTCCCGAGAGATCGAAGGTCGCTTCGTCGCCTGCAATGGTGATCTTGACATGAATGCGCGCTGGCGCGGCGTTGACGCCGCCGTCGTCCAGATAATCCTCGCCCTCGTAGACGCCATCCGGCAGATCGCGCAACGCCTCGCGCATCTCGATTTCGGAGAGATCGTGCAGGCGCGCCTGCGCCGCCGTGAAGACTGCCTTGCCGTGCTCGCGGCAAAGCTCGAAGATGCGCTTCTCGCCGGCTTTCGTTGCGGCGATCTGGGCGAGAAGATCGCCCTCGCAGGATTCGGGATCGCGAACATTGGCCTTGAGCAGCTGCACGATCGGCGTATTGACGCCCGCTGCCGTGGCGATCAGAACCGGCGGAATGCGCATCGCCTCCTGGAAGGTGTCGATCGCTTTCGCAAAATAGCTGCCGGGCCAGGTGCCGCCGATATCGGGCCAATGCGCGAGGCTGACCGCGAACGCCACGATCTCGCCGTCGACGAAGACGGGGCGCACGACCTTGACGTCGTTGAGATGATTGCCGCCGAGCGGGCCGACATTGTAGATCAGTGCATCGCCTTCGTTCAGGCTGTCCCGCGGCACCACCTTCAACAATTCGAGAACCGTATAGGCCATCGCGCCGAGATGGATCGGGATGTCGCGGCCCTGCCCGACCAGGTCACCCCGGCCGTCCGTGATCGCCGACGACAGGTCGCCGGCCTCGCGCAGCAGCGGCGAGCGCGCCGAGCGCGTCATCACCAGGCTCATCTCCTCGGCCGCGGCCGAGAGCCCGTGCCTGATGACCTCGACGACGAACGGATCGATCTTCATGGGGCCACCCGCGTCAGGAACAGATTGCCTGAAACGTCGGGCCGCGCCTGCCAGCCGGGCGGGACCACCACGGTCGACCATGCGTCTTCAATGATGGCCGGACCGCTGACAATCTCGGTCAACGAGGCGCGGTCGATGATGCTTGTTGCGATGTCGTGAAAGCCGTCGAACGAGCAGATGCGCTCGCCGGTGGAGACCGCCCTCACCGCGACGGACGGCCGGCTCACGACGGTGCGCGACGGACGGCGCGCCTGCACCCGCACGGATTCGATGACGCAGCTCTCGCCGGTCGCATAGCCGAACAGCTCGTGGTGCCGGGCCAGAAAATCCTTCTTCAGCGTGATGACGTCGAGCGGTCGCGCAAACGGAACCGGAATGGCGTCGTTCTGCGCGGCGTAGCGCATCAAGGCCACCAGCTCGACCTGAATCTCGGTCGCGGCCACGCCGTTGGCGACGAGCGGCGCCGAAGCATCGTCAATCAGCACCCCGATCCGTTCCGACACGCGGGCGAGGTCGATGCCGTCAAGCGCAGCACGCAAGGTTTGCTGCTGGAGGAAGCTGAAATCGGCAGTGAGACAGCCCAGCGCCGAAAAAGCACTTGATGCACTGGGAACGACGACCTCGGCAATTCCGTAGAGATCGGCAAGCCCCGCGGCGTGCATCGGGCCACCACCGCCAAAGGCGAGCAGCGTGCAGTCGCGTCCGTCGATGCCGCGCTCGACCGTGACGCGGCGGAGCGCACGCGCCATTGTCGCGTTCGCGACCTTGATGATGCCGAGCGCGGTTTCGGTCAGGCTCAGCCCCAAAGCGCGCGCGATCGGCGCGATGACACCATTGGCTGCCTGGATGTCGATTCCGATCCGGTCGCCGAGTTTGGTTTCGGGATTGAGATAGCCGAGCACGGCGTTGGCGTCGGTGATGGTCGGCTCGGTACCGCCGCGGCCGTAGCAAGCCGGTCCAGGCTCTGAGCCGGCGCTTTCCGGTCCGACGGTCAGGCCGCCGGGACCATTGCGCACGATCGAGCCGCCGCCCGCGCCGATCGAGTGAACCGCAAGCATCGGCTGGCGCAGCGGCTTGTCGCCGAGCATGCGGCCGTCTGTCATCTCGGCCTGGCCGTCGACGATCAGGCACACGTCGGTCGTGGTGCCGCCCATGTCGAACGTCAGCATCCGCGATGTGCCGAGCTGGCGCGCGATGCTGACGGATGCGGAGACGCCGGCCGCCGGGCCCGACATCGCCATCACCAGCGGCCGCCGCTTCACGGCGGAGATCGGGACCATGGCGCCGGCCGAATGAAACACCTGCAGGCCGGGACCGATCGGCAGTCGCAGTTCCAGTTCGCTGAGATACTCCACCGCGATCGGCATGGCGGCCGCGTTGAACACGGTCGCCGAGGTCCGCTCGTATTCGCGCGCCTCGGGATTGACCTCGTGCGACAGCGAGACGTGGGCAACGACGCCCTTGAGCCGCTCGCCGAGCATTTTCTCGTGGACGGGATTGGCATAGGCGTGAAGCAGTGCGACCGCGACGCTCTGCACGCCGGTCCCCTTCAGCCAGGCCACCAGGCGCTCGATCTCCGCTTCATCCAACGCCTTCAGCACCCGGCCCTCGTGGTCGAGGCGCTCGGCGAGGCCAAAACATCGTTCGGGCGGCACCAGCGGCGGCGATTTTGGCGGAATGTCGAGACGATAGAGATCGCGGCGGCGATAGCGCGCGATCTCCAGCACGTCGGAAAAGCCTTCGGTCGCCACCAGCGCCACTTTCGGCAAACGTCCTTCGACGATGGCATTGGTTACGCGCGTGGTGCCGTGGACGAAGCGCTTGACCTCGCTCTTGCGCAGGCCCACCGCCTCGATTGCCTCCAGCATCGCCTGAACCGGAGCTTGAGGTCGCGACGGCACTTTCGCGATCCGCGCCTCCGCGGGGGAGTGCCGGATCGCGATGATGTCGGTGAAGGTGCCACCGATATCGGTGCCGACCTCCCAGTGATTTTCGTCAGTGTTCATGCGTGGGTCAGCTGCGGACGACGTTCGAACCGGACGCCGGGTGCTTCCCGTCCTTCGCGAGGTTCAATCGCAAACCGAGAGCGCTCATCGTCATCCCCTGTCATGCCACTGCTTGCGAGCGTGCGACAGAGCGATGGGCTTCGGATAGGGCCAGCGTTGTCGCAACGCACAGGACCAGCACGCAACCGGCGCTGCCCGCCGAGGCACATTTTAGTGCAGCGCTGCCCGCAGGGAGTGCACATCGGTGTGGATCGTTCCACGCGCGCTAAGTGCAGCGCACCACGAGTTTTCCCGGACGAAACGGCACATCCGCTGCACTGCAATCCACGCGCCGCGGACGCACTGTCTAATTTGCAGGCGATCGATCGGCGCTACGGACCATACGATTGCTTATGAGCTATGCATGGCAGTCGGCTCAGCCTCTCTTTATTGTACGATCAGTAAGCGGTCGTTTTGCCCACTCAACGCCTCGCGACCAGGCGACGCGAGCCGATGACGATGCCCGTGATGGAGAACAGAAAGCCGAGGGCGCAGAGCCCGACGACCAAGCCGTCGCGCAGCAACGGATGCGCGACCAGGACCGGAAAGTCCAACGTGTGCAGCGCGCCGTAGAACCAGCGATAAGCCCGCCGCGACGAATCCAGCCTTTGCAGCAAATTGCCGTCGGCGCCGTCGATGTCGAACCAGAGGTCGCCGCAGGAGGAGCGGTAGACCGGGGCACCAGGGACGGTGGACTGCGCGGGATAGTTGTCGTTGTCGGCAAGTATCGACGGTGCGCCGCAGCCGGCTGCGAGGCGCGCGGTCAGCCCCTGGACCTCGTGGACATCCAGAGATCCCGTTGGTCCGTCGCGCGGCGCATCCCCTGCCTTGATCAAGGTCTGAGCGGCAACGCCCGTGCGATCCCGCCGATAGAGAGTGCCGTTGAAGGCAAACCATTCGATCTCGCGGGCCGACGGCGATACAGGCTGCCGATCGAGCGATCGGGCCGCCGTCCAGTTCGGTCGGGCGTTCATCACGCTGGATTCAGCCGAGGTCAATTGCCCACGCGAGAACAGCCGTCCGTGATCCATGGAGAGCCAGCCACTGAAAATCCAGCTCAGCACGAAGACCATCGCCGCGAGGCCGATGAGATGATGCAGCGCATGCCAGCCACGATAGGGCGACCCGATCAGACCGCCCCGAGGTTTGATCCGCGCAAGCCCGAGCACAGCGCCAAGCAAAGCTGCGATCAGGGCCAGCAGCGACAAGGTCCAGACCACGCGATCCCACAGCGACCAGTTGCTTCGCAGGATCGTTGGATAGATCCAGTGCAGCACGCTCCCGACGAGATTCCATCCGCGCTCGCTGCGCGTCATATCCAGGACGATCTCGCCGGTGAGCGAGGAGACATAGACCTCCGTTCCGGCGGCGTCGCCCAGGCCAACCCGAAACAAGGGCCGGTGGCGGTCGAAGCCGTTCGGCACGCTCCATTGGTCATAGTCCGAGCGCGCAACGATCGCGGCACGCGCGGCATCCAGCCCACGGCTGCGTGCGTGGTCTCGCGCGATGGCCAGCGCGACCTCGGAAGACGCGACCGAGGCGCCGACCCCGTCGGAGGCGCGGACTGCGCCCGCGCGCGACGGCCCCGCGACGACATAGACCGGTCCATCACTGCGCTGGATCAGGCGAACGCGCGTCGCATCCGCAATCCCGCTCGCGGCAACGGCATCGGCGACCGCAAGCCCCGTCTCCGCGCTAGCCAACGGCACGAGCCCGGCAAAGCGTTCCGCTTCCGTCAGGGACGGAAACGGAACGAAGTGCATCACGATTCCCGTCGCGAACCACATCGCGAACAGCAGGCAGAACGCGATCCCGAGCCATCGATGCAGCAGGACGATCGCGCGCATCATCGATCAGCGTCCTACCATTTGAACGCGGCCGAGATCTCGTAGGTGCGCGGCGCGCCCAGCAGGATCTGGTCGGGATAGAATGGATCGCCCCAGATCGCGTAACGCTTGTCGGCGATGTTGCGCACCCGGAAGGTCAGGCGGGCCTGCTCGACGGCGTTGAACACGGTCTTGGGGATGTCGACGAAAGCGTAGACGTCCGCAACAGTGTAGGCCTTCAGCGTCACGGTGTTGGCATCGGTGTTGTAGCGGTCGCCGACATGGCGGCCGGTGATACCGAACTCGACCGCCCAGGGCGTGAAGAACCGGTATGACGCGCCGGCATTGGCGACGACGCGTGGCACGTTCGGCGGCGTGTTGCCGGAGAACGAGCCGCCGACAAAATTGTAGTCGGCGTAGCGCGCATCGACATAGGCGATGTTGCCCCAGAGACGCAGAGGCTCGATCGGACGCACCGAGGCGGCCAGCTCGACGCCCTTCGACTCCTGCCGTCCGGCCAGGTTGAGCTGCATGCCGCCTGCCGCGGCATAGACGTTCTTGCGCAGGATGTCGTAGGCCGAGAACGACCACTCCGCCCGGTTGTCCCAGAACAGGTGCTTGACACCAGTCTCGTAGGTGCGCGCGGTGGTCAGGTTGAGCGGATCGGTCGGATTGAGCAGGAAGATGTTGTTGGCCGCGATGTCGGCGCCGGTCGCATATTGGCTGAAGAAGGTCAGGGCCGGAACCGCTTCCCACGTGTAACCGATGCGCCCCGTCGTCGGGACCCAGGATTGCGAGAACGGGAAGTTCGCCTTCTCCAGACCGAAATTGTCGGTCGAATTACGGTCGAGCCCGATATGCTCGACGCGCAGGCCGCCAACCAGCGCGAAGCTGCGCGTGAGCTTCAGCCGGTCCTCGAATGACAGCGCCTCATTATCGATGCGCGCAGTCTGCTGCTGGATGGTGAGCAGGCCGTAGTACCCGCGAGGCGGATCGACCAGCGGAACGGAATCGCCGGGGAAATTTGCGGCGCCCGGCCTCACGAAATCAAGGTAGCTTGAGGACAGCGTCGTGACCAAACGGTTGTCAAAGCCGGCGATATTCGCATCCCAGATCAAGTCGGTGACGTTGCCGACCAAGCGTTGGCTGTGCGCGACGTAGAAACGCTCGCGATCCACCATGTTGGTACCGGAATTGAACGCCTCGACCTCATTGTTGAACCACGTGCGCTCCGCGCCGTAGCCATAGGCCTGACTCTTCAGCGTCAGGTCTGGCGCGAGCTTCAGCTCGAAACCGCCGCGCAACCAGACCTCCTGCGCGACGTTCCTGTTGTCGAGGACGTTGTAGTTGGTGTTGAAGGTGCGGTCATCGATCGTGACCGCACCGAGATTGGTTTTGTTGTAGTTCGAGACGTAATTGCCGGACACGATCCCCGTCGTCGCATGCGAGCCGCTGAAGGCAATCGGCACCAGCGGCGCGCCCCAATAGGCTTTCGAGCGATCCTCGCGGTACTCGATCGCGCCCCAGACCTTGAGGCTATCGGAGATGCGATAGTTGAGCTGGCCCGAGACGTCGAGCGTCTTGGTGTTGGTGTCGTCGGCAAAGCCGTTGAGCGAGGAACGGCTGACGTCAAAGCGATAATCGAGCCCCTGCACATTGGTGCTGCCGCCCGAGCCGTAATGCGCGCGGAACGAGTTCAGCGAATCCCAGGAGAAATCCGCCTCGTTCCGGATCGGACCGGTGTGCGGCTGCTTGGTGACGAAGTTGATCGCGCCGCCGGCGGCGCCCTCGCCCGACATCAGTGACGCCGGACCCTTCAGGAATTCGACAGCTTCCAGATTGGCCGTGTCGGTGATCCGCGAGGTCATGTTCTGCGGACCGATCTTGATGCCGTTGTAGAGCGTGTTGATTTGGCTGTTGGTGAAACCGCGCATCGAGAAAGCCGAAGGCTCGGCCGGATTGTCGCCGGCTGTGACGCCAACCGCTCCCTGCGCGACGTCGGACACGGTGCGGTAGCCCTGCTCGCGCATGGTTGCGGCCGAGATCACCTCCACGGTCGCGGGCGTTTCGCGCACGGTCAGGCCGAGGCGAGAGGCGCTTTCGGCGACTGCATTGGTGTTGAGCGGCGTCTGTGCTGCCGCGGTCGGCACGACGGGCTTGGGCGCTACAGATGCAGCCGCCGGCCGGCGCGCAGCTGCGCGGCGTGGGCCCTGCGCTTCTCGGCCGGCCGGCCTGGCCTGCTTGCGGGATTGGGCCGGCGTCACCTCGACCGGCGGCAGAGGTTCGCGGGCCTGCTGCGCCAGTGCGCCGGGAGGATCAAGCGCGGCAAGGGATGTGAGCGCGGCGGATGCGAGCAGGAACGCACGCGGTCGTACAATGCGAACAGGAGACACGGTCTTGGACCTCGGTATGACGTCGGTGGCACGTCACAGCGAACCAAGGTCCCATCTTCCGGCTTATAAGCCTTCCGATGAAGCCGAATGTCTGTACTCCCCGACCGACATCTTCGCGTGTGACCACGGCTGACGGCAGGTCTCCTGGCTCGCGGGTCAGTACCTTGCGTCGCCTTCCCGGGACCGAGATACCCAGTGGCACGTGACGCAAGATTCGCCGCTTACAGTTGCGGGGGCAGCCACGGCATTGGGGACAACGTCCCCGCACCGCATTCCCTTTTCATCCCCTCTCGGGGAAACCGTCGCGAGCATCTAGGATTACGATCCAGACAGAGTCAATGTGCCAGTTGCGGCGTTATTGCCACAACGACCAACTTCCTCGGAGATAAGCATGGAAGGCGAGACCTTCCTCTGGCTGATACGGCACGCGCCCGTCGATGGCGTCACGGGGACGATCCATGCGGCCGACGCACCGGCCGATCTCGGCGATCGCGCGCAGCTGGGGGCGCTGCGGCAGCGTCTGGCGCAGGACGCCGCGAGCTATGCGAGCCCGTCGCGTCGCACGGTCGAAACGGCCCACGCGCTGGGGCTCGAGCCGCTGCAGCTGGACGAATTCAGCGAGCAGAATTTTGGCGACTGGACCGGTCGTCGGCATGACGAGCTCGCCGCGACTGGTGGCGAGGCCTATGCACGGTTCTGGAGCGATCCGGCGCGCGCACGGCCGCCGGGCGGCGAAAGCTTTGAGGATCAGGTCGCGCGGGTGCGGCTGGGTTTGTCGAAGATCAGCAGCGGGGCCGCAACGCTCGTCGTGCATTCCGGCACGATCCGTGCGGCGCTGTGCATCGCGCTGGATCTGACGCCAAAAGCGGCCCTGCGCTTTGTGATCGATCCGCTGTCGCTGACCCGGATCGACCGGCTCTCGACCGGCTGGCGCATCGTCTCGGTCAATCAGCGGACGATTTGATCAGGCCGGACGATCAGGCACATTGGCCTGCGCAAAGGTCGCCATCCCGTTGTGGAGCGCACAGGCCGACCGCACCAGCGGCAGCGCGATGGCCGCCCCCGATCCTTCGCCGAGCCTGAGATCGAGGCTGATCAGCGGCTGCACATTCAGCGCGCGAAGCACCAGCCGATGTCCCTGCTCGGCGGACTGATGCGATGCCAGCAGGAACGGCTGGCACGAGGGATTCAACCGCGCCGCAGCAAGTGCCGCGACCGATACGATGAAGCCGTCGATCAACACGGGGATGCGGCCCTGTGCAGCCGCGATAATGGCACCGCAGATGGCCGCAATCTCGAGGCCGCCGACGGCGCACAGGATCTTTTCGGGCGACGCGCCCGTAATGCCATGACGTGCGATCGCGGCGTCGATCACCCGCGCCTTGTGCACACGGCCGGCCGCGTCGATGCCGGTGCCGCTGCCCGCGATCTCTTCCGCGCTCACGCCGAGCAAGGCGGCCGCGATCGCCGCCGATGTCGTGGTGTTGCCGATGCCCATCTCGCCGAAGATCAGAAGATCGGGCTGCCCGGCCTGCGCGCGCGTCACCGCACGTCGGCCGGATTCGAAGGCGAATGCCAGCTCTGTGGAGGTGAGCGCAGCTTCGACGCTGAAATCGCGCGTGCCGCTGCGCGGCTTGTCGGTCACGATTCCAGCCATCTCCTCCTGCGCCAGCGTGCCGGCGTCGACGACCTCCAGGCTGGAGCCCAGCTCACGCGCGAGCACCGAGATCGCGGCACCGCCGGAGGCGAAATTCGCCAGCATCGCGATGGTCACTTCTTGCGGATAGGCCGAGACGCCCTGCGCGACGATGCCGTGATCGCCGGCGAAGATGATGATCGGAACCCGGGCCGCGCGCGGTTGCTCGGTTGCTTGCAGGCCCGCAAGCTCAATCGCGAGCTGCTCGAGCCGGCCGAGCGCGCCGGTCGGTTTCGTCAGTTGCGCCTGTCGCGCCACCGCCGCGTCGCGATGGACTGCCGAAATATCAGGGCATTGTTGGGTGATCCATTCGGGGAGCATGCTGCCTCGCTTGCCTCACGGCCTGCGCTTGAGGATGTAACTGTCCATGATCCAGCCGTGCCGTTCGCGCGCCTCTTGCCGCACCGCGACGATACGCGGGCCGATCTCGGCCAGCGCGCCGGACATGACGATCTGATCGGCCATGCCGAGATAGGCGCCCCACCAGATGTGCAGGCCTTCCGGATCAAGCGACTGGAACGCCGTGCCGCCGTCGAGCATCACCACCACTGTATCGACACCTTGCGGCCAGCCGCCATCGCGCAAGCGACGGCCGGTCGTGACCAGAAATGGCTCGCCGATATCGTTGAGCGGCAGCGCATGCGCCGCGCACAGCGCCTGGATCGAGGTGATGCCGGGAACGACCCTGATGTCAGGCAAGGGATCGAGCCGCCGCGCGATGCGCAGCGAGGAATCATAAAGCGAGGGATCGCCCCAGATCAATATTGCGACATTGCCCTCGCCTTCGAGATGATCTGCGATCGTCTGCGACCAGGCAGCGGCCACGGCATCGTGCCAATCGTCCACGCCCTTGCGATAGTCCGCTTCAGCGGCGTCGCGGACGGGCAGATCGAACTCGGCAATGCGCGTCGTGTCGCTGGCGAGCACATCGGCGCAGATCGTCCGCCTGAGATCGGCGAGATCGGACTTGGCCGTCCCCTTGCGCGGGATCAGGACAAGATCGGCCGCGTTGATGGCGGTGATCGCGGCACGCGTGAGCTGCTCGGGATCGCCGCAACCGATGCCTATCAGGGAGAGCGTGAGCATCGTGCCTGCGAAGGGCGGCCATGACGGCCGCCCGTTCGCTTGTCACTTAAGCCGCGTTGTGCAAACGCGGGGTGACGAGGCCGGGCGCGGTGACGCCGCGCAACGACTTCGCCAGCGCCAGCACGCCGAGATCGGCGAGCGGCTCGATCACGATGACCAGCGCATAGGACGCCGCGAAGGTCGCGATGTTGACGAGGTTGGTCGCGCCAAAACCGGCGCCATAGACCGCCCAGAACGCCACCCAGGCGATGACGCCCGCCTGATAGGTCGTCGAAAGCGCCAGCGCCTGGCGATACTTCAGATCGACATAGGCCGTGTTGCGCGCAATGATCCGCGTGGCGATCGCCTGGATCCCGAACAGCGGCACCAGCAGCGTGGTGACGTTCATGCCATATTGCGGCAGGTCGGGCGGCTCGAAGAAGATGCCCTGGAACAGCAGGCCGAACGCGAGGCCGAAGGCCGCAGGCGCAGCGCCAAACAGCAGGAACAAGGTCGAGCCGAGGATGAAGTGCACCTCGGAGACGCCGACGGGGAAGTGCGGCAGGATCTCGAAGAAGATAAACACGAGTCCCGTGGTGGCGAGCGTCCGCGCCGCGAACGACGTGATGCCCTGCTCGCGCACGGTCTCGACCGCGAGCTTCAAGGCAACACCGCCGACGGCGATGCCGGTTGCGTAACTCAGCACGAGCTTGGCGTCCGAGACTAGTCCGGGTTCGATATGCATGGCTCAGATCCTTCTTGCCGTCACACCCGACGGCCTTGGCCTCAAAACGTGCACGGCCGGTCTCCTGGCTCGCGGTTCACTGGGAGTCTCCGGCCTTCCCGGGCCTTGCGGCCCAGTGGCTGATCGAAGTCCCTCACCGCTTACAGTCGCGGGGGCGGCTGGGGTTTTGAGCGCCGCAACTGGGTCCGCCCATCCCCATTCCCGATTATGCTCCGGCGCTTTGCGCCGCGTCGAGCACCATGCCTCTCCTGTGTGCCCCTTTCGCCGGCCGGGCGTCAAGGGGCGAAGGGCGGACGAGGCGGTCATGACGGATAATCCCCCGCCAGCGCGCCGAACAGGATCACGGCCGCCGTCGAGGCCGCCCCGCCCCGCGCAAGTTGCTCGGCAAGTTCCGAAATGGTGGTGCGGACCAACCGCTCATCGGGACGGCCGAGCGATTCGGCAAACACCGCCGGAGTGGTTGGGGAGAGGCCGTGCTCGATCAATTTGACGACAAGCGCCGGGAACGTCCGCCGGCCCATATAGACCACGGTCGTCGCCTCCGGATCGGCCAGCGCCACCCAATTGAGATCTGGCGGCAGCTCGCCGGTGACGTCCGCCCCGGTCACGAACTGCACGCGGCGGGAGGTGTGACGCCGGGTCAGCGGAATGCCGGCTTGCGCGGCGGCGACACAGGCCGAGGTGACGCCGGGAATGATCTCGTAGCCGATGCCGGCTTCGCGCAGCGTCTCGAGCTCCTCCTCGAGCCGGCCAAAGATGCCAGCATCGCCCGACTTCAACCGCACCACGCGCGCGCCCGTTACGGCATAGTCGACCAGCAAGCGGTTGACGTGGTGCTGCTTGGTCGAGGGCCGTCCCGCCCGCTTCCCCACCGCGACGAGATTGGCGCCGGGCCGGGCCAGATCGAGGATCGCGCCCGAAGCAAGATCGTCATAGAGCACGACGTCGGCCTCGCGCAGGCGCGCGGCTCCCTTGAGCGTGAGGAGCTCGGGATCGCCGGGGCCGGCGGAGACGAAGGAGACAAAACCGCTCACCGGTCCTCCGCGATCAGATGGAAGAACGTGCCGGTGGCTTGTCCCCGGCGCGAGCCGGTCTCGGCGATGACGGCGCCTGTCGCGTCGTGCACGACCGCGAGCGGCGTGTCGGGCTGCGCCAGGATGGTCGAATAATGGAATTCATGGCCGCGCAGGCGCGCACCGGCCTGATGACCTGGCATCGGCGCGGCGAGCTCGGCCAGACGATAGCCCAGATGCATGCGGCGTTTGGCAAAGCTTGTCTCCAGGCCGAGCAGGCCCGTCATCTCGTGGCGGATGCCCTCGGCGTCGGTCAAAGCGGTGCCCAGCACCATATAGCCTCCGCATTCGCCGTGCACCGGGCGTGTCTCGGCGAAGGCGCGCAATCCGCTGCGGAAGCGCGCATTGGCCGCGATCTTGCCGGCGTGCAGCTCGGGATAGCCGCCCGGCAGCCAGCACACATCGGCGCCCGGATCAGGGTCCTCATCAGCCAGCGGCGAGAATGTCGATATCTCCGCACCCGCCGCGCGCCACGCTTCCAGCATATGCGGATAGACGAAGGAGAACGCGGCGTCACGGGCCAACGCAATGCGCTGACCGGGCGGCGTCACGTTGACGCCGCTCGCGGCAGGTTGCGGGGACCAGGTGGCGGCCGAACGCAGCACTGCGTCGAGATCGACATGCTCGGCGACAAAGCGCGCGGCCTCGTCGATCAGCTTGCCGATTTCCGCCTGCTCCTCGGCCTGCACCAGCCCGAGATGCCGCTTCGGCAGGCTGATCTCGGCGTGTCGCGGCAGCGCACCGAACACGGCGATGCCGACATCCAGCAGCGCACGGCGCACGAGGGCTTCGTGGCGTGGACTCGCAACGCGATTGAGCACGACGCCTGCGAGGCGAACACCCGCGCGGTAATCGCGAAGGCCTGCGGCGATCGCCGCCGCCGTCTGTGCCTGTCCCGAGGGATCGATCACCAGCAGCACCGGCCAGTCCAGCATCTCTGCAATGTCGGCGGTCGCTCCGGTGCCGCAGACGCCGCGCGCGGCGACGCCGTCGAACAGACCCATCGAGCCTTCGGCCAGCACGACATCGGCGTCAATGCCGCGGCTGACGAGATGCGAGATTGTCCCGCGATCCATCGCCCAGCTGTCGACGTTGACCGAGGCGCGTCCCGTAGCGGCTGCATGAAACGCGGGATCGATGTAATCGGGGCCGCTCTTGAAGCACTGCACCCGCAATCCGCTGTTGCGCCAGGCGCGGGCGAGCGCCAGCGTCAGCGTCGTCTTGCCGACGCCGGAGGCCGGGGCGGAGATGACGAGCCCTGCTGCCATCACGACACCTCCGGAAAGCGCGGCTCGGCGCCGACCGGCCGGTAGCGGCGGTCGTAATCGGCGGCATAGAGACGGCTCTCGGAGAAATCCGCCGAGCCCAGCGTCTTGCCCACCAGGATCAATGCGGTGCGCTCCATCTCGCTGCCGACAGCAGCGTCGAGTGTTGCGAGCGTGGCGCGGACGATGCGCTGGTCGGGCCAGCTCGCACGCCAGACAATCGCGACCGGGCAATCCGCGCCGTAATGCGGCGTCAGCTCGGCGACGACCTTGTCGAGCAGATGGATCGACAGATGGATGGCGAGCACCGCGCCGGTGGCGGCGAAGGCGGCGAGGTTCTCGCCTTCCGGCATCGCGCTGGCGCGGCCCGGCGTGCGCGTCAAAATCACCGTCTGGGCAAGGCCGGGCAGCGTCAGCTCGGCCTCCAGCGCAGCCGCGGCGGCCGAGAAGGAGGGAACACCAGGCGTCACCGTGTAGGGAATGTCGAGCGTGCGCAGGCGGCGAAGCTGCTCACCCATCGCCGACCAGATCGAGAGATCACCGGAATGCAGCCGCGCAACGTCCTTGCCATCAGCATGTGCGGCGGCGATCTCCGCGACGATCTCCTCGAGCGACAGCGGCGCGGTGTTGACGATCCGCGCACCGGGCGGGCAATGCGCCAGCACGCCTTCGGGCACCAGCGAGCCGGCATAGAGGCAAACCGGACAGACGGCGATCAGGTCGCGGCCACGCAATGTCAGCAAGTCAGGGGCGCCCGGCCCCGCCCCGATGAAATGCACCGTCATGCGCCGTCTCCCTCCGCGATCGCCGCGGTCGCGGTGCGATCCTGCGAGACCACCCGCGTCGCAATCAATCGCGCGCGAGGTCCAGCCACCGCGAGAGCCGCCGCTTCGGCGACCGATCCCGTCCCGAATTTTTCGGCAACGAGTTTTGATTGGGTCGGCGTGTCGATGCCGGCCAGCATTTCGGCGGCGACCGCCTTGATCGGCACGCCGCATTCGCGCGCGAGCTGCTTCAACACCTCCGCGTCGGCCCTGTCGCTAACCGTTGCCAATGCTGCGAGGCCTTCGGGACCGCCAGCCGCCAGAAGCGCCTCATGCAGCGAGGCCAGCGTGACATCCTTTTTGAATCCGAGCCCGGCGACCTTCATCGGACCGCACTCCATTGCACCACGGGCCGCACCGCCTCCCAGGACCGGTAGCGGCCGAGCGGAGTGGCATGCGCAAGCTCGACCCGGATCAAGTCGCCGCCGTGGCGCTGGTGCAGCTCACCCAGCAGCGCTTCCGTCTCCAGCGTCACTGCATGGACAACCAATCGCGTTCCGGATGCGAGCCGCGACCAGACGGCGTCGAACATCGCGATGTCGAGCCCGCCGCCGATAAACACGGCGTCAGGCCCGTCCAGCGCAGCAAGGGCTTCAGGCGCCTTTCCCGCGATGACTGTGATCCGATGCGCCAACCCGAACGCCGCTGCGTTGTTGCGAATGTTCGCGGCGCGATCCTCGCGCGCCTCGACGGCGATCGCCGTCCCGCCGCTCAGCGCCCACTCGACCGAGATCGAGCCGGAGCCAGCACCAATGTCCCACAGCCGTTCACCGGGACGCGGCGCCAGCGCCGAGAGCGCAAGCGCACGGACCGGACGCTTGGTGATCTGGCCGTCATGGACGAAGAGTTCGTCCGATAGTCCCGAGCTGCGGGGAAGGCCCTGCGCTCCTCTCGCCTCCACGGCCACCGCGACCAGAGTTCCGGCAAGACGGTCTGCGAAGCTATCGGCGCGATGCGCGTCGATACTTTCGCGCGGCCCGCCAAGCGCGGTGAGCGTCCAGAATGCCGAGGCACCCCATCCGCGCGCCGTCAGCCATTTCGCGAGATCGCCGGCCGCCTTCGCGTCGCGCACGAGGCAAATGATGCGTGCACCGTGCGCCAGATGTGGCACGAGGCGCTCGAATGGCGCGGCATGGAGACCAAGACAGGCAATCGCTTCAAGGCGCCAGCCTAGTCGCGCGGCGGCGAGCGAGAATGTCGAGGGAGCCGGATGCGCGATCCATTCGTCGCCATGGAGCTTCTCGGCAAGGCTCGCGCCGGCGCCAAACCAGAACGGATCGCCGGAGGCGAGCACCGCCGTCGGGCGGCCGCGGCAGCTCAACACGGCATCTGCATCGAACGGCACCGGCCATGGACGGCCGCGCCCGGTCACGCCGGCAAGCGCAAGATGCCGTTCACCGCCAAACACGGTTTCGGCATCATCGAGCGCCTTTCGGCTTGCCTCGGGCAGCCCGGCAAGGCCATCTTCGCCGATGCCGATGATGGTCAGCCAGGGATCAGCCATGACGCGCGCCCTCATTCTGGGCGGAACGGCCGACGCGAGCCTGCTCGCGGCGGAGATCGCGCGCGCCGGCATCGTTGCCGTGTATTCCTATGGCGGCCGCACCCGCGCGCCCGCCGGTCAGCCGCTGCCGACGCGGATCGGCGGTTTTGGCGGCGTCAGCGGTCTTGTCGATTACATCCGCAGCGAGCACATCACGCATGTGATCGACGCAACGCATCCCTTTGCCGCCGAGATGAGCCGCAATGCGGTCGCGGCATGCGCGGAAACCGGCACGCCGCTGATCGCTCTCGAGCGTGCGCACTGGACCAAAATGCCCGGCGACAACTGGATCGAAGTACCTGATGTCAACGCCGCGGTCGCCGCACTGCCCGAGGCGCCGGCAAATGTGTTCCTCGCCATCGGCCGCCAGCACATCGCGCCGTTCGCGACCAAGCCGCAGCACGCCTACACGCTGAGATTCGTCGATCCGCCCGATGCGCCCTTGCCCTTTGCCGCGGACGTCATCGTCTCGCGTGGGCCGTTCACGCTTGAGGGCGAACTGGAGATGCTGCGCGCGCGAGGCATCACCCGGATCGTCGCCCGCAATTCGGGCGGCGACGGCGCGCGCGCCAAGATCGACGCTGCGCGGGTGCTCGGCCTGCCGGTGATCATGATCGCGCGACCGCAGCTGCCGGAACGGTTGCGGGTCGAGACCGTGGCCGAGATCATGCAGTGGCTCGGTCATCGCACCTGCCTCGGCGCATAGACCCAGCGGCCGACGCGGCGCGTCTGCGAGTTGCCGACGATCACCAACGTGCGCATGTCGGCCATTTCAGGTGTCGCTTCCTTCAGCCTGACGGTCTCGATCTTTTCATCGGCGGCGCTGATCGCGCGCGCGAAGATCACGAGGCGCTCGCCGCAGCCGGCCTCCTTCAGCACCGCAAGCGCGCGGCCAAAACCCTCCGGCCGGCTGGCCGAGCGCGGATTATACATCGCAATGGCAAGATCGGCCTCCGCGGCGAGCCGCAGGCGCTTCTCGATCACCGCCCACGGCTTGAGATTGTCGGAGAGGTTGATCGCGCAGAAATCATGGCCGAGCGGCGCGCCGGCGCGCGCGGCAGCCGCCAGCATCGCGGTGACGCCGGGCAGCACACGGATCGGCAGCTCCTGCCATTGCGGCACCTGTTCGAGCGCCTCAAACACGGCGGAGGCCATTGCGAAGACGCCGGGGTCACCGGAGGATACGATGACGACCTGCCCGCCTTCGGCCGTGAGCCGCAATGCCTCGCTTGCACGCTGCAGCTCTTCGCGATTGTCGGAAGGATGCAAAGTGAGCCCTGCCCGCGCTGGCACGCGCGCGACATAGGGCGCGTAGCCCAGAATGTCGGTCGCGGCGGCAAGCGCGGCGGAGACTTCGGGCGTCACCAGCGCATCGCTGCCCGGCCCGAGGCCCGCGATGGTCAGCGTGCCCGTCATTCGGCGCCGTCCGGATGCCGGCCCTTGCCGTGCACGAGCACGATCGCAAAATAAGGACAGTCGGCGGCACCGATCTCGGCGAGCCGCACCACGCGCTCGCCCGGCATGGTGCCGCGCTCGACCAGCCACGCGTCGTCCAGCCGTCCGGCGGACGCGAGCGCGCGGCGCACCTTTGCAAGATTGCGCCCGGTCTTCATGATCACGAGCGCATCGGAATCGCGCATGCGGCGTTCGAGCTCGTCCTCGGCGAGCGTGCCCATGAGCACCGTCGTCACGTCATCGCCGAGCGCGATCGGCTGTCCCACGCCGTTCCAGCAGCCGACCATGCCGGGAATCCCGGCGATCACCTCGATCTCGATGCGGCCCTGCAGGCGTGTGTGCAGATGCATGAAGGAGCCGTAGAAGTAGGGATCGCCCTCGCAGAGCACGACGACGTCGACCGCGCGCGCCAGCCGCGCCAGACGTTCCGACCATTCGTCGTAGAAGCCGGCAAGCAGCTGGACGTATTCAGGCGTGTCGAAGGCGATCTCGGTCGTAACAGGATATTCCATCGGATATTCGGTGACGTCGGCCGCCAGCATGCCCTCGACGATGCGGCGCGCCTGGCCCGGCCGGCCCTTTTTGCGGAAATAGGCGACATGCATCGCGCCGCGCACCATGCGGTCGGCGCGCACGCTCATCATGTCAGGGGCACCGGGGCCGAGACCGCAGCAGATGATGCGTCCCATCGCTATTCGCTCCGGCTCGCGAGCGCGTTCACGGCGGCGACCGTGATCGCGGAGCCGCCGAGGCGGCCCGCGACCGTCAGCGCCGGCACCGGGGGAGTGGCCATCAGCGCAGCCTTGGATTCGGCCGCGCCGACGAAGCCGACCGGACAGCCGATGATCGCCGCAGGCCGCGGGCAGTCCCGGTCCTCCAGCATGTTGAGGAGGTGAAACAGCGCGGTCGGAGCATTGCCGATCGCCACGATCGCGCCGTCGAGATGCGGCCGCCATAGCTCCAAAGCCGCAGCCGAACGGGTGTTGCGCATGGACTGCGCGAGCGCGGGAACGGTCTCGTCGCCCAGCGTGCAGATGACGGCGTTGGCGGCGGGAAGCCGCGCGCGCGTAATTCCTTCGGAGACCATGCGCGCGTCGCACAGGATCGGTGCGCCCCTCTGCAGGGCCGCGCGCGCGGCGACCGCCATGCCCGATGTGAAGCGGATATGCGCTTCGAGGCCGACCATGCCGGCGGCATGGATCATCCGCACCACCACCTGCTCCTCGTCCGGCGTGAAGCGCGCAAGATCGGCTTCGGCCCGGATGGTCGCAAAGGACTGCCGGTAGATCGCCGCGCCGTCGGTCTCGTACGAGTGCGGCATCAGTGCCCTCCCATCAGGATGGAGGGATCTCGGACAATGTCGTCGCGGTTCAGCCCACGCAGGATGGGCTCATCGCGTGTCGACCCGGCGCGCACGAGGTCGAAGCCGGCGCCGGTCGCGACCAGAGTGATGGCGGCGGGACCGGAATGGGCGCAGCCCTTGGCACAGCCGGAGACGTGGAGCCGTGCGGCCGCGCCGATGTTCGGGGCCAGGGCCGCGGCAAGGCCACGCGTATCGGCATGCGCCTCGCGACAGCGTGGCGCGCCGCTGCAGGCGATGACGCGCAGCGCAGGATCGTAGGCCTCGGTGATGAGACCAGTCGCGTTCGGCATGGCGCGCTTGCCTTCGCTCAAAACCATCCGCCATGGCGTCATGCGCAGCGCATGTCCGCAACCGGCGAACTGGTTGAGCGTCGCATGCGCCATCTGCCCGAAGGCGACGCCGACCATCGCGCCTTGCGCATAGAGGCCGGGACGCGCCGCGGCCATGATCGGCGCCGGCTCGGCCTCGCCGCGGAGTGCCGCGGGCAGGATTGCGCCAGTGGCAAGATGCGCCGCCATCCGCCCTCGCCCCCCTCTGGCGCCGCCTGAGGTCACGAACCAGTCGGCGAATGCGAGCGCGGTGGTCACGGCCTCGCCACGCGCGACGGAGCGGCCAAGTTTGTCGCCATCAGCCCGCACCAGCAGGCCGCCGGAACGATCGCGCTCGATCCGCACGTCGGCGGAATCGCCCGCAAGCACGCGTGAGGTGCCGTCATCGATGGCGAAGCCGAACTTGGTTGGAAGTTCGAGCTTGCTGTCAGCGAGCGCCTCCTCGAGCTCGGCGGCGAGCGATTGGGTCGCGTCCCCCGCACGCCAGAACGGCGTCACAAGGATGTTGCGACGGGATTCGGTCTCAGCATCCGGGTCGAGCAGCGCCAGTTGCGCAAGGCCGTCGAGCAGCAGCCTGTGGCTGGTCTCGTTGACGCCCCTGATCTGGAGATTGGCCCGGCTGGTCACGTCGATCAGGCCGTTGCCATGGCGTTCGGCGAGATGGGCCAGTCCGGAGATCTGGGCAGCTTCGAGCCGGCCGCCGAACGGACGCACGCGGACCACGAGCCCGTCGCCGGATTGCATCGGGCGCAGCGCGCCGGGACACCAGCCCTTGACCACGGAAGCGCTCATGACGCCTCCCGCAGCGCAGCCGCAATCGAATTGCGGCGCGTCCGCCAGAGCGAGGCTTCATGCAGGCGCGCGAAACACGTCTCCATCGCAGCGAGTGCCGCCGGATTTTCGCGAGCCATGAAGGCGCGGACGTCGTCATGGCCGAGCGTCGCATCGTAATAGAGGTCGAACAGATGCGGCGGCACGGCGCCGGCCAGATGCGCGAAGGCGGCCATGTGCTCGATCGTTGCGGTGATCTCGGCCGCCCCGCGAAAACCGTGGCGCATCATGCCCGCGATCCAGGCCGGGTTGGCCGCGCGCGCGCGGACGACACGGGAGATTTCCTCGGTCAGCGTACGCGCGTGCGGCTGCTCGGGGCGCGTCGCGTCGAGATGATAGAGCGATGGCCCTGTCGCGCCGAGATGGGCTGCGGCCGCCGCAATGCCGGCCTCATGCGCGGCATAGTCGGCCGCGAGCAGAAGATCGGTTTCCGGCAAATCCTGCACGTGAACAAAAGCATCGGCGGATGCGAGCCGCTTCTCGATGCCGGCACGATCGAGCCTGATCTCGCCGTCCGCCGAGAACGCCCATGACGATGCCGACAGCCAGGCTTCGCCGGCGGCGTGGCGCGTCTCGGGCGTGAAGTCGTCCGGGATTGCCGAGAGGCCGACGCCGTATTGTCCGGGACGCGGGGCGAACACGCGCGATGTGCGATGGCGATATGGATTTTCGTCGCCCTCGTCCTCGCGGGCCGACAGCGCCTCGGCTGCCGCCTCGAACAATTGCGCGAGGCCTGAGAAGACGTCGCGAAACAGGCCCGAGACGCGCAGCGTGACGTCGATGCGGGGCCGGCCAAGCTCGGCAGGCGCGATGATGTCGTAGCCGGTCACACGGCCGGAAGCATGATCCCAGCGCGGTGCGAGGCCGGCCAGATGCAGCGCCATGGCAAACTCCTCGCCCGCGGTGCGCATCGTCGCCGAGCCCCAGAGATCGACGACAAGGCCCTTCGGCCAGTCGCCATGATCCTGCAGATGACGACGGAGTAATTCTTCCGCGAGCTTGATGCCTTGCGCATGCGCGGACGGCGTCGGCACCGCGCGCGGATCGACGGCAAAGAGATTGCGCCCGGTCGGCAGCACGTCCTGACGGCCGCGATACGGTGAGCCTGACGGCCCCGGCGCGACGCGCCGTCCTGCAAGCGCGGCCCGCAACGCGTCGCGTTCCGCTTCACCGCAGGCGCCGCGGCCGAACACGTGCAGGCCGTCGCCGAACTGGCTTTCCTTGAGATCGCAGACGAAGCGGTCGATCCGCGGGATCGCTTCGGCCGGTGCGGCCGCTGCATCGAGGCCAAGATCGTCTTCGAGGCCAGCCGCGCGTGCCTCGTCGCGGATCGCGGCGATCAGACGCTGGCGGCGGGCGGGATCGAGGCCATCGGCCGTCGAGTACTCGTCGAGGAGCTGTTCGAGCCTGCGCAGCCCGTCCGGCACCGCCGATGCGGCGAGCTGCGGCGGCAGATGGCCGATCGTGACGCCACCCAGGCGCCGCTTGGCCTGCGCGGCTTCGCCGGGATCGTTGACGATGAAGGGATAGATGACGGGCAAATCGCCAATCAGGGCTTCCGGCCAGCACGCCTGCGACAGCGCCACGGATTTTCCGGGCAGCCATTCCAGCGTGCCGTGCGCGCCCATGTGCACGACGGCATCACAGCCCTGCGCTCGGAGCCAGAGATAGAACGCGACATAGGCATGGCGCGGCGTACGGGCGAGATCGTGATACTCGGCATCGCGCCTGGTCGCATCGCCGCGCTCCGGCTGAACCGCGATGATCGACCGGCCGCATGGAATCGCGGCGAAATGGAACGCGCCGTCGCCGCAACCCGGATCGGTCTCCGGCGCGCCCCAGGCTTGCGCGAGATCATCCTGCAGGACTTGCGGAAGGCACGAGAGCGCAGCGCGGTAATCGGCAACGCTCCAGCTCAAGGTCTGCTTGAGCAGCGTCTCACCGAGCGCATGGACCGGATCGACATCGAAGCCGGTCTCCGCGAGGTCGGACGCCAAAGCCTCGACCGAGGCCAACGCATCGAGCCCCACCGCATGCGCGATCTGATGCGGGCGGCCCGGATAGTTCGAGAGCACGAGTGCCATCCGCTTTTCGGCGGCCGGCTTCTCCGCAAGGCGCTGCCAGGCCGCAACGCGCGCGGCCACGGCCTTCACGCGCTCCTCGTCGGGCCTGTGTGCCAGATGCGAAAATTGCAAATCGGGATCGCGCATCGCGGCCGATTTGAAGCTCACCACGCCCGCAAACAGGCGGCCATCGACCTCGGGCAGCACCACATGCATCGCGAGGTCGCCGGGCGACAGGCCGCGGAGCGAGCTCGCCCAGTCCTCGCGCCGTGCCGTGGAGAGCGCGACCTGGAACACCGGGCAGGATGCGGCATCGAACGGCATCGTGCCGTCGTCGCCCATCGCCGAGAACGCCGTCGCATTGACGATCGCGGCCGGAGGATTTTGCGCGAGATACGTGCGCAACCAATCCGCAACGCCCGGGGCCTTCAGCGAGGTGACGAACACACCAAGCGCGTCGAACCCCTTCCCGCGCAGCGCCGCGATCAGGGCATCGACCGGGCCAGTGTCCGCGGCGGTGAGATAGGAGCGATAGAAGATCACCAGTGCGTGCGGCTTCCCTTCGCGGGCCTGCGGCATCGCCATGACACCGCGCGCCGGATCGTAAAAGCCCATCTCCGGCACGGTCATCTCGCCGATAATAGGTCCCGCATAGAGGCCCGAAGCCAACGCAAGCTGCGCGATTGCGGCTTGCGACGCGACAGGGCCACCGGTGTCGCAGAGCACCTTGAGCCGCCGCAATGTCGAGACCGGCAGGGTCGAATAGGCATCCAGCCGCGTGTCATCGCGGCCGTCGGCCGGCAGCACGGCCAGCACGATGCCGCGCTGCTTCGCCAATTGCTGCAGGGCCGCGAGCCCATATGACCAATAGGATTCCCCGCCGATCAGACGCACGAGGATGCCGCGCGCCTGCGCAAGCGTGCGCTCGATATAGGTGTCGACCGAGAGCGGATGACGCAGTTCGGCGAGATTGACGAGCCGTAGCGACGGCAGGCTGTCGCGACCACGGCGCCAACCGGCCGCGAACGCCGCTAGATCGGAATCCGAATACGAGAGCACCACGAGATCGGCCGGGTCCTGGCCGATGTCCCTTGGTATCGCGGTCTCCTCGAGACCGCGGCTCTCGCGGAAGACGACGTGCATCAGATACCTAGTCCCGCCTTGATCGCGGCCTCATCAATGTTTCCGTGCTCGCCGATCACGACGAGCTTTGACTGCCTCGCACCCGCACCCCAGGGCTTGTCGAACTGGTGGCGCACGCGCTCGCCGACCGCTTGCAGCAAGAGGCGCATCGGCTTGCCTTCCATCGCGATGTAACCCTTGACGCGCAGCACATTCTGCTCGCGCGCCAGACGCTGAACGGATGCAACCAGCGCGTCGATGTCAGTGACCTCGGGAAGATCGATCACGATGGACGCAAAATCGTCGTGCTCGTGGTCCTCCTCGCCGTCGTGATGCGAGGGACGCGCGGCGAGATCGTTCTCGGCGGCAGCACCGAGGCCGAGGATGAGGCGCGCGTCGATCGCGCCGTCGGTGATCGCCAGCATCGGCACGCGGCGCGGCATCTCGGCGGTGATCGCCGCTTTGGCGGCTTCGAGCCCTGCCGCGCCCGCAAGATCCGCCTTGGTCAGCAGCACGATGTCGGCGCAGGCGATCTGGTCCTCGAACACTTCCGACAGCGGCGTCTCATGGTCGAGATTCTCGTCCGCCGCACGCTGCGCCTCGACGGCGTCAGGATCGGGCGCGAAACGGCCGGCGGCGACAGCTTCGGCGTCGGCGAGCGCGATCACACCATCGACCGTGATCCGCGAACGGATCTCCGGCCAGTCGAACGCCTTCAACAGCGGCTTGGGCAGCGCCAGGCCCGAGGTCTCGATCAGGATATGATCGGGGCGCACCGGGCGCGACAGCAGCTTCTCCATGGTCGGAATGAAATCGTCGGCGACGGTGCAGCAGATGCAGCCATTGGCGAGCTCGATGATGTTCTCTTCCGGGCAATTCGCATCGGCGCAGGATTTCAGAATCTCGCCATCGACGCCCTCGCTGCCGAACTCGTTGACGAGCACCGCGAGCTTCTTGCCGTTGGCATTGGCAAGCAGATGCTGGATCAGCGTGGTCTTGCCGGAGCCGAGAAAGCCCGTGACGACCGTGACCGGGACTTTTGCGAGCGAATTCATTCGGCGGCCTCCGGCACGACGGCCAAGGTGGGAATGGGGGGAATGCGGGCAAGCGATTGCTTGCGGAAGATCTCCGGGCGGCTGCGCCAGGGCACGAGGCCGTCGGGCGCGGCCGCATAGGCCGCGGCGCCCGCGACCACGTCGCTCGCATTCGCATCCGACAGACGGCCATAAACATAGGACCAGCGGCCGGGCGCGCTGAGCGCGACCGAGCAACCCTGGTTGCACGCAGACAGGCATTCGACGGGAACCACGCTGACGCCGTCGGGCACACCGGCCTCAAGGATCGCACCATGCAGGCGCTTGCCCGGCGTCGTCTCGCCCTCGCCAAGCGTCTGGCCGGCGCGGCAGGTAATGCAGACATGAAGTGTGACGGTCATCGCTTCTTCCAGAATAAACAGCGGGAAGCGATGAGGCCCACGAACCGTTCTTGCGAAGGTCCGTTTCCCCGTCGCGGAACACCCCGTCCGCCGGTCCAAAATCGTCCGCGCTGGCAGGTCTCCCGGCTTCCGGAGCAGGGTTTCCCCTTCGATCCCCGCCTTCCCGATCCCCTAGGGGTCAGTGGCTTCGGGCATCTCTCCGGTCACGGTCGCGGGGGCGGCTGCATTTTGGAACCAAATCTTGCCGATTCGGACCCTATCGCATTCCCTCTTCGCCTGTCGTAGGACAGGAACCAACGCCGGGTCACCATTTGCCCCCGACCGCCTCTTGTCAAGCCGAAGGACCCCGTCCGATGACGTCAGAACCGGATACCCAGACGGCCGACGAAACTGACGCCCGTCATGCCTCGAAAATGGCGAAGAAGAAGGTCGCCCGCGACAAGATCATGGCGACCAAGAGCGGCGAAAAGGGCCTCATCATCGTCCACACCGGCGCCGGCAAGGGCAAGTCGTCCTCGGCCTTCGGCATGATCGTCCGCTGCGTCGCCCATGGCTTCCCCTGCGCGGTCGTGCAGTTCATCAAGGGCGCCTGGGACACCGGCGAGCGCCGCATGCTCACCGGCCATTTCGGCGACCTCTGCCAATTCCACGCCATGGGCGAGGGTTTTACCTGGGAGACGCAGGACCGCGCCCGCGACATCGCCGCTGCGCGTGCCGGCTGGGAGAAGGCGAAGGAGCTGATCCTCGACCAGAATCTCCGCATGGTCGTGCTCGACGAGATCAACATCGCGCTGCGCTACGATTATCTCGACATCGCCGAAGTTGTCGATTTCCTGGTGACCTCGAAGCCACCGATGACGCATGTCGTGCTCACCGGGCGCAACGCCAAGGACGAGCTGATCGAGATCGCCGATCTCGTCACCGAGATGACGCTGATCAAGCATCCCTTCCGCTCCGGCATCAAGGCGCAAGCCGGCGTCGAGTTCTAAGAAACTCGCGATGGCGCGCGCATTGATGATCCAGGGGGGCGGCTCGGACGTGGGCAAGTCGCTCATCGTCGCCGGCCTCGCGCGCGCCTTTGTGCGACGCGGCCTGCGCGTGCTCCCGTTCAAGCCGCAGAACATGTCGAACAATGCTGCCGTCACGGTCGACGGCGGCGAGATCGGTCGCGCGCAGGCGCTCCAGGCGCTCGCCGCCGGCGTCGAGCCGCACACCGACATGAACCCGGTGCTGCTCAAGCCCGAGACCGATGTCGGCGCGCAGGTGATCGTGCAAGGAAAACGCATCGCGACCGCGCGTGCGCGCGAATATGCGGCGATGAAGCCGTCATTGATGGCTGCGGTGCTGGAGAGCTTCGAGCGGCTGAAGGCGCGCGCCGATCTCGTGCTGGTGGAAGGCGCCGGCAGTCCGGCCGAGGTGAACCTGCGCAAGGCCGACATCGCCAATATGGGTTTTGCGCGCAAGGCTGGCGTGCCGGTCCTGCTGGTCGGCGACATCGACCGCGGCGGTGTCATCGCGCAACTCGTCGGCATCAAGACGGTGATCGACCCGGATGATGCCGCGATGATCCAGGGATTTGTCATCAACAAGTTCCGCGGCGATCCCACGCTGTTCGACGACGGCTATAAGCTGATCGAAGAAAAGACCGCATGGCGCGGCTTCGGCGTGCTGCCCTGGTTCGCGCGCGCCGGCGAGCTGCCGGCTGAGGATGCGCTGGGCCTGAGCGATGCGCGCAAGCCGGGCCAATGCAAGATCGCCTGTCTCGCGCTGTCGCGGATCGCCAATTTCGACGATCTCGATCCGCTCAAGCTCGAGCCTGGCGTCGATCTCGTGATGGTGCGGCCGGGCGAGGCAATTCCCGGCGATGTGCGCCTCGTCATCATTCCCGGTTCGAAATCCACCCGCGGCGACCTCGCCTTTCTGCGCGCTCAGGGCTGGGACATCGATCTCCTGGCTCATTACCGCAGAGGCGGCCATGTGCTCGGCCTCTGCGGTGGCTATCAGATGCTCGGACGAAGCGTCACTGATCCCGAGGGGATCGAGGGACCCGCGGGCGATACACCGGGTCTCGGACTTCTGGACGTCGAGACGGTGATGACCCCGCAGAAGACGCTGACGCGTGTCGCGGCCGTGCATGCCGCGACGGATCAGCCGATCGAGGCCTACGAAATCCACATCGGCCGCACCGATGGGCCGGATCGCACGCGGCCATTCGCAAGGCTGAACGGCGAACTGGAAGGCGCGATCTCACGCGACGGACGCGTGCAGGGCAGCTATCTGCACGGCCTGTTCACGTCGGATGATTTCCGCAAGGCGTTCTTGGCGAAGCTCGACATTCCCGCAGGCAACGAGCCCTATCACGCCAGGGTCGAGAGTGCGCTCGATGCGCTTGCCGATCACATCGAGCAACATCTCGACGTCGACGGCCTGCTCGCGCTAGCGCGCTAGCGCCTCGGCCAGGCGCGTCCATTCGGAGTCGCCGCCCGGAAGCCCGAGGCGCAGCCATGTCGGCTCCCGCGCGAACACGCGCGACCAGATATGGCGACGCGCCAGTCTCTCCTGCGCCGCAAGCGCGTCAGGCGTCTCGTAGAGACGAAACAGCTGCGTGCCGCCAACGAGCGTCCAGCCTTGCGACCGCACCATGCCGTCGAGGCGAACGCAGTCTCGCGCCAGCCGCGCGGACGTGGCCTCGGCCCAGGCATCGTCATGCAGAGCGCGGCAACCGATCGCGATCGCCGGTCCCGAGACCGGCCAAGGCCCCGACATCGATGCGAGCCTGGCGATGTCGGAGGAATTGCCGAGCGCGAAGCCGAGCCGCAGGCCGGCAAGGCCGTAAAACTTTCCAAAGGAGCGCAAAATCAGCAGCCCCGGCCGGTCCTCGGATGCAAGCGAAAGCTGCGGTGCCACATCGGCAAAACTCTCGTCGACGACGAGACGGCCGACGCGCGGCAGCAGTGACAGCAAATCCCTTGGTGTGTGGCATCGGCCGTCGGGATTGTTGGGATTGACGACAATGGCGAGGTCCGCGCCCGCCAGTGCGTCGAGCTCCCCGACCTCCTGGACCTCCCAGCCCGCAGCCGAGAGGACCCCGGCATATTCGTTGTAGGTCGGCGCGAGGATGCGCGCGCGGCCGGGCGGCGCGAGTTGCGGCAGCAGTTCAATCGCGGCCTGTGCGCCGCCGAGCGCGACAACCGCCGCGCTCGTGCGGTAAGCGTGCCGCGCCGCCTGATGCAGCGCCTCGATTTCGCCGCGCGAGGGCAACGCGCTCCACGCGCGCGAGCTCACCTCGCCCACGGGATAAGGCAGGCGGTTGATCCCGGTCGACAGATCGATCCAGTCCTCCGCGCGACCGCCGAACCGCTGCTGGGCCTGATCGAGATTTCCACCGTGCTCGCGCATGCGCTGTTCTTTCACGCGAAGGCCAGGATCGCAAGGAGGCCGGCGAGCAGCAGCATGGCGCGGCGGTAGACCGTCAATCCCCGATCGATGTCGGCGGCAAGCGGATCGCGCGCACCTTCATTCAGCCATGGCTCGTTCGTGGTGCTGCCGTGATAGATCCGCGGACCGCTGAGCCGCACACCAAGCGCACCCGCCATCGCTGCTTCCGGCCAGCCGGCATTGGGCGAACGGTGACGGCGTGCATCCCGCGTCATGCAGGACAGCGCCTCTGATCGCCGTGGCGCCAACAGCACGAACAGAAATCCGGTCAGCCGCGCCGGAACGAAATTGGCGACGTCGTCGATGCGCGCCGCGGCCCAGCCGAAAGCTTCGTGGCGTTCGGAGCGATGGCCGATCATGGAGTCCAGCGTGTTGATCGCTTTGTAACCCAAAATGCCGGGAAGACCGAACAGCGCGCCCCAGAACACGGGTGCGACGATCCCGTCGGACGCATTCTCGGCGAGGCTCTCGATCGCCGCGCGCGCGATGCCGGCCTCGTCGAGCGTCAGGGGATCGCGGCCGACGATGCGCGAGACCGCGTCGCGCGCGGCGGCGATGTCACCGGCCCGCATGGGATTTGCGACGGCAGCAACGTGGTCGAGCAACGAGCGCAGCGCGACCAGCGGCCAGGCGAGGACGCCGACCAGCACGACCTGGATCTCCAAGGGAAGCAGGGACTGAAGCGCCCAGCCGAGCGCAACGGCGAGCCCGATCACCGCGAGCGTTCCGGCAAGACCGGCGGCGCGGCGAAACGCCGGCGGATCAGACGATCGATTCCAGGCGGTGTCGATGGCAGAGATCATCCGGCCCAGCCAGGTGACGGGATGGCCGATCCGCGCGAACAACCACGACGGCCAGCCCAACAGGGCATCCACCGCCATCGCCACCGCCATCGCACCCGCAAAACCCACACCCGTCTCCTGTCCTGCCCCTGTTGCGCAAAGGGTGGCCGGAGCGCAAGCCCCTGATTGGCGGATTTCGGCTTTGTTTTTGGCCGCGTTTGGTGATTAGTCAGGCCCACAGGAGACCGTTATGGCCATCATCTTGATCACGGGCGGAGCGCGATCGGGCAAGAGCGCCCATGCGGAAAAACGCGCACGCAGCTTTCCGGGCCGACCCGTCTACATCGCGACGGCCGAGGCGCTCGACGCGGAAATGGAAGCACGCATCGAAAAGCATCGCAGACGACGCTCAACCGATTGGATCGAGCGAGAGGTACCGCTCGATCTTCTGCAGGCGTTGATCGAAACCGATGGCGGCGGCCCTAGACTGGTGGACTGCCTGACCCTGTGGCTCTCCAACATGATGCATGCGCAGCGCAACTGGGATCACGAAGTCATGAAGCTCGCCATGTTCCTGCGCGCCCAGAAGAGCCCCGTTGTCTTCGTCACCAACGAAGTCGGCCTCGGCATCGTCCCCGACAATGCGCTGGCGCGGAGCTTCCGCGACGCCGCCGGGTTCATGAACCAGGCCATCGCGGCCGTTGCCGACGAGGCCGAGTTCGTCGTCGCCGGCCTGCCGATGAAATTAAAATGATGCCGCGCGCCGAATTCTTGCAGGACGTCATCGCCGATCTCAGGATGGCGGCATCGTTCGTGACGATCCTCCCCGTGGCACCGTCGAAGCCCGCAGCTGACGGCGCCGTCGCGCGCGCGACCTGGGCCCTGCCCGTGGCGGGACTGCTGGTCGGCCTTGCCGGCGCCCTGGTCTACAAGGTCGCGAGCCGGTTCGGTCTGACACCGAACCTTGCCGCCCTGCTCGCGCTGGCCGCGACCGCCCTTATCACCGGCGCGCTGCACGAGGACGGCCTTGCCGACACGGCCGACGGGCTCGGCGGCGGCCGCACGCGCGAGCGCAAGCTCGAGATCATGCGCGACAGCCGGATCGGCACCTATGGCGTCTGCGCGCTGATCCTGTCGTTCGGCCTGCGCTGGAGCGCGCTCGCGGCGATCGCCAATCCGTGGGCGGTCGCGCTCGCGCTGTGCGCTGCGCATACTGCGGCCCGCGCGGGCTTGCCGGCCTTCATGTCGCAGGTCGCACCTGCGCGACCTGATGGCCTATCGGCGAGCGCCGGATCACCGCCGGGCGGCAGCGTTGCGATCGCATTCGCTGTTGGAATCCTCACGCTCACGCTCACGCTTGGGCCCGGCAAGGCGTTGGTGAGCCTGATCCTGCTCTCCCTCGCCGGCTTGATGCTGGCGCGACTTGCCATCCGCCAGATCGGCGGGCAGACCGGCGACATCCTCGGCGCGTTCGAGCAGACCGGCGAGATTTTGATCCTCCTGGTTGCCGCAGCTTTCCAGATCGGAGGGTGACGCGATGGTCGAATTCGACGACGCCTTCCGCCAGCACTTGCGCGAGCTGTTCGTGTGGCGCCGCGACGTGCGCCGCTTTCGCGCCGATCAGTTGCCTGACGGCGCCATCGATCGCCTGATCGAGACGGCCTGTCTCTCGCCCTCGGTCGGACTCAGCCAGCCCTGGCGCTTCGTCATCGTCGACGACGTCGCGCGGCGTCGCACCGTGGTCGACGATTTCAAAGCGTGCAACGCCGACGCGCTGAATGCCTATGCCGGTGAACGTGCAGCGCGCTATGCCACGCTGAAACTATCGGGTCTCGAACAGGCCCCGGGGCACCTCGCCGTGTTCGCCGACAAGGCCAGCGACATCGGTCACGGCCTCGGCCGCGCGACGATGCCGGAGACGACGGAATATTCGGTGGTCGCGGCGATCACCGCGATGTGGCTCGCCGCGCGCGCCGAGGGCATCGGGCTTGGCTGGGTATCGATCCTCCATCCGGATCGCATCCACGCCATTCTCGACGTGCCGGACACCTGGAAATTCATCGCCTATCTCTGCATCGGTTATCCGGAAGTCGAATGCGACCGGCCCGAGCTGGAACAGGCGAAGTGGGAGCAGCGGCGCGGCGCGGAAGAATTCACACTGCGGCGTTAAGCGCGTGCCCCATACGCCCTACGACTTGCTCCTGCCGGCAACCGCCGCAACCGGCGCGGGGCTTTCCTGCTTCTGGAACATCAACAACGGCCGGAGAACGACGCGGCCATAGGCCTCGTAGTGGTGCTGGGTCGAGACGGCCATCTTCAGCGGCGTCGCGTAATTCGCCTCGAACGTCATGAACGAGGCGTAGGTCCAGGAGAAGCCGACGCCGACCGAGCCCAGTTCGGTGATTCCCGGAAACGTCGAGTACACCGCCCCCCAGTCGGTGAAGATGTAAGTGTCGAAACCCCGGAGCCATTGCGACCAGTTGTAGTGCAGCTCGGCGTTGAAATAATAGCCGCTGTCGCCGGAGGCCGAGTTGGAGGGATAACCGCGCACGGTGGTGGGACCGCCGATCGAGAAGATCTGGTCGCCCGGCAGCAGCTTTTCCTGTGTGTACTGCCAGCTCGCCAGCACGTTGGTGCTGAAATTTGCAGGCCCCGCGGCGCTGGTCGCGAACATGGAGCCGGTATAGATGTTGAACGCGCGGTTGTTGCCGAGCACGTGGTCTTGCCATGCGATGTAGTTCACCGCAGGCGAGACCGTGATCGAATAGGTATTGCCGGAATTGGTCACCGAGAGGCCGGCCGTGGCCTTGTCGTAATGGTCCTGGGTCACGGCCACCGTTGCGAAGCGGCTGACCGTCTTGCCCTCGGTCTCCGCGGCGTTGAGCAGCACCAGCCAGTTCTGGGTCACCCAGACCGGCTGGCTGAAATTGACCGCGGCCTGGCTCGAGCGTCCGGTGACGTCGAGCGCGACGAACGGTCCCTGGATGATCTTGATCTTGCCTTCGGTATAGCTGACACCGGCGCGGCCGCCCCAGGGATTGACCGGGATGCTGTAGGCGACATTGCCGTTGAGATTGCCGTCGGAACGGACGCCGTAGAAGGTCAGGCGGTCGTCGACGCCGAACAGGCCGTGGCGCTTGTAGAAGGCCCCACCCTCCCAACGCCCGGTGTTTTCCGCGCCCTGGTTGTCGGTGAAGAGCTGCAAGGTGTCGACCGGCGGCTCGATCACGGCGAACTGGAGATCGGTCAGGCCGAAGCTCGTGCCGGGCTGCAGCAGCGCCCTGATCTGCACGTCGTTGGTCCGGTTGAACCAGATCACGTCGCGATTGAGTTTCGGAACGTCGAGCACCTCGCCTTCGGGCTCCTTCACGCGCTGAAGGATGTAGTCGGGGCGGGTCTGCTTGTTACCCTCGATGGTCGTCTTTTGGAGCCGGCCTTCGGTCAGCTTGATGCGGACGATGCCGCCCTTGGCATCCTGCTCGGGCAGCGTCGCAATGCCCGTGACGATGCCGCGCTCGGTATAGAGGGCGTTGATGTCGGCGACCAGCTGCAACAGCGAGGCGATGTCGACGTTCTTGCCGACGTACTTCTTCGCGATCTCGTCGAGCTCGGCCGGCGTAATGAACTTGGAGGCGTCGAACTCGACCTTGTGCAGGCGGAATTTCGGCCCGCCCGGCTTCAGGAGCTGGGACTTCTCCCGCTCGCCGCCAATCACCGCCGGCCCGTTGAGCTTGGGCGGCGCGCTCTGCTGTTCGAGCTGCCGGCGTTGCCGGTCGACGTCGTTCTGGATCACGCCGGGATTGATCGACGGAATCTGCGCCCGCGCGGGGACGATGCACGACGCTGCCAGCCCAAGCCCTAACGCTGCCCCCAGAATCCGCATCCCTGGTCCCGTTACCATGCCTGTGCGAGACGGCCAATGGCCGGCTTCGCCGCCCCGATCGCCGCGTCGTTCCAGCCGGTGCGTCCCACGCGCTGACCCTGCCGGCGCAGCTTGCGCATGTCGCTCAATCCCTCGATGTTGACGGCGGGTCCGGCCCCGATGGTTTCGACCGGTCGCGGCGTCAGCAGCGCATCGAGCCGCGCCTTGCCGGAGAGACCGAGCAGGTAGAACGTCCCCCCGTCCTTCTTCGCGAGCCAGGTCTCGATGTTCTCGTTGCCCTCGCCGTCGACGGAGATGTTGCGGATCATGCTGGCGCCGGTGAAGTCGTTGCAGCAGGTGTGGGTCGGCCCGTAATTGGTGACGGTCGCGGAGACGCCGCCGGTGTAGAAC
The DNA here is from genome assembly GCF_040548425.1 of Bradyrhizobium sp. i1.15.2. Classification (NCBI taxonomy): domain Bacteria; kingdom Pseudomonadati; phylum Pseudomonadota; class Alphaproteobacteria; order Hyphomicrobiales; family Nitrobacteraceae; genus Bradyrhizobium; species Bradyrhizobium sp. i1.15.2. Next base: position 208,020 of record NZ_JBEPRQ010000005.1, on the reverse strand, counting down.
ACCACATAGGTGTTGCTGACATTGGCGTTCCCAACCTGGCTCATCGTGAACACGCCACCCGGCTGGTAGAGCTGGAGCGACGGCCAGTTGGACGGCGCCGGCGTCCGGTTGTTGAGCAGCACCTGCTGGGTTGCCGTCGTCAGCATGAGCTGACCCGGGACATAGCCGTTCAGGATCGCCACGGCGTGGGCGTCGGTCCAGAAGTTCGCATCCACCACCCTGAACTGGTTGATGATGATGCCGTCCGGATCGATCGAGACGTTGGCCGAAGTCGCCGTGCCGCCGTTGTAGCCGGTCACGTTCATGATCAGCGGGACCTGCGGCGTCGAGCGGATCTGCTCGCCATTGACCTTGATCGTATCCGCCGCAAGGTCGAGCTCCCTCACCACGCTGACGAAACCGATCGTCAGGTCACCCGGCGCGGACAGCTTGACCGTGTTGCCCCTGATCCGGTCGAGCGAGACCGAGCCCGCCGAAGCGAAGTGCGTGTCGCCGTTGGCGAAGATCGATCCGCCCCGGATCGAACCGGCATCGGAGCGCAGGTCGATATCGCCGGCATCACCCGGGATACCCGCCGTGGTGAGCTGGTTGAAGACAATGTCGTTGACGGCATGCAGAGTCTGTGTGCCGCCGCTGATGGCGGTGCCGAGAGTGATCCCCCCGACAGTCGCGGTGACGTCGAGCGTGCCGCCGGCCGTGAGATTATCCCAATGAACGACAGTGCCGCTCAAGACAGCGCTGCCGGTCGTGGCCGTGAGGTTATGACCGGTGTTGCTGCCCGCCGCGATCAGCCTGGCCGAGCCGTTGGCGGAGACCGAGCCGAGCGTCGTCACACCGCCCGACATCACCGTCTGCGCCAGGATGAAGCCGTTGTCCGCATTGACGTTGATGCTGCCGGCATCGCCGTTGATACCGGTGGACGTGAGCGCGTTGAAGCTGACGTTGTCGTGGGCGCGGATGGTCTGTGTGCCGCCGCTCTGCGCGGTCTTGAAGCCGATGCTGCCCTGGCCCGCGGTCGCGTCGAGCGTCGTGCCGACGTTGAGGACGTTCCAGTTGATCGCGCCGCCGGCGGTCAGCAGGCCCGCTCCGGTGGTGGCGGCGAGCGTGTTGCCGGTGATGGTCGAGGTTGCGACCAGCGTCGCCCCGCCATGGGCGGAGACCGAGCCGAGCGTCGTCACGCCGCCCGACATCACCGTCTGCGCCAGGATGAAGCCGTTGTCTGCATTGACGTTGATGCTGCCGGCATCGCCGCTGTAGCCGGTGGACGTGAGCGCGTCGAAGCTGACGTTGTCGTGGGCGTGGATGGTCTGTGTGCCGCCGCTCTGCGCGATCTTGAAGCCTATGCTGCCTTGGCCCGCGGTCGCGTTGAGCGTCGTGCCGACGTTGAGGACGTTCCAGTTGATCGGCCCGCCGGCGCTCAACAGGCCCGCTCCGGTGCTGGCGGCGAGCGTGTTGCCGGTGATGGTCGAGGCTGCAACCAGTGTCGCCCCGCCATGGGCCGAAACCGAGCCGAGCGTCGTCACGCCGCCCGACATCACCGTCTGCGCCAGGATGAAGCCGTTGTCGGCCGTGACGTTGATGTTACCGACATCACCGCTGTAGCCGGTCGTAACCAGCGACTTGAACGTCACGTTCTGGCTGGCGTGGACCGTTTGCGAGCCGCTGCTGTCGGCCGTGCCGATGACAATGCTGCCATTGTTCGCGACGGCGCTGAAGCTGCCGCTCGCACCCGTGGCCGTGCCCGCCAGTACTTGGTCGAGCGTCAAGCCGCCTGAACCAACCAGATCCACGCCACCCTTCACTGCGGACAACAGGCTTGCCTCGGTGTCGGTGAGAGCCTTCAGGTAGATGCCACCGGCGCTCGTGCTCGCCGAAAGCCGAGCCGCGCTGAGGATGAGGCGGGCCGCCGCACTGCCGATGCCGTTCGATGCGTCTAGCGAGACTTCTGCCCCTGAGCCGGACGCGACGATCTTCGTTTGACCGTCGCCGTTGTCGATGATCGCTCCGGGCGAAGCGACGCCGCCGGCGGTAACGACGATCGACGGCGCGTTCGAGGCCGCCGCATAGGACAGCGACGAGTTGAGCTGGCCGATGGTCGCGTTGCCCGTGGTGATCACTGAGATCACGCCGGCCGCGTTGATGGCCGAATAGGCGCCCATCGACAGTGAGGCGGAAGCCAGCGTCACCCCGCCCGAGGAGCTGCTGGCCACCACCGGCGCCGCGCTGGTGCCATCGGCGAAAGTCACAGCGCCGTTTGCGAGCAGCTGCATCAGGCCAACGCTGGTGACATCGGCATTGATGCTGATCGCGCCGTGCGGCACGTTCAGCGTCAGTGTCCCGCCCGCAGTCAGCGCGCCGTAGGTGCCGGTCGCACCCACCGCGAGATCGTGCGCCACGACCAGGATGCTGAGGTCGCCGACCGCGGAGCCTGTGAGCGCGCCGGAGAGCTGCACCTGAAGCGGCTGGAACGTCGCGCCGTTGAAGCTGATATCGCCGCCGGCGCGCAGATCGAGATCCGTGCCGACGATATGCACCGCCGTGCGATCGGCGAAGTTGGTTCCAGCCTCGGCATAGATGCTGCCTGTCGCGGCCAACTGGATGGCGCCGGTCGCTGAGACGTTGCCGAGGACCAGGTCGCCGGTGGTCTGCTTCACATAGACGCCCAGTCCGGACGACACCTGATCAAGATGATCGCTGGTCGGGCTCGCGAAGGCGATCTGGATCGCGTTCGCGTTGGCCGCCGGGTCGGCTCCGGCCGCGCCAGCGCTGCCGATGTTGCCGTGCTCGGCGATCAGGGAGAGGTTGGGAATGTCGCCGGAGATCACAGGAACCCCGCTCACGCCCGCGGAGATGCTGCCCACCGCATCGAGCTTGACGTCACCCCTGCCGGTCACCTGGATGCCGCCGGCCTGCGCGGCAGCGATCGGACCGTAACTCGCGGCCGCAATGCCGCCGAGCACGAGGCTGTTCTTGCTGCCGAGATAGACCTCCGACAGCGCCTTGGCGGTGACCGCGGTTGGATTGTCCAGAATGACGAGGCTCTGTTGCGACAGCGTGACGTTGTAGGTCACGACGCCGGTCGTCGGGTCGGTCGAGGAGTTGACGACGAGCTGTCCGGGACCGGCCGAGGCGAGCAGTCCCTTCTGGGCGGACGTCAGCGACGAGGCATTGACACTCGTGAACGTGAACGTCTGAGGCGCCGCGAGCTGGCCGACCGAACCGTTCGGTGTGTACAGCATGACCTGGCTGGCCTTGATGTTGGCCGCGACATCCTCGCTGATCGGCGGTGGCGGTGCACCGACCGCTGAGGAAGAGACGGTGTAGGCGAGCTGGCTCTGAGTCCATTGCGAGCCCGCTGTGATCATCCCGTAGAGCTTTTCGGTCGGAGCGAGCGTATAGGCATAGTTCGAGCTGTAGGTCGCAAGCGCCGTCTGCAGGGCCGTGTTGGTCGGCATAAGCTGATGGCCAGTTGCCACGCCGTCGAACAATCTGGTGAACAGGTTCGACGAGAGCGTGCTGCCGAACAGCGTCGCCAGAGGGTCAGAGGGCGCGGTGCCGAGCAATGTGGTCAGCGAGGCCTTGACCTGAACCGTGTCGATCATGCCGAGCAGGAACTGGTCCTTCAGCAAGCGCGTCGTGGCCTCATTCTGCATGTCCGTCGTCGAGACCGCCGAAGGATCGATGCCGAGCTTGGCGGCTACCTGCGCCCGCAGCACGGTCAGGCCCACCGAGGTCGGGCTATAGGTGTTGCCGTTCGCGAAGGCGACGTTCTTGAGCTGGAAGTAGTCGTTGTAGGCCGCCGTGACCATGGTCTGGTAACTGTTGACGGTTGCGGTCGCGCCGTTGCCGCTGAGGAGGTCCAGGCTGGTCCAGACATCCGCCAGATGCGCGCTCTGCTCGGCCGTGAGGCCGCCGGACGACAGGCCGTTCAATATCCTGGCTTGCGCCCCATCGGAGGCCGCGGCCTCGAGGAACACCGGGCCGCTCTTCGACTCGACCGTGCCGAGCCGCAGATCGCCCTTGGACTGCACGATGTAGGTTCCGGTCGTCGAATAGCTGTTGAGCATGCCGCCATCGACGCTGCCGTCGACCAGCGTCGTGCCGGTCGCCTGGATCACGAGCGGATTGATGTTGGTGAGGACGGTCGCGCCGTTGCTGACGCCGGTCACCGCGCCAATCGCACCGCCGGTGGACCTGATCTCGATGTTCTTGCCGACGACGACAGAGTTGGCGACGCTGTAGGCGGACGCCGAGTTGATGTCGCCGGTCGCCGAGATGAAGACGCTGCCCTGCGGCGCGTCGCCGGCCACGGTCGAGTTCACCTTGACCTGGTTGATCGACAGCGAGCCCACGGCCGCGATCGCAATATCGTGGTCGATCGAATTGGCGGTGAGGCTGCCGCCATAGACCTGCACGGAGACCGGCGCCCCGCCGGCACCGATGCTGCCGATGCCGCCCGCCGCCGACAGCGACACACTGGTGCCCGATATCACCGGGTTGTTGGCGTTCGCGCCGACCGTGATGGCCGAACTGGCGCCCGTGGCCACGACCGAAGTCGCACCCTGAAGGTTGTTAATGGGGCCGTTGATGACGATGCCGGAGTTCGACGTGACCGCGACCGTGCTGGCGCCGCCGCCGTTGAACTGGATGTTGATGGGGTTCGATGCCTTGACGGTGTTGGTCAGCGTCAGCGTCAGGTGATCGAAGATCTCCTGGAACCAATCGTACTGTCCATCCGCGCCGCAGCACTTGTCGGAATGGGTGTTGCCGCCGCCGCCGTGAGCCGAACCGGTCGCGGTGACGACCTCCTGGTAATTCGTGCTCTGCAATTGTCCCGTGGTGGCGCCGTTGGCGACCTGCTGCACGTCCGAGACCAGGCTGGTGGTGCGGACGAAGGAGCTACCGCTGTTGGGATCCCGCGAGGTGTATTGCCAGCCATAGTCGAACTGCGTGCTCGTCGTCGAACGATCGAGCCGCGCGGTGTCGACCCACTGGTAGTACATGTTGGCTTGCGGCGCGTACTGCAGGCCGGCCGTGCCGCTTGTCGCGGCAAGCATCGAGCCGTCGTACTGGCTCGCATTGACGCTGTTGGTTCGATACGTCGACACCTGCTGGCCGCCCGGGGCGGCAGGATTGTAGACGTACCACGTCGTCTGCGCCTTGAGCTGATCGACGATCTCGATCACGCTGGCTGCGCTGACGCCGGTATTGATCGTGTTGGTGACGAGTTGAAGGCCGGTGGTGTTGTTCACCGTGATCGTGCCGGCGCCCCCGTTGACGATGATGTTGCCCTGCGGCGTGCCGTCGGTCGAGGTCGAGATGATCTTGCCGTTCAGGTAGACGTAGCCGCCGGACCCCTGCACCACGCCATTCAGGAGGATCTGGTCGGCGGCGGCATTGTACCTCGCGCCGACCTGGACGTCGCTGCCACTTACCTTCGACAGATATTGCGTCAAATCCACATAGCTGCCGTGCTGCGCGTTGGTCTGGGCCTGGGCAAAGGCCGAGCTGTCGGCCTTCAGAGCGTTGATGGCGTTCAGCGCGCCGGTGCCGATATTGACCGAATAGTTGCTGCTCGAGCCGCTTTGGATGGTGCCGTTGATGTTGAGAACCGATGCCGACAGGATGATCGCCTTGCCGATGATGAAGGGCGCATTCGCCGGCGGGTTGGTCGCCGTGTTCGCCGTCTTCGGCGTGATCACATCGGGCTGGATGTTGATAACCTGGAAGTAGGCGGAGCAATGCGAGCAGTTGAACGGGCTGGAGCCGCTATAGACGCCCTGGCCATCATAGGTGCTTGCCTCCCATGGGGCGGTGCTGATGGTCTGCCTGGTCGGCCCCTCGATCGTCGCGAGCGTTGACGCGTCGGGAGTGCTGCCGGCATGTTCGTTGCCGTTGCCCGGCGCACCCGAACCCATCGGCAGGAAGATCGCCGAATAGAGCGAAAGGCCGTCGTAATAGAGATCCAGCAGCCGCGCCGTAAAGACAGTGCTGTTGCTCGCCGTACCGGCGACGCCCGCGCTGCCGGAGGCGCAGCAATAATAGGAATACGGGTGATTGCCGCCGGAAGCGATATGCACGCCGCTGTCGTAGGCGCCATAGGCACCGAGATAGGTCGCCGCCGCCATCACCGCCGTCAGCGTGTCGTTGTCAGCCGGCTTGTACTCGGTATTGGCCCATTGCGAGGCCACGTCGTGGTTGGAGCTGAAGATGCTGCCGACGCCGCCATTGAAGGTGAAGGAGCCGTTCGGCACCACCATCTGGATTGTCGCAGCATCGAACGTCTGCGATGCGACGACGTTGCCGAGATTGTTGGTGATCTTGAGCAGGCCGTTCTCGTTGGTGACGACGCCGTCGAAGTAGATGTCGGGCGTGCGCGTCAGGGTGTTGCCGTTCTGGTCGACACCGAGACCCGTGTTGGGATCCTTGCGGTTATAGACCGCCGAGATGTCGATGATCGGCGTCGCGCTGTTGTTCGACGTGAAAGTCACGTTCGACGACGACCCCGGGTCGACCTGCGGGTGCGTGACCAGCCCCCCCGTCACGTTGGTGATCGTGAGGTTCGACAGCGCGACGAAATCGAGGCCCTGGTTTTCAATCTTGATCATGGGCGAAGAGCGCGCGATCACCGATGGTGCGGCAAGACCTGCGCCACCTGCCCCGGACAGCCTCTGCGCCAGGATCGAAACGTTGCCGGCCGACACCATTATATCGCCGAACGCGAAGGCGTTGCCGGATGCATTGGCAGCGAACGGCGCCTGCTGGATCAGGGTATTGATCTGGCGCTGGATCTCGCCGGTCGGATCGGTGCCGCCAAACGTGATCGAGGGCTGCGTGGCGGAAAGCGCCGTCTGGACCTGCGTCGACGTCAGGCCACTCAGAGATGCGAGTTGAGCGACGATCGTCTGGTAAGGATTGAAGCCGCCCACGATGGTGTACTGGATCGTCTGGTGGTTCCAGCTCATCACCCGATTGAAATGATCGACGTCGGAGACGTATTCGAGCGAGAGCGGATCGTAGGGGCTCGTCGTAGACAGGGTCGGCGTGCTCGCGCCAAGCGCGATCGTGATCGTTTCGTCATTGTGGATGCCGGCCACCACGAGGCCGTTGAGCGCGACATTGCCGGTCCCGCCGCTGTTGTCGTTGCTGTGATTGTCGCTGTTCTTCGCGCTGAAGATCTCCAGGTACGGATTGTAGTTGCTGCCGAGGCCGGAGGCCGTAACCTGGCCCGGCGTCGCGGTGAGCGAGATGTCGTTGGCGCCGAGCACCTTCGAGCCGATGGCAAGCGTCAGACTGGTGTCGTCGTCGGCGTTGGCGGTGCCGCGATAGAGGCCCGAGATGGCAACGACCGTGTTGTTGTAGACCACCGTCGTCGCGTTCGCGGCCACGCTGCTGTAGACGCTGCCGTCGCCGGCCAGGCCTGCGGCGATGTTGATCTTGCCCCAGGCCTCCACTGTCGAGGTGCTGCCGACATTGACGTTCTGCGTTGCATGCACCCATGCGTTCGTGCTGGCACCGACTCCGCCGACCGCACCATAGAGGCTGGCGTTGGCGTAATTGTTTGCCGCCATCCGCGACGCCGAGCCGATATAGATGTTGCCGGCGCTGAACAGCTCTCTGGCCTGAATGTTGACCGTGAGCGTGGCATTTGCCGTCATGTCGGATTCGGCGCCGCCGCCGGCGAACAGGCCCGCGGCGCTCAAATTGACCGTGTCGGTCGTGCTCAGCGTGTTGTAGGCCTCGATGTTGATTGCGCCCGTCGTCGTTCTCGGATCGGCATTAAGGCTCAGGATCGTACCGGCGTCGATGTTGGTCGTGACGGTCTGCGTGACCCTGGACTTGCTGAGCGCCGCCGCGCCGGCAAACACGCCGCCGGAACCAGACCGCGCCCCGCCACCAGCCTGGTTGACCACGTCGTTGGCGATCACAACCATATCGCCGCCGGCCGAGTTGACGATCAGATGCGTGCCGATTTCAGCGGTGGTCGCCGACGTGACATCGTTCTGCGCGCTGCCACCGGAGGCGCCCGCCGTAGAGGCCTGATAGGCATCACCGCTGCCGGCATAATTCGTCGTATGTTTGGCCTTGATGTTGAGGCCGCCGAAATAAAGTGTGTTGTCCGTCGCCTCGCCATAGAGCATGGCGTCGGTGACCGCGGTGGTCGCCGTCGTCGCAACCGCTGCTGCGCCGGCATAGGTGCCGCCCGCACCGACGAGCGCGCTGGCGACGTTGGTATCCGTGCCCGTGGCGGTGATCTGGAGAACGCCCGTGTTGGACGCGGCGGTGACCGCGCCGGCCCCGAGATAGGCGTAGGTGTGGGCGCTCGAGGAGACCTGTGCGACGGTCGCGCCAATGGCGAGGAACCCGGTCGAGAGGCCAGTCGACTCGGCGTACTGGCTGCTGTCGTTCTCTGCGGCAATGACCACGTCGGCATTGGGAAGATGGATCCCGATGCCGCCATACGCACTCACCGTCGCGTTCTCGGACGCCCTGGCATAGCTGCCCTGGGCACCGATCAACGAGCCGCCGCCGCCCGCGAGCGACCAGGCGTAAGTCGTCGTGCCGCCGGTCGGCACCAGCGCCATGGCGGTCACACCGAGCGCACCGCCCGAGAAGGTGGTGTTGTCGCCGACATCGGCCGTGACGGTGGCCGTCACCATCGATTCCGCGACGGACACGCCGATGGCGCCGCCGCCGACCGCGACACCGATCGCCTTGCTCGAAAGCTTGGGCGTGATCGATGCCGACACCAGCGTGCCGGCGCCCGTCGCCGACGTGGTGATCGATGAGTTGGAACCGATCTCTGCCAGGACCGTCGAATTTTCCTTCGCTGTCGCAACTGCGCCGTCACCGGCGACGATACCGCCGGCGACCGCAGTCGCGGAAGCGGACATTGCGCCGGCCTCGGCGGCGCCAACCGCAAGGATCGAGCTGTTCACCGTCGCGTTCGACAGCACCTTCGCCGCGACCGAACTCGATCGTCCCGTGGTCGCGATCGACACCCCGATGGCTGCAAGGCCGCCGGTGCCGCCGCCCGCGGTCACGCTCTGAGTCGAGCTGTCCATCGCCATCACGGCGACGCCAGTGGCGCCGGTGCCGCCCGTTCCGGTCACGGAGCCGCCGAGTTGGGCCGTGACGGTATTGGCGACGTTGCCGACCGCCACGGCTGCATCCGCGCCGAAATAGAGCGCTGCACCGCCGGCGATCGCCTCGCTGTCGACGGTCTTGCCCGAATAAGGTCCGGTATCGGCGTCCTTGACCCGCGCCCCAACCGTGACGGACGGCGCGGAGACGATCGCGCTCAGATTGGCGAGGACGCTGCTGTCGACGCTAGTGTAACCGATGCCGGCGCCGATGCCGACGTTCTTGGCAAAGCCCGCGCCGAGCAGGAACATCTTGGTCGCGTTGGCGCTGGTGGCGGCGACGTTGACCTGCGTGCCGGTCACATTGCCGCCCGCGATCTGGGCGGTGACGCCGTCATTGCCGCCGGTCAGGACGGTGCTGACGTCGTAGGTCGAGGTTGCGTTGGCGTTGCTCGGATTGCCCGAGGTGCCGCCCGCGACCGCGTCGCTGCCGTGCGAGGAATTGGTGCCCGCGTTCACTGATGCGAGGGTGCCGTTGTTGCCCTGATTGAGCTGGCCGGTCTGCTCGCCCTGCGTATCCGGATCGGCGGTGTTGGTGCCGATGATGATGACGCCGACGGTCGCACCGATGCCGACGCTGCCGCCGATGCCGGCGGTGACCGCGTAGGACAGGACTTCCTTGGTGCTGAGCGCGCCGACGTTGATCGCGCCGGACGAATTGAGGTCGCTGTTGCGGCTTTCCGCAATGGTCTGGCTCTTGAAGACGATCACGTTCGCCGCCGCGCCCACGCCGACGCCGGACCCGCTGCCGGCAATCGAAAGCGCGCCGGCGATCTCCTTGATCGCCACGTCCTCGGTGGCGTTGATCGTGACCGCACCAGCCGAACCGCCAGTGGGGGACTGCAGCGTGGTGTCGTAGACGCCAGCGATGGTGGTGTTGTTGGCAATCTCGATGTTGGCCATGCCGGCGATTGCCGCCGCGCCGGTCGAGAGTGCCCCGCCGATCGAATAAGCCTGGAAGCGGTTCTTCGTCGTAGCCTCGACGTCGAGCGCGCCGCTCAGATTGACCGCGGTCGTATGTGCCGCGCCGATGCCCTGGTAGTGGAACTCGTCGCCGACATAGGCCTCGGTCCGGTTCGCCGAGACCTGAACAAGGAACGCCGCGCCGATCGCGGCCTGGCTGCCATAAGCGCCCGAGCCGTTCGCCGACGCGATACCAGTGGCGTCGTAGGCATTGACCGTGAGCGACGACGCCGTGAGGGAGCCGCCGTCGACATAGGCCTCGGTGGTTGCGACGAAGACGTTCAGCCCGACCGAGCCGGTGCCGAAACCGACCGCGATCGACGATGCGTCCTGCTCGGCATTGGCCTTCACGGTGACGGCGCCCACCGTTGCGCTCGCCGACTGCACGCCACCAACGGTCGCATTGGTGATATAGGCCTCGGTGTCGCGCGACATCGTCGTGCTGAGAATGGTCGCACCGCCGCCCCCGCTCCCGGTTGGCGGCACCACGCCGGCGCCGAACGCGCCCGAATAGGAGAAGCTGCTGGCGGCCACATCGATCTGCGGGTCCAGCGTCGAACTTGCCAGCCGAGTGTCGATCGCCGCGCCGTCGATATAGGCCCTCGTGGATCCGCTCATCACATTGGTGATCGGATTGATCATGATGGAGATGCCCGAGCCCGCGGACAGGGTGGCGACGTTGGTGACGACGGCCTGGTGCGAGCTGGCGACGACGGCGAGGCCGCGCACACTCTCCTGGGTCTCGCTCAGATCGGGCGTGGTGTCGGTGGGCGCGCTGAAGCCGCCGAGATCGATCGCGTGCGCGAGCGTGCCGCTGTTGACGGAAAGCACGTCGCTCGTGCTGGTTCCGCGCGCATCCACTTTGGTTGTCGTCCCGCTGATATAGGCCGCGGTGGTGCCGGTGATCTTGTTCGTGACCATCGAGCCCGCGCCGCCTGCCGCGCCCTTGCTGATGGACACGGCGCCGGCGAAAACGCCCGCTTTGTCATTATTACCGGCAATCACGGCAACGTTGTTATTCGCTGCGACGTCGGCCCCGCCGGTGATGCTGGCGGTGACGTTGGTTCCCATCAGATTGGTGGCGACCGAACCGGCAAGGCCGATCTGCGAGGAAATCGCAATACCGACGGCAACCGTCGAGATATCGGCATTCGAGTTCGCGTTGACGACGACATTGCCGGAGGCGGTCAGCTTGGAGCCGGTGACGCCGGCACTGACATTGTTGGCAATGCTGCTGTAGACGAGGGCCAGGCCCGCTGCGCTGCCTTGCGTCGAGGCGCCAGCGACGGCGGCGGCGCCGGTGATGCTGGAATTGTCGGTCGCGGTGACGGAGATGTCGGAGGCCGTCACGGTCGATTGCGTCGTGTCGGACTGGTTGTTGCCGATTGCCGCCGAAACATTATTGGCGATCGAGCTGATTGTCATGCCGCCGACGCCGGCAAACTGACCGGTCGCCAGACCGAAGCCAATCGTGACCGACTGGATCTTCGTGGTGTCGACCGCATTCACACTGACGCTGCCGATCGTCGACATCCGGACGTTGGCGATATAGGCCGAATGCGTCGTCGCGATGGTATCGTACACCATGGAGGCGCCGACATTGTTCTTGCCGGCCTGGATAATGCCCGCAACGGAGATGATGCTGGCGCCCGGACCGTTCGCCGTGCCGTCGTTGAGCGCCGCCGCGCTAAAATCTATGCAATTCGCCGTGCCGTTGCCGGCGGCGGCCGTGCACGTGTCCGACGCGAGATGATTGTTGTTCGACTTCTTGACGAGATTCCCGAGCGCCGTATCGAGGTCCGACACAGCGCCGCTGTCCGCCAGCACCGTCACGCGCCCGACGTTGATGTTCACCGTCGAGTTGCTGCTGATATAGGCCGTGGTCGTGGACGTGATTTCGTCGACGACGATGGAACCCGACAGGCCGTTCGACCCTGCCCCGGCCGACGCGGCACCGGCCGCGACGATGCTGGCATTGTCGGCGAGCACCAGAAGCGAGTCGTAATTGCTGATCGACGTGGACTTGATGTGCGCGTCAGTCGCGTTGCCGCCGGAGGGATCGCCGATCGAAGCATACGTCATGGCGAGGCCGAAGCCGCCCTGTCCGCCGGAAATATAGAGCGAACCGCCGCCGACCGCGATGTTGCTGGTCTGATAGGCATCGACCTCGAGAGCCCGCAGGACGCCTGTGCTCCCGCCGGCGATCGTCGAATTTTCGATGTAGGCCTGCGCACTGTCGGTGATGATGCCGACGGACAGAGCGATCGAGGCGGCGTTGGACCGCGTTGACGCGGCAAGGCCGATCGCCACGACCGTTTCCGATCCGCCGTTCAAGGCCTGCACGGTCACGGACTGCTGGTTGTTGACCGTGGAGTTGGAGATGAAGGCTTTGGTCACATTGTTCGAGATCGCCGCAGCGATGGTGCCGTCGACGGCCACGCTCGTCGAGCCGGCGCTCCCTCCCAGATTGGCGGCGGCGCCGCCCGAGCCGTTGTTGAGGATGGTGTCGTTGAGCGCCTGGACTAACAAGGTGGCCGTTGGGCTCGGCGAGTAGCGGTTGATCGTGGCGCCGGTGATCGAGGCGGTCGTGGCAAGGCTCACATCGCTGATGGAAGAGCTGCCGGCAAGATCGATCGTGAAGCCGCTGCTGGAGGCGCCCGACGACGAGCCAACCTTGGCCAGCGCGGTTGAAATCCCGCCCGCTCCGCCGGTCGCGGCTGCGCCGACGGCACCGGCCTTGGTGCCGAAGTCCGACACCGAAGGTTCCGAGATCGCAGCCGCAATCGACGCCGCGGTGATCCCGCCCGCGGTCGTCGCGGAAATCGCCAGATGGTCGGCCGTGACCGACCCGTTACCGCCGCCGTTCCCTGAGAACGGATCGTCCGAACTGAACGGGCCCGACCGGATATCGCTGTGATTGTCACCGACATAGGCAGCGGTGTCGGTGGTCGCGCCGAGATAGGCGACGGCGAGGCCGACGGCGGAGTTGCCGCCGGCTGACACCGCGCCGGCAACCGACAGCATCGACAGATCCTGCTGCGCGAGCACATTCACCGTCGGAGCCGACACCGTGGCGCCGATGCCTATCGAGGCATGCGTCGTGTTGTTCACGAGCGCGATCGACGTAATCCCGTTCAGCGCCAGGGCGCCGGCCGCCTTGCCGGACGTCGGCGCGACGCCGAAGAACTGGTCGGTCGTCGATGCCGTGATGGAGACGTTGTCGGTCGCGCCGAGCGAAGCGCCGGACGCCACGCCGGCGATGGTATTGTTCCAGAACTGGACCAGATTGAGCGCGCCGCCCAGCGAGGAGCCGCCCGAGGTGTTGCCGGGAAGGAAGCCGAGCGTGCCGACATTGCCCGCAGCGTCGATCGAGGCCGAATAGGCCGTCGCCGCGATGGCGAGTGTCGCGTCGAAGGCCTGCGTCGCCCCGCTGTCCAGCGCAGCCGTCCATGCGCCGCTGCCGCAACTCGCAACCGTGCAGGTCGACGTCAGGTTGGCACCGGTCGCGGCCCAGGCCGTGGTGTTGTTGTGAACCATGAAATTGTTCAACGACCCTGCGATGCCGACGGTGTCGCCGGCGTCCGCGGTCGAGTTGGCGTAGCTGGTCAAGATGCTGCCGCCGACGCCGAGATTGCCGTTGAGATGCCTCAGCACATCCGTCAGCGAGGCCCATTGCAACCAGGTGTTGGTGATCGGCATATAGGTGTTTGCCGAGACGCCGATCTCCGGCGCATTGATCAGGGTCGCGTCGCCGATATAGGCGTTCGAATTGTGCGTGAAATCGCCCCACGCGACCGCTGCGGCAACGGCCGTCGACTGACCATCGACCGGGCTCGAGCTGATCGCCGAGGCCGTCGCAATGCTGCGCACGCCCACGTCGATCACGTTGCTGATGACGGCGACGTTGCCCGACGTATAGATCGACGGCGCGCCGCCGCTGGGGTTTTGCGCAATCGCCGCCGTCGCGCTCTCCGTGCTGCGCGCGATCGTCAAGGCCGCCGCCGCCTTCAGGTTCAGATCCGCGGTGAAAAGCGTGCTGAACTGCTGGGAGAACAAGTTGGGATTCATCGTGCCCACGACCAGGGCACCCTGGAGTCCGGCGATCAAAGCCGGCGTACCTGTGATGGTCGAGGACATCGTCGAATTCGACGTCGTGTTCGAGGTCGCCTCGACCGTCACCGAGCCGTTCATCCGGTTCGACGTGCTGGACCCCAGCGACGACCCGAGGGTCGCGGTCGCCGAGGTGTTGACGTTGCTGATCGCGACGGCACCGCCGACGCCGCCGTTCAGGGCCGGATTATCCAGCCCCACGGAGGTCGCGGACGTCGAGAAGCTGTTGTTATTCAGCGCGCGCAGCGCGAATCCACCGGTCGATCCGCTCGCGGTGCCGACGCTCAGGTGGGCGCCGGTCGCGACGTTTGCCGTGGTCGTCACCGACGCCGTCGAATAGGCCACCGTCGCCACGAGAACCGCGCTCGAGGTCAGCGATACGGCCGTGACGTTCATCGTGGCATCGTTGGTGGCCTTGATGCCGAGGCTACCACCTGCGCTGATCGTCGCATTGCTTGCTACGTTGGTGGTGACGTTGCCGGCGATGTTCCCGACCACGACCGCAGCGCCGACCGGCGATACGCCGAGGAGCGACGAGGCGATAACGGGATCCTCAGCCCTCTCCGACCCGTACGCGCTGATCGAGACGTTGCCGCTGCCGGAGATATTGGCATGGCCGTTGATGTTCACGGTCGCGGTTGAGCTCGCCGCGACATAGCCTCCGTTGAGGCCCAGGATCATGCCTGGGACCGACTCGCCGACAAGCGCGAAGGTCGAAGCGAGTGAGCTCGTGAAGCTCGCCACCGCCGTGGAGCTCGCGCTAATCGAGATCGCGCCGCCGGTGATCGTGCCGTCAACGGTGATGCCCGTGGTCGCATGCGCGTGGCCGGACATCAGGGACTGGCTCGCCGTGGCTGCAAGCGTGACCCTGCCGCTGTCGTAGGTCGTTCCACCAATATTGATCGCCTGGGCGAGGATCTGTGCTCCGTTGACGATGCTGATGGTGGGCGCGTCGATCTCGACATTGATGGCGTTGCCGACGGAGTGAGTCTTGGTCGCATCGAGATTGCGGGCATCGATCACCGCATGCGCGGCCAGCGTGACCGAATTGTCAGCCTGAACCAGATAGGTGCCACCAGCGCTGAGCGCCGCGATGGCGTTGGCGACGGACGTGTTCCCGAGGGTTACGCCGACGTCGCCCTGGCTGGCGTCGCCGATCACCACATCGGTCGGGTCGATCAGCAGCGTGCCGGCCCGGCCGTTCGGTGCGGCAAGGTTGATGGTGACGCCGCTGCCGACGTCGATGACGCCATTTCCGCTCAGCTCGACCAGGCCCGCATTGCCGGTTTTCGAACTGGCATTGATCTTCGCGCCGCTCTTCACGGTCACGTCGTTGCCGGCCTTGACGAGGACGCCGCCGGCATCCGCGGTCCTGCTTGCCGTGCTCAACCGCGCATTCCTGCCGAGTTCGGCTTGGTTGCCGGCCACGACCGTGATGTTGCTCGGCGTCGAGGTCTTGCTGCGCGCGGTCAGCCGTCCGTTGACGCTGGCGTTGTTGACGGCGCCGATGTGAATGGAGCCGTTGCGCACGGAAATCGCGGCGGCGCTGCGCAGCCCCTTCGAATTGACCGAGGCTGCGAACTTCGCGGCGTGATCGAGATTGGCAATGTCGCGCTGGCTGGCGCCACCGACAAGGACGTTCTGCCCGGTCAGGCGCACGCCATCGATGGCATTGACCCGGCCGTAGATCCGGATGTTGCCGTCCGGCGAGACCGGGAACGAGCCCGCCATCAGATTGGCGACGGCCGATCCGTTGATCTGCCCCTGCGCGCCGATCAGGCTGTCGGTGAACTCGCGCGTCGGCGTCGAGACGTTGAGGCTGCCGACATTGACCGTGCCGCTGCGGCCGACCACGAAGCCCTTGGGATCGGCGAAATAGACGTTACCGCCGATCGCGCCATTCATGTAGGAGTTCAGTGTGCCGTTGACGTAGACCGGTGCGTCGCGAACGATGTTGACGAGATTTTGCGTGCCGGTCGGCAATTGCAGATTGACTGTGTTGCCCTGCCCGACGCTGAACTGCGAGAACGAGTTGAAGGCGCTGGTGCCGGAGACGGTCGACGTCGTGACGTTGGTGACGCTGCCGGACGTCTGCAGGCTGGTCCCGGTGCGGCCGTCCGGCGTGATCACGTTCGCCGGCTGCGCCTGCAGGCGGACGCTGAACACCGGCAGGAAGACCATCTGCATCGCGCAGAGCAGTGACATCGAACGGAAGCGCGCAAGCCCCCGCAGCGTCAGCTCGTCATTGTCTCGCCTTGCAGATGGTCGGCGCATTTCAGATCCTCTTCATCGGCACTGGGGCCGATCCACAACCGGGTGGGAGAATGTCGTGGCCGCGCGGCATCAGAACTGGCCGGGCGGCAGCTTGAAGATGTCGGGGCTCTTGGCGTCGGCCACGTAGAACAGCAGCAGGCTGGTCGGCGTCAGCACGCGCTGGTTGTTGTCCTTGTTCTCGAACGTGCCCTGGAGAAGCAGGATGACCGAGCGATCCTTGGCGTCGCTGCCGCGGAACATCACGATGCCGCCGTTGACGGGCATGTTGACCGCGATGGAGTCGGGCTTGAAGCCCTCGCTGAGGAAATGGGCGCGCAGGATGTTGGCGTTGGAGAACAGCTTCTCCGGCGTGATCGCCGCGTCGGTGCCCTTCGACCAGACCGCGCCGACCTGGATCAGAGATTTGGACTTGTAGCCGAACACGTAGGAGAGCTCGGCGGTGCCGCCGTTGGGCAGCAGCTCGGGCGCCGAATACAGCAGGCTGTGCGTCAGCTCGGACGCATTGTCCTGCGCCCTGACGGCGTCGGGCTTTGCGCCGAAATCCTTGGCTATCGCCGCGCGCACGTCGGCCTCGTTCATCCCGAACTTGGCCGAGCGGAAGCCGTCGATCAACTTGGAATCGGTCGCCTTGGACTTGTCGTCCGGGGCCGCTGTCTCGGCCGCGGCTGCCGACGTCGCGCCGGCGGCGACCGGCGTACCGGCTGCTGCGGGAGCTGCACCGGCGGCTTTCGGTGCCGGCGCAGCTTTTTGCTTCGGTACGGCGCCCTGGGCCGCAAGGGGTCCCGCTGCAACGGTGGTGAGCAGGCCGACGAGGGCTGGAACGAGATAGATTTTGCGCATCGAAAACCTTCGAAAAAGTAGAAACAACGCTTCAAAAATCGGCAGCTACGAAATCGGCCTCCCCGAACCGTCATCACGACCGAGACGGAAAATGTTGCAACGCCGCGGTGCGTTACAAGGTGTCACGGAGGAGACGAGGCTCGAAACGGCGACTCTTTGGCGGCGTAGGAATACGGTATCGGGCCGCCAAACGCTGCGAACGAGCAGTCACAAACGCATTTTTTCATCAATTGTGGATGCCGGCCGTTCGCGCTAAGCATCGGGTTGGGGCAAGCCACCATGCAAAGAATGTCATGACCGAACGGCCTTCCGCTCTCGCGGTCGATCGCCGCGGGTTCATTCGCCTTGCGGGCACAACCGCCGCGGGGTGGCTGGCGCTCGGCGCAGCATCTGATCGCGTGCGGGTCGTGGCATCGCTGACGGCATTGCCGCTCGACGACGAACTGACCAGAAGGAGCATGATCGACAGCCCGACCTCCCGCCTGGGCGGCCTCATCGTGGGCTTGAGGCAGCGAGGCTGGGTCGAAGGCGTCAATTTCCGCCTCGAGCTCCGTTCGACCTTCGGTGCGCCGGATAGACTGAAAACCGCGGTCCAGGAATTGCTGGCGCTCAAGCCGGATGTGATCCTGACCGGCTCGACGGTCGAAACCGCGGCCGTCCTGGAAGCCACGAAAACCATCCCGATCGTGTTCGCGACCGCCAACGATCCCGTCGGCAACGGCTTCGTCGAAAGCCTCGCCCACCCCGGCGGCAACGTGACCGGCTTCACCAACAGCAGCGCCGAGATGGGTGGCAAATGGCTTCAGCTCATCCGGGAGGCCGTGCCGGATCTTGCGCGCGTCGGTATCCTGTACAACCCGGCGACCACGCCTCGCGGCGGCCGCTTCTTCCTCGATTCCATCGAGCAAGAGGCAGCACTGTCCGGCGTGTCCGTGGTCCCCGCCCCCGTCAGCGCGCCATCGGAGATCGACGAAGCCGTCAGGCCCTTTTCCGAAGCGCCCAAGGCGGCGATGATTGCGCTGGTCGACAGCTTCCTGGTGGTCCACCGGCAGGCTGCGGTGGCCGCGGCGGCCAAATATCGCGTGCCCACGATTTACCCGTTCTACTATTTCATGGATGCGGGCGGGCTGATGAGCTACGGGCCGACGCTCGAAGTGCGCTCGGCTGACTATGTCGATCTCATCCTGCGCGGCACCAAGGCCGGCGATCTGCCGGTGCAGTCGCCGCGGAAATACGAGCTCCTGATCAACCGCACGGTCGCCCGCACGCTGGATTTGACGATCCCATTCACGCTGCTCGCGCGCGCCGACGAGATCCGCGAGTGAACGAGACGATCGACCAGGGAGATCTGCGGCCACCTCCCGGCCGGCTGTTCCGCAAATATCTCTACTCGATCGTCGCACTCGCTTTTGCCGCGCTCGCCATCAACACCGGCTTCGACGTCTGGTTCTCCTATCGCGAGCAGAAGCAGCTCCTGGCGGCGACCCAGCGCGAGCAGGCAGCAAGCGCCGCCATCCAGATCGGCCAGTTCATTGGCCAGATCGAAAACCAGATCAGGTGGCTCTCGCGCCTGCCCCCCGAGTTGTCCACGAACGAGGACCAGCGCCTTAACGCCATCCGCCTCCTGCGCCTCTCGCCTGCGATTGCGGAAATCGCCGAGCTCGACGCCCAAGGCCGCGAGCAGGTGCGCGTGTCGCGCCGTGTCGCGGACAGGATCGGCAGCAAGGCCGACCTCTCCGCTTCGCAGGCCTTCCGCGGCGCCAATGAAAGCCGCGCCTATTGCGGGCCGGTCTACTTCCTCGGCGACACCGAGCCGTTCATGACGCTCGCCACGCGCGGAACGGGCCTCACGCCGGATGTGATTGTCGCCGAGGTCAATCTTCGCTTCATCTGGGACCTCGTCGCCGGGATCAGAGTCGGCAACACCGGCAAGGCCTATGTGGTCGATCGGATGGGGTTGTTGATCGCGCATCCCGATTTGTGGCCGGCATTGCGTCGCAGCGATCTCTCCGGCCATGCCGACGTGCGCGCCGCGCTCGATGGCGTCGGGCCGCCCGCCGGCGGCCTGGTCAAGGAAGATCCGTCCGGTCAACGCGTGCTGTCGACCTCCGCGACGGTCCCCTCGCTGGGCTGGCTGGTGTTCGTCGAGCTGCCGCTCACCGAAGCCTACGCGCCGATCTATGCGTCGATCGGACGCTCGACTTTTCTCCTGGTCATCCTGCTGGCATGTGCGGTGCTGGTCTCTCTGTTTCTAAGCCGGCGCATGACCGTGCCGATCCAGATCCTGACGCAAGGCGCGCGGCGGATCGGCAGTGGCGACCTCGGCCTGCGGCTCGCGATCAAGACTGGTGACGAGCTGGAGGCGCTGGGCGATCAGTTCAATCGGATGGCCGCTCACTTGCGCGAATCCTATGCGACGCTCGAGCGCAAGGTGATCGAGCGCACCTCCGAACTGGAAAAGACCCGCGACCAGGCCCTTGCCGAGCACGATGCCGCCGAGCGCGCGCGCAGCGCGGCGGTGGCGGCCAACGAGACCAAATCGCGCTTTCTCGCGGTCGTCAGCCACGAGCTGCGCACGCCGCTGAACGGCGTCATGGGCGTGCTGCAACTGCTCGACGATGGCAGCCTCGGCGAGGCGCCGCGGCGTCACCTCACGACGGCGGCCGCGTCGGGCGAAACGCTGATCGCGCTGGTCGACGGCATCCTCGAATATGCGCGCCTGGAGGCCAGCGCCGAGACTCTGGAGACCCGCGATTTCCGCCTCGACCAGCTCATCGAAACGGCGGCCGATCTGATGCGGCCGCAGGCCTCTCACAAGGGCCTCTCCTTCGATCTCGCCTGCGATGCGACGATCAATACCTCCGTGCACGGCGATCCGGTGCGGCTCAATCGCATTCTGCTCAATCTGATCGGCAACGCGATCAAGTTCACCCCGCGCGGCGGCATCGGCCTGAGCGCAGCGGCCGACGGACATGACGATCATGTCCTGCTGCGCATCACCGTTCGCGATACCGGCATCGGCATCGCGCCCGACATGCACGAGCGGATTTTCGAGGATTTCGTCCAGGCCGACGACAGCATCGCGCGGCGGTTCGGCGGCACCGGCCTTGGACTGGCGATCGCGCGGCGCCTCACCCACCTGATGCGCGGCGAGCTGACGGTGGCGAGCACGCCGGGTGCGGGCAGCTCGTTCATGCTTGAGGTCCCGCTTGGCCTCGCCGCGAGCGGCATCGCGCAAGGCGCGGACCAGCCGCCATCGCGGCAGCTTCGCGTGCTGCTGGTCGACGACGACCCCGTCAATTGCGAGGTCGGCGAAGCGATGTTGAAGAGGCTCGGCCACCACGCCACCATCGCCACGAACGGCGCGTCGGCCATCGCACTCGCCCGCGATCACGCGTTCGATATCATCCTGATGGATCTGCACATGCCCGACATGGACGGCGTCGAGGCGGCATCGCGGATTCGAAAGCTCGGTCTGCCCACGATGCCGCGCATCATCGCGGTAACCGCCGACATGTCACGCCGCGCCCGCGAGCGGCTCGCGGGCGCAGGCATTGCCAGGATCGTCAGCAAGCCGATCCTGATCAATGCGCTGCGCGAGGCGATCGAGGACGATGCCCAGAACCAGCCGGCCGCGACGCAGCTCGCGGTAGGCGCATTGATCGACCGGCATTTCCTTGCCGACCAGAAGGAGCTGCTGGGCGCGGCGCAGATCGCAAAACTCCATCATTTGCTGCGGGAGACCAGCGAGAAGCTGATCACGGACATTACCGAAGCCGCCGCGGCCGGCGATCGCAAGCAGCTCGCGCGGTCCACGCACCAGCTCGGCAGCGCCGCCGGCGCGCTCGGCCTGGTCCGCCTGTTCGAGCGCTGCAGCGAGGTCGAGCTGGCAGCAGCCTCGATGTCCTCGCCGGAATCCCAGAGCGCCGCACGCGAGCTCGCCGCGATTCGAAACGCTTCGATGAGTACGCTGGATGAATTGCTCTGGCCTGCCGAAGATCGTACGGTCAACTAGACGATCCCCTCGGCATGACGATGCGCGAAATAGAACTCGACGCCAGCAGCTGGAAAACTGTTCAGGACTTTCGACTGGCGCTTAAGATTGCGATAGGGGCGCCGGAATGGCATGGCGACATTATGGGAGCTTTTCTAGACTCGATTTTTGGAGGCGGGATGAACGCCCTCAAACCTCCCTATGTAATCAAAGTCGTGACCACGGCCAAATTGGTGCCCGACGTCAAGGAGATGGTCCACGACTTTTCATCTGCGATTGCGAGGACACGAGCGCGTAGGCTTGCGCGCGTTGGCGAGGATGTCGCGGTTCGGTTCGAGATCGAAAACTAGGGAAAATCTGGTCGTGCGCTCATAGCCCTGCGCCCCGTTAGCGGGTTCGCACACCCGCTTCGTCATCCCGGCCAAACCGCTCCACCAGGAAATCGATGAACAGCCGCACCTTCACCGACAGATGCCGGGTCGGCGGATAGACCGCATAGAGCGCGAGCGGCGGCGCGGAATACTCGTCCAGCACCGTTCGCAGTTCGCCCTTTCGCAAAGCATCCGCAGCGATGAACTCCGGGAGCAGCGCGAGCCCCCTGCCCTTGATCGCGACATCGCGCAGCACTTCGGCATTGTTGACGCAGAGCGACCAGGCCGGCTGGATCCAGTGATCGCCGTCGATGCCGGTGAGCTTCCACTGATTGCCCGTGAGCAGGAAGCCGTAGGTCAGCGAGGCGTGCCCGCGCAGATCCTGCGGATGTTTTGGGGTGCCGTGACGCGCCAGATAATCCGGAGAAGCGCAGATCATGCGCGCTACCGGCATGATCTTTCGCGCGATCAAGCTCGACGATTCCAATTCCGCGATCCGCAAGGTCACATCAAAGCCGTCCTGGACGGGATCGAGCAGATCGTCGCTGAGCACGAGCTGGAGCTGCAGCTCCGGATATCGCGACATGAAATCGGCAAGCACCGGCCCGAGCCGCAGGGTGCCGAACGACATCGGCGCGTTGACGCGCAACAGGCCGCGCGGCGCCGACTGGGCTTGCGCCACGGCCTGGTCGGCCGCCTCGATCTCCGACAGGATCACGACCGCGCGCTCGAAATAGCGCTGGCCGTTCTCGGTCGGGCTCGCATGGCGCGTGGTCCGGTTAAGGAGCTGCACGCCGAGGCTCTCTTCGAGATCGGCGATGTATTTGCTGATCGCCGAGCGTGACAGCCGCAACTGCCGGCCCGCCTCGGCAAAACTGCCGCTTTCGACCACCTTTACGAAGGCCCGGAGACTGGCGACCTTATCCATGGACTGGCGCCGGCGATTGTTTCCAAATCGTAGACATAGACGTCATATTTGCATGGATTGTCTCCAATCTAAAGCGGAACGATATTTCCGGCCAGAGCAAGACCGCTCCCCGAATTCAGGAGGACGACCAATGTCTGGACTGCACCATGTCACCGCGATCGCCGGCGACCCCATCAGGAATTTCGGCTTTTACACCCGGGATCTCGGCCTGCGCTTCGTCAAGAAGACGGTCAATTTCGACGATCCCGGCACCTATCATTTCTATTATGGCGACGAGACCGGCCGCCCCGGCACCATCCTGACCTTCTTTCCCTGGGCCGGCGTGCCGGCCGGGCGCCGCGGCGTCGGCGAGACGCACCAGACCGCCTTCCGCGTGCCGCAAAGCTCGCTCGGCTATTGGACGCAGCGCTTCGTCGAGAAGGGCATCGCTTACGAGGCGCTGGAGAAGCGCTTTGGCGAATCCGTGCTGCCGTTCACGGACCCCGATGGCATGGCACTCGCGCTCGTGGGCATTCCCGGTGCCGAGAGCGAGCCCGGCTGGAGCAATGGCGACGTCCCCGCCGAGCATGCGATCCGCGGCTTCCACGGCGTGACCTTGCTGCTCGACAGCGCGGCAAAGACGGCGGCCGTCCTCACCGACGTGTTTGGCTTCAAGGAGACGGCGCGCGAAGGCTCGGTGATCCGCTTCAAGGCACCGGGCGATGTCGAAGGCAGCGTCGTCGACATCTACGAGGCCAAGGGCTTCTTGCGCGGGCACCAAGGCGGCGGCTCCGTGCACCACATCGCTTTCCGCGCGGTCGACGACGCCGAGCAGGGCAAGATGGCGCAAAAGCTCGTCACCAATCACGGCCTGCACCCGACCGAGCAGAGGGACCGCAATTATTTCCGCTCGATCTACTTCCGCGAACCCGGCGGCGTGCTGTTCGAGATCGCGACCGATATCCCCGGCTTCGCCGTCGACGAGCCCGTTGCGACACTGGGACGTGACCTGAAGCTGCCGAGCTTCCTCGAAGCGCAGCGCAAGCAGATCGAGGGTGTTCTGCCGAATTTGGAAGAGAGGGTGTCGTGACCGAGAATTCATTCATCCATCGTTTCGAGCCCGCAACCAGCGCGGACTCTCCTCCACTCCTGCTGCTGCACGGCACCGGCGGCGACGAGAACGATCTGCTCGGGCTTGGCAAGATGATCTCGCCCGGCTCGGCCCTGCTCTCGCCGCGCGGCCGCGTGCTCGAGCACGGTATGCCGCGCTTCTTCCGCCGCTTGGCCGAAGGCGTGTTCGACGAGGACGACGTGCGCCGCCGCGCGCACGAACTCGGCGGCTTCGTCGCGGAGGCACGGCAGCGCTACGGCCTCGCCGCGCCGGTCGCGGTCGGCTTCTCCAACGGCGCCAACATCGCAGCCGCGCTGTTGCTGCTGGAGCCGGACGCGCTGGCAGGCGCGATCCTGCTGCGCGCCATGGTGCCGCTGTCGGATCCGCCGAAGGCTGAACTCGGCGGCAAGCCCGTCCTGCTTCTGTCAGGGCAGGCTGATCCGATCGTTCCGGCGAACAATTCGGCGAAGCTTGCCTCGCTGTTGTCGGAAGCCGGAGCGCGGGTCGAACACAAAGTGTTGCCGGCCGGCCATCAATTGTCGCAAGCCGATGTGACGCTCGCCCGCGACTGGATCGGCACATTCGCCGCCGAAGTCGTCTGATCCCGAAGAGCGGCGCATCGTTGTCGAACGGTGCGCCGCTATTTCATTCGAACCAGCCGCGCCGCTTGAACCAGATCAGCGGCAGCACGCCGCTGGCAATGATGGCAAGCCAGGCCAGCGGATAGCCGAACGTCCAGTCCAGCTCCGGCATGTGCTTGAAGTTCATGCCCCAGATGCCGACCAAAATCGTGGGCGGCACGCCGACGACCGAGACGATGGTCAGGATCTTGAACAGCTCGTTCTGCTGGATATTGATGAAGCCGAGCACGGCATCGAGCAGAAGCTGGATCTTGTCCGACAATCGCGTCTCGTAATCGCCGAGCGAAGCGACATCCTTCGAGACGGCCTCGAGGCGCTTCTTCGACGCGGCCGTGATCCATTCACTCCCGACATCGCCGGCAAACGAGGCGACGCGTCCGACGCCAAGCAGGACATCGCGCGCGTTGGCGAGCCGATCGGCCAACTCCCCGATGTTCTCCAGCGCCTCGCGCATCCGCCGGCTGGAGCGAACCGGCCGCTTGGTGCGAACGAGCCCGCCTTTGAAGACGCCCCGCGAAAGCCTGTCGACCTTCGCGCCGAGATGCTCCAGAACATCGGCGCCGCGGTCGACCATGGCCTCGACCAGGCTGGTGAACACGCACATGCCGTTCTCCAGGCTGTCGTCGGAACCGATACGCTCGCCGATGTCGTCGAAGATCGGCAGCTGCGCGAAGCGCACCGTCACCAGCACGCGCGGGCCGATGACGAATCCCACCGGAGTGATCTCGGGCTCGTTGTCCTCGTTGAGCCGGACCGCCGGCGAGCTGAGATAGAGCGTGCCGTTGTCGAGGATCAGGCGGCTCGACGCTTCGATCTCGCTGAGCGAATCCTCGGACGGAATGCGTATCCCGAGCAATCGTTCAACGAACTGCTTTTCCTCCGCGGTCGCGTCCAAGAGATCAGCCCAGATGATCTCGGACGGCATCTGCGCGCCGATCTTCTGCCAGTCGCCGGATGGCCACCTGTACAGTTTGAGCAAGAATCGAACTCCGCATACCCTCGCGCCGGATCGCACGGCATGCGGCCATCCTGCGCCAAGCTAACGCATGAGGGTTCCGAACGTTCAAGGTCGGGGAGCATCGAACCGGCGGAATCAAACCAAGCGGGCGCAGCCTTCTTCGATGATGCCATCATGCCAGTGTTTTGCCCGACGCGTCAACGGCATCGCGCAACGCGAAGCCATTCGATCGCGTGACGCGCAAGTCATTGAAATAACTACCCCCGGCTACTGTGCATGGGGTTGTTTTTCAGGTTTTTGTTTGGACCGGCCTCGTGACTATCGCTTCGGTTGGGAGAGATCGTCACCGAAATCGCGCAATCGACCTGCGCCACCCTACTCCCATGCCCACATCGAGAAATCGTTCTCAAACTGCGGGACCTCCTTCCAGACGCCTTTCAGCTTCTTGCTGATGACGGTGGGCCATTGCGGCTGGAACAGGTAGGCGGAGGCTGCGTCGGTTGCCAGCATGCGCTGGGCGTCGCCGAGAAGCTTGGCACGCGCCGTGTCATCCGGCGTCGACACGATCTGCTTGTACAGTGCGTTGAAGGCGTCGTTGTTGTAGCCGAGGTAATAGTCGGGCTCGGTGACCTTGACGAGGTCGAATGGCTCGACGTGGCTGACAATGGTGAGATCAAAATTATGCGGGCCGTTGGGCGCGAACACCTGCGACAGCCATTGCGCCCATTCCACGTTCTCGATCTTGGCGATGATGCCGACCTTGGCGAGCTGGGCCGCGACAATCTCGCCGCCTTGCCGCGCATAGGGCGGCGGCGGCAGCTTCAGCGACAGCTCGAGCGGCGCGGTGATTCCAGCCTCGGCGAGCAGCTTCTTGGACTTGTCGGGATCGTAAGGGTTGATGCCGGTGGTATCGACATAGCCGAGCGATCCCGGCGTGTAGAAGCTGCCGATCGGCGTGCCGAATCCTTCGACGGCACCCTCGATGATCGCCTTGCGGTCGATCGCAGCGAGAATCGCGCGGCGAACGCGGACGTCGTCGAGCGGCTTCTTCCGATGATTGATGGCGACAATGGTCTTGGCTTTGGAGCCGCCGATCAGCACCGTGAAGCGCGGGTCGGCCTTGAACTGGGCAACGACGCGAGTCGCGATGCGCGGAAAAGCGTCTACGTCGCCCGAGAGCAGCGCCGCGGCCTGAGCCGCGGGATCAGAAATGAAACGGATCGTCACCTTGGAGAGCTTGATCGCCGATGCGTTGCGATAGTCGGCCCATTTGTTCAGGGTCATCGACGACCCCTTGGCCCAGGCGCCGAACTGGTAAGGTCCGGTCCCGACCGGCTGCGTGATATTGGTGGCAGCGCTTTTCGGCTCGACGATCGAGGCGCTTGCCTGCCCCATCAAGAACGGGAAGTTCGGCTCGGGGTTTTTCAGGGTGATCACGACCGTGTCGGCGTCGGGCGCGGCAACGGACTCGAAGCTCTGGAACAGGCTCTTGTCCTTGTTGGTGCTGGTGGCGACAGCATTGCGCTCGAACGAGAACTTCACCGCGGCCGAGTCGAACGGCTCGCCATTGTGGAATTTGACGCCCTTGCGCAGCTTGAACGTATAGGTCTTCAGATCGGGCGAGGCCGTCCAGCTCTCCGCCAGCAATGGCGAGGTCGAGCCGTCTTCGTTGATCTTGGTCAGCGTCTCGTAGATGTTGTAGAGCGTGACTTCGGCGATCGCCGCTGCGGCGGCGTTGGTCGGATCGAGCCCGGGGGGCTCCAGCGTCATGCCCATGACGACGCTGTCCTTCTTGCCTTGCGCCAGTACCGGCAAGGGTGCCGCAGCAAACGCAGCGGCACATGCAACGACGAATAATTTCCTGAACATGCGTAACTCCCCGGCCTTCTGTTGTCCCAGCCTACGCCAATCCCGGCGCGGACGCTAACCTTCGACGGGCAATTGCGGCAACGCCATCACGGCTTCCGCCTTGTGACAGGCGGCCAGATGCGTCTCGCCCACCTTGCGTAGCTCAGGCAGAACCTCGCGGCAATGCTGATCGGCCAGCGCGCATCGCGAGACATAGGGACACCCGGTCGCGGCCGCCGATTGCGAGGCGATCGCCTGGGCCCCGCGCCGGCGCCGGCCGCCGCCGGCGCGCACCCGCGGCACGGCATCCAGTAGCGCTCGCGTGTAGGGATGGGCGCAGCGCTCGAACAAATCCTCCGGCCGCCCCTGCTCGACGACACGGCCGAGATACATCACCGCGACCTCGTCGCAGAGATAGTCGACGACGGCGAGATCGTGGCTGATCAGGACGTAACTGAGACCGAACTGCTCCTGGAGGTCCTGCATCAGGTTCAAGACTTGCGCCTGCACGGAGACGTCGAGCGCGGAGACCGGCTCGTCGGCGACGATCAGCTTCGGCTGGGTGATCAGCGCGCGCGCAATAGCGATGCGCTGGCGCTGGCCGCCGGAGAATTCGTGCGGATATTTCTCCGTATCGGCATCGCGCAGGCCCACCTGCCGCAGCACCGCGGAGACGCGGGCATGAAGCGTCGTGCGATCAATCCCCTCCAGCACGGTCAGCGGTTCGGCGACGATACGCGCGATGGTCTGGCGTGGGTCCAGCGATCCATAGGGATCCTGGAACACCATCTGGAAATCGCGGCGGGCGCGGCGCAATTCGTCGGCGGAGATGCGGTTGAGGTCGCGGCCGAGCAGCGCGACCTGCCCCGATGTCGGCCGCTCCAGCGCCATCACCACCCGCGCGAAGGTCGACTTGCCGGAGCCGGATTCGCCGACGATGCCGAGGCTCTTGCCGGCGTCGACCCGCACGCTGACACCGTTGAGCGCGCGCACCTGCCCCGGCGGGCGGAACACGCTTTCGCGCGGCAGCGTGTAGCGCTGCACGATATCCTTGACGTCGAGAAGAGGCGCCGTGCTCATGCGGTCAGCGCTCCGACGCGTTCGGCCATGGAGACGTCGGTCCGGATGCAGCGCACGAAGTGGCCGGGTCCGACGTCCACCATCGGTGGAAGCGCGGCCCGGCACTGCTCGATCACGAGCGGACACCGATCGGCGAAGGTGCAACCGGACGGCAGATCGGCGAGCTCCGGGACCGTGCCCGATATCGTCATCAGCCGCGTCCCCTTGCGTGCGCCGAGTTTCGGCCGGGCGCGGAACAGGCCTTGCGTGTAGGGATGTCCCATCCGGCGGAACACCTCGTCGGTCGGTCCGCTCTCGATGATCGTGCCGCCGTACATCACCATCATGCGTTGCACGCTCTCGGCGATGACGCCGAGATCGTGCGAGATCAGGATCATGGACATGCCGCGCTCCTCGACGAGATCGGCGACGAGGTCGAGGATCTGGCCCTGGATAGTGACGTCGAGCGCCGTGGTCGGCTCGTCCGCGATCAGAAGGTCCGGCTCGCAGGCGAGTGCCATCGCGATGGTGACGCGCTGACGCTGGCCGCCGGAGAACTGGTGCGGATAGGCATCGACGCGCCTCGCCGGATCGGGCAGCCCGACGCGGTCGAGCAGGGCGATCGTTTCTCGCCGCGCCTGCGATGCCGAGTATTTCTTGTGACGCCGCAGCGGCTCGGCGACCTGGTGGCCGATCGTGTGCATCGGGTTGAGCGCGGTCATCGGCTCCTGGAAGATCATGCTGATGCGATTGCCGCGCAGCCGACAATAATCCGCGTCCGACAAACCAGCGAGTTCGCCACCATCCAGCTTGATGCTGCCGGTGACGACGGCGCTGTCCGGCAGCAGCCCCATCAGCGACAACGCCGTCACCGACTTGCCGCAGCCGGATTCGCCGACGAGCCCGAGCGTCTCGCCGCGCTTCAGGGCAAAGCTGACGCCGCGCACAGCCTGGGCCGGCCCGCGGCTGGTGTTGAGGCGCACGCCCAGGTTCGCAACCTCGATCAGCGGCATGGTCGAGCGCTCACCCATCCTCATCGCTCCCGCGCCAATCGAGGGTCGAGCAGATCGCGCAGTCCGTCGCCGAGCAGATTGAGGCCGAGCACCGCGATTGCAATCGCAGCGCCCGGATAGACCGCGAGCATCGGCGACTGGAACAGCAGCGTCTGCGCGTCGTTCAGCATCCGTCCCCAAGACGGCTGCGGCGGCTGCGTGCCGAGACCGAGATAGGACAAGGCGGCTTCGGCAAGAATCGCGAGCGCAAACTGGATCGTCGCTTGCACGATCAGGATCGACAGGATGTTGGGCAGCACGTGCTCGATGGTGATGCGAAACTTGCCCTTGCCTGCCGCGCGCGCGGCCAGCACGAATTCGCGCGCCCAGATCGCGTTGGCCGAGCCGCGCGTCAGCCGGATCAGCGTCGGGATCTGGAAGATGCCGATGGCGACGATCGAGGTCACCATGCCCGGCCCCGCGACCGCGGCGAGCATGATCGCGGAGAGCACGGCCGGAAAGGCGAAGGTGAAATCGGAGAAGCGCATGATGATCTCTTCGGTCCAGCCCCGCCTGGCCGACGCGATCAGACCGAGACAGACGCCGAAGGTGAGGCCGATGCTGACCGCGATGATGCCGACCATGATGGTGGAGCGGGCGCCGGCCAGCAGCAGCGAGACGATGTCGCGGCCGAAGACGTCAGTGCCGAGCCAGTGCGCGGCCGAGGGCGGCCGGAGCTTTGCGGCGATGTCGATCTCATAGGGCGACCAAGGCGTCCACAGCAGCGACAGCAGCGCCGAGGCGAGAACCAGCAGGCTCAGCGCGCCGCCGAGCACGAAGCTGCGATGACGCAGCGCGCGGCGCCAGAAGGTCCGGGCCGGCAGAGGGCGCGCTGTGGCCGGCGCATCGACGAGGGTGGTCAGCGGCGCGCTCACAGATCGTGGACCTTGATGCGGGGATCGACGAAGGCATAGAGCACGTCGACCACGAAATTGACGATGACGACCATGGTCGCGAGCAGCATCACGCAGTTGCGCACCACGATGAGGTCGCGGTTGGCGATCGATTGGAAGATCAGGCGGCCGAGGCCCGGCAGATAGAACACGTTCTCGATCACGATGGTGCCGGCGAGCAGATTGGCGAATTGCAGGCCCATCACCGTCATCACGGGAATCATGGCATTGCGCAGCACGTGCTTCCACAGCACCTCGCGCTTGCCGAGCCCTTTTGCGCGCGCCGTGCGGACGAAATCCTCGCGCAGCACTTCCAGCACCGCCGAGCGCGTGACGCGTGCGAGGATCGCGGCCTGCACCACCGCGAGCGATACCGCCGGCAGCAGCAGCGACTTGATCCCGATCCAGATGCCGTCCTCCCAACCGGGAAAGCCGCCCGCGGACAGCCATTGCAGCCGCACCGAAAACAACAGCACCAGCAGGATCGCGAACCAGAAATTCGGCAGCGCGATGCCAACCTGCGTCAGTGACATCACGCCGACGTCGCCGAGCTTGTTGTGGTTGGCGGCGGTGTAGATGCCGGCCGACAGCGCCAGCGTCACCGTGATCAGCATGGACATCATCGCGAGCGGAATGGTCAGCACCAGCCGTTCCGCGATCAGGCTTGCGACCGGCGTGCCGTAGACATAGGAGTTGCCGAGATCGCCGACGAGCAGCCCCTTGATCCATTGCAGATAGCGAAGCGCCAGCGGCTGGTCGAGCCCGAGCTTGACGGTGAGCGCGCGGACCGCATCTGGCGAGGCGTCGGCGCCCATCAGCATCTGCGCGGCGTTGCCCGGAAGAGCATCCAGCACCAGGAAAATGATCACGGACGCGCCGACCAGCGTCGCCAGCAAGGTCAGCACACGTCGGAGGACAAATACGCTCATGCGCGCTCGGATTCAGGGCTCATCCGCAGCACGATCAACATGTCCGAGCACCGGAGGCAAGTGCTTTGCGAACAAGTCCTTTGCATGTCCCTCTCCTCAAGCCGGCCAGCGGGACAGGAGGTCATGCGAGGCTTCGAACAACGCGCTCGCGCGCAGCAAGTCGGCATCGCTGCGGAAGCGGCCCACGAGTTGCAAGCCGATCGGCAGGCCGTCGCGGCCAAAGCCGCAGGGCAGACTGATCGCGGGGTGCCCGGTCATGTTGAACGGCATGGTCCAAGGGAACCAGTGCGGCCGGACGCTGTCAAACTGCCTGCCGTCGATCTCGATGGTGCCGAACAGATCCTGATCGATCGGCAGGGCGGTGCGGGTGATGGTCGGCATCGCCAGCAAATGCCCGCGCGCAAGCAGGGATTGCACCCGGCGGAACAGCACCGTGCGGGCGAACATCGCCTCTTGATAGGCGACGCCGCTGACGTCGGTGGCAAGCGCAAGCTGCTTGAGGAAGGCCTCGCTCAGCGCGTCCCCATGCTCGGCCGCGAGCTTTGCAAAGCGCGTCCGCCAGACCGTGTGATTGATGGCGCGCCAGATCGGCTCGATGTCGAACCCCTCGCCGGAGAATTCCTCGAGCTCGGCGCCGAGCCCTGCCAACCGATCGAGGCTCACCTTGAAGCCGGCCTCGACATCGGCAGAGACGGGGCGTCCGGGCGGCGAAAGGCAGTACAGGATCTTCTGCCCACGCAGATCGCCGCGCGGCGCGGCCGTGCCGACGAAGTCGGGCACGGGAACGCCGATCGACCAGGGATCGCAAGAATCCTCGCCGGCCATCGCCTGCATCATCAGCGCGGTGTCGGCGACGGTCCGAGTCATCGGCGTGACATAGGTCTGGTTGCCGAACACGTCCAGCGCCTGGCTATGCGGGATGACGCCGTTGCTCTGCTTCAGCCCGACAACGCCGTTGCAGGCGGCGGGAATTCGCGTCGAGCCGCCGCCATCGGTCGCGATCGCCAGCGGCGCGATGCCGCTCGCCACCGCCACCGCCGCGCCGCCGCTGGAGCCGCCGGAGGAACGCTCGGCGCTCCACGCATTGCGGGTGCGGCCGAACAGCGGCGAGTCGGTCAGGCATTTGCTGCCGAATTCGGGCGTCGTGGTCTTGCCGATCAGGATGGCGCCTTCCGCGCGAAGCCGCGCAACCGCGACGGCATCCTCGTCCGGAACATTGTCCCTGTAGGGAATGGCGCCGAAACTGGTCTTCACGCCCTTGGTGTTGACAATGTCCTTGACGGTGACGGGGATGCCGTGCAGCAGGCCGAGCGGCCCGCCGGCCATCAGCTTGCGCTCTGCCTCGCGCGCGGCGGCAAGCGCCTCGTCGCCGCAGATCGTGATGAAGCAGTTCAGTTCGGGCTGGAGCGCTTCGGCGCGGGCGAGCACCGCGCGGGTGAGCTCGACGGGCGAGATCTGCTTTGTCGCGATGAGGCCGCGCAGCACGGTTGCGGACAGCAGGCAGGGATCACCGTTCATCGTCACTTCGCTCCGAACCCGGCCGCCGGTGGCCGATAGCATTGACAGCCAGGATGACAGTTTTGTTAACTCGCCGCCAATACGATTTTGAACACCAACCCATACGTTTTCGGTATGCCAATGGATCTTCGCCGGCTCCGCTATTTCGTCGCCGTCGCCGAGGCGCGCAGCGTCGGCAAGGCCGCCGAGCGGCTGCGGATGGCGCAGCCGCCGCTCTCGGTCCAGATCCGCAAGCTGGAGGCCGAGGTCGGCGCGCCGCTGTTCCGCCGCGGCACGCGCGGCATGGATTTGACCGAAGCGGGCCAGGCGCTGCTAGCGCGCGCCGGCGAGGCGCTGGCGCTGGCGGCTGACGGCATCGAGGCCGCGCGCGCGGTCGCGGCCGGCAGCCGTGGTCGGCTGTCCGTCGGCTACATGTTCGTGCTGGCGAACGCGATGCTGCCGCGTCTCATCCCCGAGCTCCGGCGATCCATTCCCGGCATCGATCTCGATTTCGCCGAGCTCAGTGCTTCGACCCGCGAGGCGCGGCTGCTCGACCGCAGCGTCACCGTCGCGCTCTGCATGCCAGCCATCAACCATCCCGAGATCCAGGTGGCCCGGATCGGCGCGCAGCCGTTCATGCTGGCGGTACCACACCGTTCGCCGCTTGCGCGCCTGAGCGCGGTGCCGATGATACGACTACAGGGCCGTCCGCTGATCGCGCTGCCGCCGCCGGAGCGGGACCCCTCCTCCTCCGCGGTCGCAGCCCTGCTGCGGCGGCATCAGATCGTGATGCCGATTGCGAGCCGGGTGCAGACGGTGCATTCGGCGATGAGCCTGGTTCTCGCCGGTGAAGGCCTCGCCATCCTGCCGGCCTGTGCCCAGCTCGGGGCGCCGCGCGGGGTCGTGTTCCGGCCGTTGCGCGATGCAAGCGATTCCATCGACATCGCGGTCTGCTGGCGGCGCGACTCCCAGACTCCGCTGATCCACACTTTCCTGAAATGCGCCGAGAAGGCGGTCGCGCGGCTGTGAGACGTGCTTCCCCTCTCCCCTTGTGGGCCTGTTGCGCTATTGGCTTTTGAGGCTGAAGACGTCGAGAGAGAAGGTCTGGGTCGCGACAGGCTCCGGCCAAGACTGTGATTGTCGCCCTCGGCGGGCGGCTCAGGCCGCGATCGCGGCCCATTTCCTCATGTTGAATGCGATGGAGGCGAGCAGGATTTGTCCGCTTGCCTTCATGAGACCGACGTAACGGATGTAGGTCAGCCGCATCCGGCGTTTGAGGGTAGCGAAGGTGGTCTCTACCGTCGCCCGTCGTCGAGAGATGAGTAGGTTGTAGCGTTTGAGCCTCGGTGGCAACTCTGGGTGATGGCGGTTGGGACGCCGGGCGATGCGGGGCTTTTTGCCTTCCGCCTTCAGCCGGGCTCGTCTGGCATGGGTATCGTAAGCCGCATCGGCCCACACCACGGCTTCATCGCCACGGATCAACTCATCAGCCGGCGTGGTGGTTGACATTGGCGGGCGTCGTCAGCACCGCGCGGATCAAGCCGGATCCTTCATCAACACCCACATGGGCCTTGTAACCGAAGGTCGAACCGCTCTTGCCCTGCCGCTTGGCAAAACGGGCGTCGGGATCGTTTGAAGGACGATCCTCCTTGGGAGGAGCCGACACCGCCTGGATCAAGGTTGCGTCCAGCATCGTGCCGCGCTTGAGGATGACGCCGGCATTCTCAAGCTGACGATCCAGTTCGCCAAACAGCTTCTCCAACAGACCTTCTTCAACCAGCTGGTTCCGAAAACGGTTCAGAACCGTGTGGTCGGGTGTCGCATCTTCGAGGCTTAGACCGACGAAGCGCTTGAACGACAACCGGTCGCTCAGCGCCTCTTCGAGCTCGCGTTCCGACAGACCATAGAGCGACTGCAATAGCAGGGCGCGAAACAACACCAGCACCGGATAGCCTGGACGACCGGGGCTCCCTTCATCCCGCAAATGGCCGATCAGCTTCTCGAACCGGTACCACTTGACTAACCCCGACAGCCGATCCGGCGCTGCATTGGCACCTGCTCCCTTCGGGAGCCAAGCCTCAATAAAACTCGGCTGCCCCGTCTGCTTCACCGCCATCGTCATTCCTCCAACGCTTTGCCTTAGAGAATCACAATTGACGGATTACGCAACAAGCCCCTTGTGGGAGAGGGTGGCTCGCCGCGTAGCGGCGAGACGGGTGAGGGGTTCTCTCCGCGCGTGACCTCATGCTTGTGAATTCGCGGAAGCAACCCCTCATCCGGCGCTTCGCGCCACCTTCTCCCACAAGGGGAGAAGGAAAAAGCGAATTACCAGCTCCAACTGATCTCGTGGCTCCAGGGCGGATCGGCGCCCGGACGGGTGCAGGTCAGCCCAGCGCAATTGGCGGCAAAGGACAGCGCGCGGCCCAGCTCGTCCGCGCCGATATCCTTTAGTTGTTGTCGGGCGAGACGTCCTTGCTTGTGCAGGGCGAACAACAACGCCGCCTGAAAACTGTCACCCGCGCCGATGGTGTCGGCGACCACGACCTTGGGGGCGGCGACCTCGATCTGCCCTGCCCCCGCATGCCACGCGATCGCACCGTTGTCGCCACGGGTGATGACGACGAGGCCCGCGCCCCGTGCGAGCAGCGTGCTCGCACGCTGGTGATATAGCTCGTCGGCGAACAGATAGGTAAAATCGACGTCCGACATCTTGATGAGATCGGCGCTGGCCGCAAACTCGGCCATGCGCGCGAGATAAGCCGGCTTGTCCTTCACGAGGTTGGGCCGGCAATTCGGATCAAAGGAGATTGTCGAGGACGCTCGTGCGTCCGCGATCAGGGTCCTGGTCTCGGTCGCGCCCCGGTCGTTGACCAGTGTGGTCGAGCCGACATGGAGGGCTTCAACAGTATCGAACGGAATGGAGCCGCGCCGGTAGGTCCAGTTCCGCGTCGCGGTCTCGGCGTCGTAGAAGGCGTAATGCGACTCGCCGGCGACGATGCGAACGAAGGCGAGCGTGGTCTGGTGTTCGCTGCGGGTGGCGAGCGCGAGCTCGACATTGGATGCAGCGGCGTGGTCGGCGATCATGCGCCCGAACAGGTCGGTCGAGATGCCGCCGACAAAGCCGGCCGGCGCGCCCAGGCGCGCCATGCCGATCGCGACGTTGAGGCAGGAGCCGCCGACGGCGGGCATCACCGCTTCGCGCCCGTCAATGTTTGGCGTCGGGACGAAATCGATCAGCGCATCGCCGCAGGAAATCAACATCCGTTTTCAAACTCCCACTCGCATCGCGGAGCGGCTGCGGCGATCGACCTCGCGCAGCAATCTGTAGACCTCGCGCTTGCGGACGTGAAAGGCGGCGATGTCGGGCGTGGTCGGCTCGCTCTTCCGTCCCAGCGCCGACATCTTTGCCATGGTCTCCCCGATCGAGGCATAGGCGCCGCCGGCGACGGCGCCAAGCATGGCGGCGCCGAGCAGCACCGGCTCCGTGGTCTGCGGCAGCGCCACGGTGAGGCCAGTCGTATCGGCCATGATCTGCCGCACCAGCGGACTGCGGCTGGCGCCGCCGCCCATGATCATGATGCTGGAATGGACGCCATGCGCGGCAAAGGCCTCGATCACCTCGGCAAGCCCATAGGCGAGCCCGCACAGACCGGCGACGAACAGCCGTTCCATCGAGGCGATGTCGGTGTCGAGATCGAGGCCCGCGATCACCGCGCGCGTATCAGGATCGGCGTAGGGCGAGCGGTTGCCGATGAACTCGGGAAGCACATGGACGTCGCGGGCCAGCAGCGCGGCGCGGCTGGCGCCGCCTGCGCGTGCGATGATGCGGCGCTCGAGAAACTCGATGAGGTCGAGGCCGTCGCCGCGCGCAGCCGCGCTCGCTTCGGCGTGGCCGGGATGCGATTTGAGAAGATGGTCGATCGCAGCGCCCGCAGCGGACTGCCCGCCCTCGTTAAGCCAGAAATTCGGCACCATGCCGGAGTAATAAGGACCCCACACGCCCGGCACGAAGCACGGCTCCTTGGTCGTCGCCATGATGCAGGCCGACGTTCCCATGATGTAGGCAAGGCGGTCGGAGACATCTGTGGCGCCGTCCGACCCGTCGCGGCCGCCGATTGCGCCGATGCCGCCGGCGTGGGCATCGATCAGGGACGCTCCGACCGGCGTGCCCGGTGACAAGCCAAGATCGGCAGCTGCCGTACCGGTTAGACCGGCGCCGAGCCGCGTGCCGGGCGCGACAATCTCGGTCCCGATGCGGGCGTATTTCTCGTTGACGAAGTCCGACAGGCCGATGCGCTTGAAGAATGGCGCGCTCCAGCCGCCGCCGTCATGGGCGAGATAGTTCCATTTGCAAGTGACCGTGCAGGTCGAGCGTTGCAACGAGCCAGTGGCGCGCCAGGTCAGGTAATCCGCAAGATCGAAGAAGTGCCCTGCGGTGTCGAAGCTCACGCGCATATGCCGCTTCAGCCACAGCAGTTTCGGCATCTCCATCTCGGGCGAGATCGAGCCGCCGACATAGCGCAGCACGGCATCACCGGTTTCGTTGATCAGCCGCGCCTCGGCCGTGGCGCGGTGATCCATCCAGACGATGACGTTGCGCTGCCTGTCGCCGGAGGCGCTGATGGTGAGCGGCTCGCCTTGCCGGTCGA
This sequence comes from Bradyrhizobium sp. i1.15.2, assembly GCF_040548425.1. Taxonomy (NCBI): domain Bacteria; kingdom Pseudomonadati; phylum Pseudomonadota; class Alphaproteobacteria; order Hyphomicrobiales; family Nitrobacteraceae; genus Bradyrhizobium; species Bradyrhizobium sp. i1.15.2. Next base: position 170,781 of record NZ_JBEPRQ010000005.1, on the reverse strand, counting down.
GCACCACGAGGGAGCAGGTGGCATCGAAACCGATACCGCCGACGCTGTCGGGCGCGATTGTAGCTTCCGCCATCGCGGCCCGTACCGACGCCGTGCAAGCGTCCCAGATATCCTGGGACGACTGCTCGACGACATCGCCGGCCTCATGCCAGATCCTGATCGGATGTTTGGCCGTCGCCAGCAAGGTGCCCGCCTCGTCGAACACCCCTGCCCGCGTGCTATTGGTCCCTACATCGACGCCGATATACGCTCGCGGCATTGTCGCCCCCGGAAGCTCTCGTCAATTTTGACGCAAGCCTACCAGCAAGTGTAGCCGCCATCCACCAGCACGATGCTGCCGGTCATCAGGCTCGCGGCCTCAGAAGCCAGGAACAGCACGACGGAGGCGATCTCCTCGACCTGCCCCATCCGTGCCATCGGGGTTCCACCGATCCAGGCATCGTACATTCTCGGATTGCTCTTCACGAAGGCGTTGAGCGGCGTCTCGATATAGGTCGGCGCGACCGCGTTCACGCGGATGCCGCGCGCCCCCCATTCGGCGGCGAGCGATTTCGTGAGATGGTGCACGCCGGCCTTGGACGCGTTGTAGAAGCACTGCTCCTGCGGCTTGTTGACGATGAATCCGGACATCGATCCGACATTGACGATGGCACCGCTCCTGGCGTTGAGCATGTGCTTGCCGAACTCGCGGCAGCACCAGAAGGTGCCATTGAGATTGACGTCGATGACGTTGAGCCAGTGCTCGTCGGTCACGGTCTCCGCCGGTGTCTCGCTGCGGGCGATGCCGGCATTGTTGACGAGGATGTCGATCTTGCCGTGGCGGGCAACGAGGCCGTTGGCCACTTCCGCCACGCGCCTGGTGTCGGTGACGTCCATGATCGCCGTCTCGATGTCGTAGCCTTTCGCCTTCAGCTCGGCTTTCGCACTGTCGGCGACTTTGCTGTCACGATCGCCGATGACGACCCGGGCGCCGGCTTCAGCCAGCGCTTCGGCGCAGGCGAGCCCAATGCCCTGCCCGCCGCCGGTGATGAACGCGATCTTGCTGTTCAGCTTGAATTTTTCCAGGTACATTTTGGTCTTTCCGGTTTTCTTGCCGTTTCTTGTCAGCTTCGGATGGCGTTACCGCTCGCGTCGAAGCGATGGATGCGCGCGGGCTCCGGCACCAGCGATACATGGTCGCCGGCGTGCAGGCTCAATTCACCGATGTAGCGCGCCGTCAGCATGCCGAGCTGACCGGCATCGACATAAAGGAAGGTGTCGCTGCCGAGATGCTCGGCCACCGCGATCGTTCCCTGCCAGCCGCCGGCACCGTCGCGCTCGATCTTGAGATGCTCCGGCCGTACGCCGATCGTTGCCGCGCCCTTCTGCAAGGCGTGCTCGCCGGTGACGAAGTTCATCTTGGGCGAACCGATGAAGCCGGCGACGAAGAGGTTGGCCGGCTTCTCGTAGAGATCCAGCGGCGAGCCGTATTGCTCGATCTTGCCGCCGTTGAGCACGACGATCTTGTCGGCCATGGTCATGGCCTCGACCTGGTCGTGGGTGACATAGATCGCGGTGGTGCCGAGCTGCTTCTGGAGCCGCGTCACCTCGATCCGCATCTGCACGCGCAGCGCCGCGTCGAGATTGGAGAGCGGCTCGTCGAACAAAAACGCCTTGGGCTCGCGGACGATGGCACGCCCGATCGCGACGCGCTGGCGCTGGCCGCCGGAGAGCTCGCGCGGCTTGCGGTCGAGATAAGGTGTGAGGTTCAGCGTTGCGGCGGCGGCCTCGACCTTGCGGTTGATCTCGTCCTTGGCCAGCCCCGCCATCTTCAGGCCGAAGCCGATATTGCCGCGCACGCTCATATGCGGATAGAGCGCATAGGACTGGAACACCATCGAGAGCCCGCGCTTGGCCGGCGGCGTGTCGACCACGTTCTTGCCGTCGATCAGGATCTTGCCGCCGGAGACGTCCTCGAGCCCCGCGATCAGCCGCAAGAGCGTGGTCTTGCCGCAGCCTGAGGGACCTACGAACACCACGAAGGAGCCGTCGGCAATCTCGAGGTCCGCGCCCTTGATGATGTGCACGGGGCCAAAGGATTTCTGCACATCCTGAAGTGTGATCTGACCCATGATCCGGCAGCCCTTCCTACTTTACCGCGCCAAAGGTGAGCCCGCGCACGAGCTGCTTCTGGCTGAACCAACCGAGGACGAGAATAGGCGCGATCGCCAACGTGGAAGCCGCCGACAGCTTTGCCCAGAACAGCCCTTCCGGACTCGAATAGGACGCGATGAACGTGGTGAGCGGCGCAGCGTTCGAGGTCGACAGATTGAGCGTCCAGAACGCCTCGTTCCAGGCCAGGATCAGGTTCAGCAGCATGGTCGATGCGAGCCCCGGGATCGCCATCGGCGTCAGTACGTAAATCAGTTCCCGACCGATGGTAGCGCCGTCCATGCGCGCGGCTTCGAGGATGTCGCGCGGGATCTCCTTGAAATAGGTGAACAGCATCCAGATCACGATCGGCAAGTTTCCGAGGCACAGGATGAAGACGAGGCCGATGCGGGAATCGAGCAGGCCGAAGGACTTGTAGATCAGATAGATCGGCACCAGCACGCCGACCGGCGGCATCATCTTGGTCGAGAGCATCCAGAGCAGGATGTCCTTGGTGCGCTTCGTCGGCGAGAACGCCATCGACCAGGCGGCGGGGATCGCGATCAAAAGCGCAATGAGCGTCGAGCCGCCGGCGATGATGATCGAGTTCATCGCGTGGAGGAAATAGTCGCTGCGCTCCTGCACGGTCGCGTAGTTCTCCGCGGTCCAGTGGAAGAACAGGAAGGACGGGGGGATCGCAAAAGCCTCGAGCTCGGTCTTGAAGCTCGCCAGCACCATCCACAGGATCGGGAAGAAGATCAGGAAGCCGAAGAACCATGCCCCGATGGTCGAGACCACCACCCGCTGCCTCGTCGCCATCCGCGCCATGTCTCATGCCTCCAGGTTGCGACCGACGATACGGACGAGGAAAAAAGCAACGATGTTGGCGATCACGACAGCGACGAGGCCGCCCGCCGAAGCGGTGCCGACATCGTACTGGATCAGTGCCTGCGAATAGATCAGGAAGGCGATGTTGGTGGTCGACAGTCCCGGGCCGCCACCCGTGGTGACGTAGATCTCGGCAAAGACGGTGAGCAGGAAGATCGTCTCGATCAGGATCACCACCGTGATGGGGCGCGCGAGGTGCGGCAGCGTGATGTAGATGAAGGTCGAGACCGCGCTGGCGCCGTCCATTTCGGCGGCTTCCTTCTGTTCCTCGTCGAGGGACTGCATCGCGGTGAGCAAAATCAGCGTCGCGAACGGCAGCCATTGCCATGACACGATCAGGATCACGGCGAGCAGCGGCGCGTCGGTGAACCAGTCGATCGGCGTCAAGCCGAACAGCGAGGCGATCCAGGCAAACAGCCCGGACACCGGATGCATCAGCAGGTTCTTCCAGACCAGCGCGCTCACCGTCGGCATCACGAAGAACGGCGCGATCACCATCAGCCGCACGATGTTGAGGCCGATCACGGGCTGGTCGAGCAACAGCGCCAGCGGAATTCCGAGCAGGACGGTCAGCGCCAGCACCGAGCCGACCAGCACCAGCGTGTTCTGGAGCGAGGCGAGGAAGGCGGGATCGGTGAGGAAGTAGCGGAAATTTTCCAGCCCGACGAACGATTCTGAGCCGGGATCGAGCAGACTGTAGTGCAGCGTCGAGAAATAGATCGTCAACGCGAGCGGGACGATCATCCAGATGAACAGCAGCCCGACCGCCGGCGTCAGGAGCGTCCGTGCGAGAAGCTGCGTCTGCCGGGTTGCCATTGTTGGCCTCTCCGCTTGCGGGAAGAAGGCGGCCATCCATCCTTAGCGGTGGATGGCCGCAAGTCTGAGCTCAGGAGGGAGAGATCGAGCTCACTTGATGTAACCCGCGCGCTTCATCTCGCGCTCGGTTGAAGATTGCGCCGCGGTGAGCGCGGCATCGACCGTCATCGATCCCGCAAGCGCGGCCGAGAATTGCTGGCCCACTTGCGTGCCGATGCCCTGGAATTCGGGGATCGCCGCATATTGCACGCCGACGTAAGGCACCGGCTTCACCGTTGGCTTGTTCGGATCGGCGGCGTCGATCGAGGCGAGCGTCAGCTTCGCGAACGGGGCGACCTTCAGATATTCAGGGTTTTGGTAGAGCGAGGTTCGGGTGCCCGGCGGCACGTTGGCCCAACCCTCCTTCGCAGCCACGACCTTGGTGTAGTCCTTGCTGGTGGCCCAGGCGATGAACTTCTCGGCGGCTTCCGCTTTCTTCGAGCCGGCGGGGATTGCGAGACTCCAGGCCCACAGCCAGTTGGCGTTCTTGCCGAGCCCGGTGTTGGGCGCCAGCGCGAAGCCGACCTTGTCGGCGACCTTGGAGTCCTTCGGATTGGTGACGAACGACGCCGCGACCGTGGCATCGATCCACATTGCGCACTTGCCGGCATTGAACAGCGCGAGGTTCTCGTTGAAGCCGTTCGAGCTCGCACCGGGAGGGCCGGCCTGCTTCATCAGGTCGACATAGGTCGTGAGCGTCGCCTTCCATTCCGGCGTATTGAACTGCGGCTGCCACTTCTCGTCGAACCAGCGCGCGCCGTAGGAATTGGCCATGGCGGAGAGGAACGCCATGTTCTCGCCCCAGCCGGCCTTGCCGCGCAGGCAGATGCCGTAGACGCCGGCGCTCTTGTCGGTGAGCTTCTTGGCAGCGTCGATGACGAAATCCCAGGTCGGATTTTCAGGCATCTTGAGGCCGGCCTTGTCGAACAGGTCGGTGCGGTACATCACCATCGAGCTCTCGCCGTAGAACGGCGCGGCGTAGAGCTTGCCGTCGACGGAGACCGCATCCTTGATCTTGGGCAGGAGGTCGGCGACGTCGTAGTCGGCGCCAAGATTGGCGAGCGGCACCAGCCAGCCCTTCTTGGCCCAGATCGGCACCTCGTAGGTGCCGATGGTGAGAACGTCGAACTGGCCGCCCTTGGTGGCGATGTCGGTGGTGACGCGCTGCCGCAGCACGTTCTCTTCCAGCGTCACCCATTTGACCGATATATCGGGGTTCTTCTTGGTGAATTCACCCGTCAGCCCCTGCATGCGGATCATGTCGCCGTTATTCACGGTGGCGATCGTCAGGGTGGTTTCGGCCATCGCGGGGACGGCCAACAACAGGCAAGACGCGCCACAGACGGCGCCGAGGACGTGTTTCACGGTGACCTCCCTAAGCTCGCGCTTTTGAGCATATGCCCACGCGTTGGGCGTATGTTCGACTGAGGGCGCGCCGTTGTCAAGCAGGCACAAAGATGTTCGCGCAACTTATGAGTGCTGCGATGCGGGAGTGATGAGAGTTGCCGCCTCGCACTCAGCTGTCATGCCCCGCGAAAGCGGGGCATCCAGTACTCCGTGCCGCCTGTTGATTTGCCCTAAGCGAGGCCGCGGCGTACTGGATCATCCGCCTTCGCGGATGATGACAGCAGTGCGAGAGGCGCTATCGCCGCCCTACCGCTCCAGAATCGCCCTTGCGGTCGCCTCGTCCGTGATCAGGCCATTGATCAGCCGCCCATTCAGCGCCGCCGCGATCGCCGGCACCTTGGCGGCGCCGACGGCGGCGCCGATCGTGGTGGTCTTCGCCGGGACCTCCGGCGGGATGCTGGTCAGGCGCTTGTTGGTTCCGGCCTTCAGCAGCCGACCCTTGGAATCATAGGCCCAGCCGGTGATCTCGCCGATCGCCCCCTGCCGCATCATCTCGAACAATTCGTCGCGGGTCACGAAGCCGTCGACATGGACCTGCGCCTTCTGGTCCATCTGGCCGATGCCGACGAGGCGCAAATCCGCCTTGGCCGCGACCGCCTTGACCTTCGCGATCGGCTCGATCCGGACCATCTTGTTGCGCTCATCCTCGGACGACATCAGGAACGGTAGCGGCATCGGATAGTGCCGCGCACCGGTGCGGTCGGCGAGCCGGCCGACGGTGTCGTAGAAGCTCGCCGAACCGTCGGCGGAGATATTGCCGACCAGCGAGACGATCTGGTGGTTGGGCCGGTCGATCGGCGTGACGCGCTCGACCGCGGCGCGCACGGCGCGTCCCGTCCCGAGCGCGACGATGACGGGGGTCTCCGAACGCAGGGTGGAATCGAGCAGGTTGGCGCAGCGTTCGGCAATGCCCGCTGTGGCCTGCGGCGCGGCGGAATCCGCCGGCACCACCTCGCAATGGGTAAGCTCGAAACGCTCCTTCAGACGCGCCGCCAATTCCATGCATGCGGCGATGGGATGTTCGAGCCGGAAGGTGATGAGCCGTTCCGCGAGACACAGCGACACCAGCCGCTGCGCCGAGGCGCGCGACACCTGGAGCATCTTCGCGATCTCGTCCTGGGTGTGACCGGCAATGAAATAGAGCCAGCCGGCACGCGCGGCGTCATCGAGCCTGGACTTTTCATTCTCGGCGGCCATGGCAGGCGTCAGGCGTCCTTCCAGAAATCGATCATGCGCGCGAAGACCCGGTCGGCCCCCGCACCCGACAGTATAGCCTGCCCGTCGCGTCCGCGATAATGGCCGCCGCCGGCAAATCCCCAGACTGTCATGCCGGCCGCCTTGCCCGCCTGCACGCCGCTCGCACTGTCCTCGATCACCAGCGTGCGCGCAGGTTGCGCGCCCATCTGCTCGGCCGCGTAGAGAAAGAGATCGGGCGCCGGCTTGCCGTGCCTGACCATCTGCGCCGTGTAGATCCGGTCGCCGAAATGCGCCCGCAGGCCGGTGACGTCAAGGGAGAGCGCGACACGGTCGATGTTGCTGGACGACGCCACGCAGAATGGCGCCCGCAATTCCGATATCACGGCGGCCACACCCGCGATCGGCTGGAGTGATCCGGCGAACGTGCTCAACACATGCGACTTCAAGCGCGGCAGAAAGCCGTCCGGCACGACCTGCCCGAGATCCCGATAATGCTGCTCGACCGCCTTGGTGCTGCGTCCGAGAAAGAGCTCGAACGCCTGCTCCGGACTCAGCGCGATGCCACATTCGGCCAGCACGTCGGACAGGCACCGACAGCTCAACAGCTCACTGTCGACCAGCACGCCGTCGCAGTCGAAGATGATCAGATCGGGTTTCGGCCGGCCCTGGTCCATCCCAGCATTCGATCATATACCCAATTGATGGGCAATAGCTCACCCAAGGCCGGAACGCCGCACCCTTTTCTGGATCAGTGCGCCACCTGCCGGTAGATCGCCGGCAGCGCCGCGGGCAGTCGGCGGATATTACCGACGATGGCGTAGCCGCCGCGCCCGAACAGCATCGGGAAATAGGACTGCGCGGTTGCGTCCACCGTGACGCCGAAGGCGGCGATGCCGAGCCGGCGCGCCTCCTGCACCGATTTGCGGGTGTCCTCGACCGCGAAGCGGCCTTCGTAATGATCGACATCATTCGGCTTGCCGTCGGTGAGGACGAGCAGCAGCTTCTTGCGCTGCGGCTGACGGGCGAGCTCGGCCGAGGCGTGGCGCACCGCCGCGCCAATCCGCGTGTAATAGCCGGGCTTCAGCGCGCCGATACGACGCTCCACTGCCGCGCTCATCGGCTCGCCGAAGGCTTTGACCGTTTCGAGCCGCACCCAGGACCGCCGGCGCGACGTGAAGGTCAGGATGCTGTGGTGGTCACCGCAGGCCGACAGGCCGTGCGCGAGCACGAGCAGCGCCTCCTTCTCGACATCGAGCACGTGATGGCCGTCGGCCCAGGCGTCCGTCGAGAGCGAGACGTCGACAAGCAGTGTGACGGCGAGATCGTGCCCCTGCGGGCGCATCGCGACATGGATGCGATCGAGACCGCCGCCGCTGCCGGCGCGAAGATCGCACCGCGCGCGCACGAGCGCGTCGAGGTCGAGGTCGTGTCCATCGGACTGGGCGCGCATCAATTCGCGGCGCGGCCGCAAGATCTCGAAGCGCTGCCGTACCTGACGGATATGCCGGCGCATGGTCTCGTCGGGCGACCAGGTCTCTCCGGTCTCGGACGCGGCGTCCGCCAGCACGTGGCAGTGATCGGGCAGGTAGGAGCTGCTGCGGTAGTCCCATTCGGGATAGGTGAGATCTGCGTTCAATGGCGAGGCATCGAGAGCTTCCGGCGGCAGGTCGAGATCGAATTTGAGCCGGCTCGCCGGCTTGCCGCTGCGGCGGCTCAGCGTCATCTCCTCGAGATCGTCGGCGGCCTTCTGCGCGTCCTCGTCCTCGCTGTCATCGGCCGGACGGTCGACATTGACCATCTCGGCCATCGCGAGGATCTTTTCGAAGCGGTTGAGCACGAAGGGATCGCGGCGTTTGGCGTTGTCCTCGCGCTCGCGCACGGCAAAGCGCTTGCGATTGTCCTGGGTCGCGGCCCCCGCGCCCGGCGCGCACGCGTCGTCGCCAGCATGCGCGGGCGAGAACTCGCGCGTCCAGCAATCGCCCCAGAGCGGACACGGCAGGACCGAGCGATAGCCGGGCGGGACCTTGTCCGGCAGCGGACCTGTCCCCATCATCGCCGGCCACAGCTGGCCTGCGGGCGCCTTTCCGGTCCCGAGCAAGGCCAGCACGATCCGCTCGATCTCCTGCTCAAGACGCGGCAACGGACGTTGCGGCCGGGCTTCGGCCATTGCTGCGGCGAGCCGCGCGTAATCGGCGGCGAGCCCGGGAAACTGCGTGAGCACGAAGACCGCCGTCTCGCTCGCCCGGCGCAAGACCAGAAGGTCCCGCCGCAGCGGATCATGCTCCGTGATCGTCTCGATCGGCGCGACCGCGAACCACGCCGCAAGCCAGCGATAGAGGCATGCGTTGAGGTCGCGGTCGGCAAATATCGCAATGCGACCGGGGAGGAAGATGGTCGCGGCGTCGCGGCCCGGCTGTTCGAGACGTTCGTCTCCAAGGCCGATGCGCTGCCGCCAGCCGAGCCGATGGCCCGCGCTACGTGCACCCGCGCTCGCGATCTGAACGCCTGGCTCGCCGCCAAGCGCACGGAACATCACCGCGAGCCGGCCTCTCACCTCCGCAAGCGCGACCGCGTGATCATCGTGAACCGGATAGCTCGCGGTGCCGCCGACCATCCGGTGCCAGGCGCGGCCGACCGTCTCCTCCAGTTCGAGGAAGTCGAGCATGGGACCTGCCTCACGCAATCACGGCGCGCGCGACATCCAGCAGCGCCGCCTTGACGTCGGAATCGTCGGTCAGCGGCTCGATCATGCCGGCGATCACGGCATCGGCGATCGAGACTCCCGCCGCAATCAAAGTCGCGCAATACACCACGAGTCGGGTCGAGACGCCCTCCTCCAGATCATGCCCCTTCAGCGCCCGCAGACGTCCGGCAAGCGCGACCAGCGGCCGTACGCGATCCGGCGGCAGCCCGCTCTCGGCCGACACCACCGCAATCTCCTGCTCGGTCGGCAGGAAGCCGAACTCAATGGCGACGAAGCGCTGCCGCGTCGACGGCTTCAACGCCTTGAGCAGGGTCTGGTAACCGGGATTGTAGGAGACGACGAGCATGAAGCTCGCGGGAGCAACGAGCTCCTCGCCGGTTCGCTCCAGCGGCAGGATACGGCGGTCGTCGGTGAGCGGATGCAGCACGACGGTGACGTCCTTGCGGGCTTCCACTACCTCGTCGAGATAGCAGATGCCGCCCTCGCGGACCGCGCGCGTCAACGGACCGTCGGTCCACACAGTGTCGCCGCCTCTCAGCAGATAGCGGCCGGTGAGATCGGCGGCGGTGAGATCGTCGTGGCAGGCGGCGGTGTGGAGCGGCAAGCCCAGCCGCGCGGCCATATGCGCGACGAAACGCGTCTTACCGCAACCGGTCGGCCCCTTCAGCAGGACCGGAAGCCGGTGCCGCCAGGCATGCTCGAACAGCGCGCATTCGTTGCCGCTTGCGACATAGGCCGGTAGCGCGGGTGCAGGAGCGGCCAAGGCGTGAAGGGCTACTTTCATGATCTTTCTCCGTAGATTTCTGAAGCGGCGGCCGCGACGAAACGCGGCCGCCGTCACGCTTACTCGGCCGGCTGCAGCACGGCGGGAATGGTCGCCAGCTTCTCGCGGCCGGGCACCAGCACCGCCCAGACGAACATCAGCGCGGAGATCGCGACGAACCCACCGGAGCCGAGCCGCACCCAGTAGAAGAATGCGAGCTGGTCCTGCACGTCCATGTAGCCCTGGCCGAGCACGCGCTGGAGATGGACCTGGACCACGCCGGCAAAGGTCAGCGCGAACGTCATGGTCATCATGGCCGTGCACATGATCCAGAAGCTCGTCATGCTGAGCCACTGGTTATAGGGCGCGCGTCCCTTGATCTGCGGGATGGCGTAAGCCATCACGGCAAGGTTGAGCATCACATAGGCGCCAAAGAAGGCGAGATGGCCGTGCGCAGCGGTGACCTGGGTGCCATGGGTGTAGTAGTTCACCGAGGACAGCGTGTGCAGGAAACCCCAGACGCCGGCTCCCAGGAACGCCATCACCGAACAGCCGACCGACCACAGCAGCGCGGCGCGGTTCGGATGCTTGCGGCCGGCCTTCCAGGTCATCTGCACCGTGAAGATCACCATCGTGAAGAACGGCGCAACCTCGAGCGTCGAGAACAGCGAGCCGATCCACTGCCAGTAGCCGGGCGCGCCGATCCAGTAGAAATGGTGGCCGGTGCCGACAATCCCCGAGAACAGCGCGAGGCCGATGATGACGTAGAGCCACTTCTCGACCACCTCGCGATCGATGCCATTGAGCTTGATCATGAGATAGGCGAGCACGGAGGCCATGATCAGCTCCCAGACGCCCTCGACCCAGAGATGGACGACGTACCACCAGTACATCTTGTCGACCGCGAGGTTCGCCGGATTGTAGAAGGCGAACAGGAAGAAGATCGCAACGCCCCACAGGCCGAACAGCAGGATGTTGGTGACCGTGGTCTTGCGTCCCTTGAGCGCGGTCATGGTCACATTGAACAGGAACATCAGGCAGACGACGACGATACCGACCTTGATGATGAAGGGCTGCTCAAGGAACTCGCGGCCCTCGTGGTAGTGGAAGAGATAGCCCACGACCGCGACGCCTGCTGCGCCAAAAAACATCCAGAACTGGATCTTTGCGAGTAGCGGGCTGTACAGCTCGGTCTCGGTTTCCTCAGGCAGCAGGAAGTAGGTCGCGCCCATGAAGCCGATCAACGACCACACGATCAGCGCGTTGGTGTGGATCATCCTGACGATGTTGAACGGCAGCAGAACCGACAGCGTGTTGGGCAGGACGTAGATCGTCCCGGCGAGGAGGCCGAACAGGACCTGAGCCAGGAACAGGGTCAGCGCGCCGTAGAAATACAGCATCGCGACTTTCTGGGTCTGATATTTCATCTCGGATTCTCTCTGTCTTGAAAGAGGAAAGCGGCGGGCTCAACCGGCCTTGTTCGGCGGCCAATCCTGGCGCTTGATCGTGCTCACCCATTGCAGGAAATCGGCGAGATCGTTGAGCTCCTGGTCGGTGAGGTTGAATTGCGGCATCTGCCGCCTGCCCTCCGCGCCTGAAGGCTGCGACTGCATCCAGGCCTTCAACGTCTCTCGCGCGCCGGCCGGATCCTCCTTGCCGCCCCATCGATCCCAGACGTTGCCGACTTCGGGCGCGAAATAGGCGCCTTCGCCGAGCAACGTGTGGCAATTGATGCAGGAGTTCTTCTCCCAGACATGCTTGCCGCGGGCGACCGACGACGTCAGCGTCACTGCGTCCGTCGAGGTCGTGACCATGTAGTAGTGGCTGTGCGCCGTCAGCCCGATGAAGATGGCGAAGAAAAAGGCCGAGCCGCCGTAGAAGACGTTTCGAGCGGCCGACTTGGTCAGGCGTTCAGCCATTGCCAATCCTTTCAATTGAGTCCCGCCGAGAAAATCGGTGATGCGATTTATTGCTGATCGGCACGGCCTGTTCTTTGTCAGGGCGCAAGGAACGAGTCAGATCAGGGCGGCGACAGTGGATGTGAGCCAGGCAAACAGCACCACGATGAGAATCCATGCACTGACGAGGCCGCGCCAGAGCGCAGGCGCCGCGCGAAGATCGAAGAAATCGAGTGCAATCCGGCGGCCCTTGACGGCGGCCAAGGCCAGCAGCAGGGCGTTGCCGAGCAGCGGCCGCGGCACCAGCGGTGGCACCAAGATGGTCGCGAGCGCGAGGCCAATCAGCGCGATCCAAGTGATGTCCAGGCGATCCGGCATCGTCACCGCACCAGATAAAGAATCGGGAACATCACGATCCAGACCAGATCGACCATGTGCCAGAAGGCCGTTCCCGTCTCGACGCCGAACGCTTCAGCGCGGCGGCAGACCAATGCGAGGATGATGATGCCGAGGCAGACGTGCAGAAGATGGAAGCCGGTCAGGAGGAAGTAGAGTGTGAAGAACGGACTGGTCTCGAGTCCGATGCCGCGTCCGATCTCTTCGGCATATTCGCCGAGCTTGATCGCCACGAACAGGCCGCCAAGCCCCATGGCCGTGAGGAGCCAGTATCGTGTCGCCCGGCTCTCGCTGGCCCGCGCGGCCTTCGTAGCCCGGGCTGCGGCCCAACCGCTCGTCACCAGCACGACAGTGTTCAGTCCAGCGAGACCCGGATCAAGTGCCGCCTGCCCCGCGGCGAACACGGTGGGATGGATCGCGCGGGCGACCGTGAAGGCACCGAGAAACAGACCGAAGGCGGCGAGCTCGCTGAAGATCAGCACCCAGATCATGGGATCGCCGGGAAGATCGTCCAGAATTCCCCAGCCGGCTCCCTGTGGTTCGCAATCGGCTGCCGACATCTGCTCTTCCGGATCAGGACACCGGCCAGACTTAGCTCAGCCGTGCCGATCCGAGTTTGTTGCCGGACAAATTTGGGGGATGCCGATCAATTGTTTGCGCCGTCGCAACCTCCGGCCGGCCGGGTCGCGGTACCAAACGCCCCAGGGTTCCGTGGAGCTGCGAGCGATAACATGAGCGATGCACAAATCGGGCTGATGACCGCGACGCCCATCATCATCGTCTTCGCCATCACGCTCCGGCGAATGGGCGTGCTATCGACCGTGGCCACCGTCTCGGCGGTGAGCCTCTCCGTCGCGATCGCCGCGGTGCTGATCACGACGCAGTAATGACTGCCGTAGCCCGCATGGAGCAGAGCGGAATGCGGGTCAGTAGCCCCGGATTGCGCTTCGCTCCATCCAGGCTACGCAGCCTCATCTCCGCTGATTATATACGTCGATGCACACCGCCCCGAGCAGGACCAGACCCTTGATGACCTGCTGATAGTCGATGCCGATGCCGAGGATGGACATGCCGTTGTTCATCACACCCATGATCATGGCACCGACCACGGCGCCGCCGACGCGGCCGACACCGCCATAGGCCGAGGCGCCGCCGATGAAGCAGGCGGCGATGACGTCGAGCTCGAAGCCGAGACCCGCCTTCGGCGTTGCGGTGTTGAGGCGCGCGGCGAAGACGAGGCCGGCGAGCGCGGCGAGCACGCCCATGTTGACGAAGGTGAGGAAGGTCAACCGTTCCGTCTTGATGCCCGACAGGCTTGCCGCTTTCGCATTGCCGCCGACCGCGTAGACCTGCCGACCGATGACGGTGCGGCGGGTGACGAAGCCGTAGAGCGCGATCAGCGCGGTCATGATGACCAGCACGTTCGGCAGACCGCGATGCGAGGCGATCAGATAGGTGAAATAGAGCACGGCGCAGGCCAGGAGAATGCTCTTGCCGAGGAAGAACGCGTAAGGCTCGACCTCGATGCCGTGCAACTGCTCGCGCGAGCGCCCCTTGGCGCTGGCGTAGACGAGGCCGAGCGCGAGCACCGCACCGACCAGCATCGACGTCGGATGCAGCGTGCCGGCCTCGGGCAGCATCTCCGGAATGAAGCCCGACGACAATTTCTGGAAGGTCGCCGGGAACGGCCCGAGCGACTGGCCCTGCAACACCGCGAGCGCAAGTCCCTTGAACACCAGCATGCCGGCCAGCGTCACGATGAAGGACGGAATCTTGAAATAGGCCACCCAATAGCCCTGCGCGGCGCCGATTGCCGCGCCCAGCAGCAGGCAGGCGATGAAGGCGAGCGTGTAGTCGACCTTGTATGTCACCATCAGCACGGCGGCCACCGCGCCGACGAAGCCCGCGACCGAGCCGACCGAGAGGTCGATATGGCCGGTGACAATGACGAGCAGCATGCCCAGCGCCATGATGACGATGTAGCTGTTCTGCAGTACCAGATTGGTCAGGTTGAGCGGCTGCAGCAGCGTGCCGCCGGTCATGACCTGGAAGAACAGCATGATCGCGATCAGCGACATCAGCATGCCGTAATTGCGCAAATTGTTCTTGATGAAGCTGCCGTGCCGGCCCTCCTCGGGCAGCGAAACCGTCTTGTCGGTCATAGCTGCGATCCTCCCATCTCCGCACCCGCGAGGGCGCTGCTTCCATAATTTCTGTCGTTGCGCATGATGGCGCGCATGATCTTTTCCTGCGTCGCTTCGGCGCCGGGGAACTCGCCGACGAAGGCGCCGTCGTTCATGACACAGATGCGGTCGCAGATGCCGAGTAGCTCGGGCATCTCCGAGGAGATCACCACCACGCCGCGGCCGGCTTCCGCAAGCTCGTTGATGATACAGTAGATCTCGTATTTGGCACCGACGTCGATGCCCCGGGTCGGCTCGTCCAGGATCAAGACCTTGGGGTCGGTCATCAGCCATTTCGACAGCACGACCTTTTGCTGGTTGCCGCCGGAGAGCTGGCCGGTCTCCTGGTAGACGTCGGAGCAGCGGATGCGCATCCGGTTGCGGTAATCGCTGGCGACCTTCAGCTCGGCGATGTCGTCGATCACCCGGTTGGGGGCGACCTGGTCGAGGCTTGCCAGTGTGATGTTCTTGCGGACGTCGTCGGCGAGGATCAGTCCGAGCTGCTTGCGGTCCTCGGTGACATAGGCAAGGCCGGCGTCGATCGCGGCGGCCACGTTGGGCAGCACGATCTCACGGCCCTCGAGCCGGATGCGACCGCTGATCGTGGTGCCCCAGGAGCGGCCGAACAGGCTCATGGCGAACTCGGTGCGCCCCGCCCCCATCAACCCGGCGATGCCGACGACCTCGCCGCGTTTCACGCTGAAATCGACGTTCTTGATCACCTGCCGCTCGGGATGGATGGGATGGTAGACCGACCAGTTCTCGACGGTGAGAACGGGCTCGGCGATTTTTGCGCTCCGCTCCGGAAAGCGATGGGCGAGATCGCGGTTGACCATGCTGCGTATGATGCGGTCTTCCTGGATCGGCTCGGCGCGGCAGTCGATGCCGTCGACGGTGCGGCCGTCACGCAGCACGGTGATGTGGTCGGCGACCTTGGCGACCTCGTTCAGCTTGTGCGAGATCAGGATCGAGCCGATGCCCTGCGCGCGGAACGCCATGAGGCGTTCGAGCAGCGCGGCGCTGTCGGCCTCGTTGAGGCTCGCGGTCGGCTCGTCCAGGATCAGCATCCGCACCCGCTTGGACAGCGCCTTGGCGATCTCGACCAGCTGCTGCTTGCCGACGCCGAGATCGGTGATCAGCGTATCCGGCGATTCCTTGAGGCCGACCTGCGCCAGGAGTTCCCGCGTGCGTCTATAGACCTCGTCGCGATCGATGACGCCGAGCTTGGACGGCGGATGCGACAGGAAGATGTTTTCGGCAATCGACATCAGCGGGATCAGCGCCAGCTCCTGATGGATGATGATGATACCGAGCGCCTCGGAATCGTTGATGTCGCGGAAGCGGCGCTCCTCGCCATCAAAGATGATGGTGCCCTCGTAGCTGCCGGCCGGATAGACGCCGCTGAGCACCTTCATTAGCGTGGACTTGCCGGCACCGTTCTCGCCGACGAGGGCGTGGATCTGCCCGGCTTCAACCGAGAAGTTGACATCGCGCAGCGCCTGCACGCCGGAAAAGCTCTTGCTGACGTTACGCATCTCCAGCATTGCAGTCATTGGATCATTCTCCCGGGGGCTTCCACAATCGTCATGGCCGGGCTTGTCCCGGCCATCCACGTGCAGCCGCTTGCGAAGAGGGACGTGGATGCCCGGGACAAGCCCGGGCATGACGAGTTGATAAACATGCGCTTCGCCCTAACCCTAAAGAACTCCCTCTCCGCAGGTCGGGAGAGGGAGTAGACCTCTTACTGGAACTGCGACTTCTTGTAGTAGCCGCTGTCGACCAGGACCTTCTCCCAATTGTCCTTGTAGACCACGACCGGCTTGAGCAGATAGGACGGCACGGTCTTGGCGCCGTTCTCGTAGGTCTTGGTGTCGTTGACGGTGACCTGCTTGCCGGCCAGCGCAGCGTCGACCATGTCGGCGGTCACCTTGGCGAGGTCGCGGGTGTCCTTGAAGATGGTCGAATACTGGTCGCCGCGCAGCATCGCCTTGATCGAGGGCACCTCGGCATCCTGGCCCGAGATGATGGGCATCGGCTGGCCGGCGCTGCCATAACCAACGCCCTTCAGCGAGGAGATGATGCCGATCGATAGGCCGTCATACGGCGACAACACCGCGTTGACCTTCTTGTTGCCGTAGTAGGCACTGAGCAGATTGTCCATGCGGGCCTGCGCGGTGGCGCCATCCCAACGCAAGGTCGCGACCTTGTCCATGCCCATCTGGCCGGAGACGACGACGAGCTTGCCGCTGTCGATGTACGGCTTCAGCACACTCATCGCGCCGTTGTAGAAGAAGTAGGCGTTGTTGTCGTCGGGCGAGCCGCCGAACAGCTCGATGTTGAACGGACCCTTGCCATCCTTGAGGCCGAGGCCCTGCACGATCGACTCGGCCTGGAGCACGCCGACCTGGAAATTGTCGAACGTCGCGTAATAGTCGACGTTCGGCGTGCCGCGGATCAGGCGGTCATAGGCGATCACGGTGATGCCTTTCGCTTTCGCCTGCTTGAGCACGTCGGACAGCGTAGTGCCGTCGATCGCGGCGATCACCAGCGCTTTCGCGCCCTTGGTCACCATGTTCTCGACCTGCGAGAGCTGGTTCGGAATGTCGTCCTCGGCATATTGCAGGTCGGTGTTGTAGCCGCGCTCCTTCAGCACCTTGACCATGTTGTTGCCATCGTCGATCCAGCGCGCCGACGATTTGGTCGGCATGGCGATGCCGACTGTTGCTTTGTCCTGGGCCGAGGCGGTGACGCCCGCGGCCATCGTCGCAGCGCCGGCCAGCGCCAGCGCGAGGAAGGTCGTCTTCAGTTTCAGCATGTTTCACTCCCTTTGGTGTCAGACTGTTTTTTCGTGTCGCCGAGAACTTTGGTGGTGTGCGGCTTCGAGCCTCCTATGCGAGCTTGACGTCAGGCTCCGCGCGACCGCGCGCGGATGCCTCCAACAGAAAGGTGTAGCCGGCTTGCGGATCGGCGGCACGCGCCGCCGCATCCATGTCCTGCCAGGCCGAGGTGACGAGGAGACGCGACAGATCAGGGCCTACAAAAGCGGGGCAGCTCGCCTGCTTTGCCGGCACGCTCATCGAGCGCAGCCGCTCGCCTTGCGGAGAGTAGACGTCGATACGGCCAGCGCCCCAGCACGCGTTCCAGATGTTTCCGTCGGCGTCGCACACCGAACCATCGAGACCGCCGATGCCGGTGTGGCGCAGCAGCACTTCCGGCTCGCCGCGCGGCAGGCCGGTCGTGGGATTGAGCGGCACCGCGTAGAGCACCGCGCGCGCAGTATCGGCGAAGTAGCCGGTGGTGGCGTCGGGCGAGAAGCAGATCGAGTTGGGAATGCTGACGCGCGGAAACAGCATCGAGATCTCGCCGTGATGGAACGCGTAGATCGCGCCTGCCCCTGCTTCCGCCTTGCGGCCCATGGTGCCGATCCAGAACGTGCCGGAGGGATGCACGCGGGCATCGTTGGAACGGGTCGCGGGATTATCGGCTTCGAGCGGACAGATCAGCGTCATCGCGCCATCGGCGATTTTGCGGACATAGAGCCCGTCTTCCGCGACGATCAACTGCCGTTCGGCGTCGATCCGCCCAAGTGCGCTCGCCATCCGGCCCAGCGCATGAACGCGAATGCTGCCGCTGGCGAGCTGCGCCTCGAACAGTCGCCCCTCGCGGATATCGAACCACCAGGCCGTGTCCGTGGTCACGTCATAGGTCGGCCCCTCGCCGAGATGGCAAGGATCGTCCGAAAGAACCGAGGTGGGCACCTGTTCCATCATGACCTCCTCGCCGCAAAGCGATAGACCGTGTGATGGCGGTAGACCTCGCCCGGCGCTAGGCGCGGGCTCGGGAAATCCGGCCGGTTCGGTGCGTCCGGCCAGATATGCGGCTCCAGGCACATCGCGTCGGACTGCCGGTAGAGCTTGCCGCCCTTGCCCGAGATCGTGCCGTCGAGATAATTACCCGAATAGACCTGCAGACCGGGCTGATTGGTGAGCAGCTCCATGATGCGCCCCGAGCGCGGTCCCTCCAGCCGCGCCGCGAGCGCAAGTTTGCCATCACGCGCGAGACTGTAGGTGTGATCGTAGCCCCTGCCGTTGCGCAATTGCTGGTCGCTCTCGCGGATGCGCTCGCCGACGGGCCGCGGCTCGCGGAAGTCGAACGGCGTGCCGGCAACGCTGCGCGGCGGCTCCGGCAACGGAATGGCGGTGGGATCGATCGCGAGGAAATGCCCGGCGGCGACCGTCAGCTTGTGATCGAGAATGGGCGTGCCTGATGTCGCGCCTTCCAGATTGAAGAAGCTGTGGTTGGTCAGGTTGACGATGGTCGGCCGGTCGGTCCGCGCCTCCATGGTCAGGGATAGCTCGGCCGGGCCGGTGACGCGATAGGTCAGGCGCACATCGAGCCGACCGGGAAAGTTTTCCTCGCCATGCGGGCTCGTGTAGGTCAGCGTGACTGCGGGCTCGGCGCCATCGTCGATCTCCGCAATGTCCCAGAGCTTGCGGTCGAAGCCGTCGAGGCCGCCATGCAGCGCATTCGGACCGTTGTTGACGGGAAGCTGCACCGTCTCGCCGTCCAGCGAAAATTGTCCGTTGGCGATGCGATTGGCGTAGCGGCCGACGGTGGCGCCGAAAAACTTTCGCTCGGCGAGATAGCCGGCGAATGCGTCATGGCCGAGCACGACGTCGTCGTAGCCGCCCTTGGCGTCCGGCGCGCTCAAGGCCTGCAAGACTGCACCATGGGTGATGATGCGCGCCTCGAACCCGCCCTCTCCGCGCAGCACGATGCGGTCCACCTTGCGGCCGTCCGGCAGCGTTCCGAAGACGTCTCTTTCTGTTTTCGATCCAGCCATGATCAATCCACAAACGGTTCGACGATCGTGCGCCTGCCGAGCAGGAAGGCGTCCGCGACGAGACGAAGCGGCGCCAAATCGACGTCGCTCGCGCCTGTAGCGGCGAGCGCGACGAAGCGCCGGTAAAGCTCCCGATATTCCTCATCGGGCGCCTCGGCAACGGTCTTGCCGTCGATCGCCATGATCCTGCCGCCGCGGGATAGCGTCATCCGGCCCTGGTCGGTTTCGACGAGGATATCCCAGCTCTGCGGCCCGGTCTGGCGGAAATCAAACTCGGCGGCCACAGGCAGGCCGTCGATGTCGGTCAGCGTCAGCTTCGCGGCGATCGGCGCCTGGCAATTGGCAGGGAAGGCGAGCTCGGCCGCGGTGACGAACACAGGTTTCGGCAGGATCCTGGTCAGGATCGACAGCGCATTGATGCCGGGATCGAACACCCCGAGCCCGCCCGGCTCCCAGATCCACGCCTGCCCGGGATGCCAGACGCGGACGTCCTCTTTCCAGTTGATGTGCACGGAATGGATGCGGCGCGCGGCGAGCCACTCGCGCGCCGGCTCGACTGCCGGCGCATGGCGCGAATGCCAGGTCGCAAACAGCGTTCGCTTGGCCTCACCGGCCATCGCGATCAGCGGATCGAGCTCGGCAACGCCGGCGCCGGGCGGCTTCTCCAGCATGACATGCTTGCCGGCCCTGAGCGCTGCGACGGCCTGGGCGCGGCGCACTTGAGGCGGCGTGCAGAGCGACACCGCGTCGATCGGCGGGCCTTTTTCCAGCAGCTCCTCGATGGTCGCGAAATGCGGCAGATCCGGCAACGAGGCATTGCGGCTGGCGACGGCCGCCAGCGTCGCGCCGGGAACCGCTGCGATGGCGCCGACGTGCTGGTCCCGCGCGATCTTGCCGAAGCCGACGATGGCGATGCGAAGTTCGGTCACGATCTTTCTCCAGCTTCCGCGGACGGCAGCGCTTCGGCCGGTACAGTCTCGATCACTGTACCCTCGTGGCGGCGCATGCCGTTGTGAATGACGTAGACCATCGCCTCCGACGCAGTCGTGGCATCACCGTCCGCGATGGCATCGACGATCTTCTGATGCCAGAGCAGAACAGTGTCGCGGTCCTCCGGTTCGACCGGTGCGCTGAGCAGGAATGAGGCGCGCAACGCAGCCTCGATGACGTGCCCGATCGAGCGCATGAACAGATTTCCGGAGGCGCGCGCCACACCGACATGGAGCGCGAGGTCGGCATCGGCGAAGCCAACGGAGTCGGAGGCTTCAAGCCGCATCCGCTCCATGCAGCGACGGAGCTCGGAGAGATCCTGCTCCGACCGCTGCGCCGCCGCCAGCGCGGCCGCGCGCGGCTCGACCGCGAGGCGGATTTCGGCGAGGTCATTGAGGAAGCGCTTGTCGATCCCGGCATCCAGGTGCCAGGCCAGCACGTCGGCGTCGAACATGTTCCAGGCGACGCGTTCACGCACGACGGTGCCGACCCGCGCCTTGGTTGTGAGCAGGCCCTTGGCCACCAGCGTCTTCACGCTCTCGCGCAGCACCGGTCGCGACACTCCGAACATCGCGATCATTTCGGCATCGCCAGGCAGGCGCGTTCCCTCCGCGTAGCGGCCGGCGATGATGTCAACGCCGATCGAGCGGGCCACTTCCGCGTGATTGGAGTGCGCCCGGCGCGTCGGAATGACGAGGATGCGCGAGGTGGTCATGAGACTGACCCCGCGCGCTTTGCCATGGGCGGGCGCGCGAGCGCGACCAGCCCCTGTTGCAAGGCGATGAAGGCGAACAGCAGCACCCCGGTCGCGATCTTGATCCACCAGCTCGACAGCGTCCCGTCGAAATTAATGTAGGTCTGGATCATGCCCTGGATCAGCACCCCGAGGAAGGTGCCGATCACCGAGCCCTGCCCGCCCGTGAGCAGCGTGCCGCCGATCACGACGGCCGCGATGCTGTCGAGCTCGACGCCAACCGCGGACAGCGAGTAGCCGGCGCTGGTGTAGAAGGAGAAGACGATGCCGGCGATGCCGGCGAGCAGGCTCGACAGCATGTAGATCTTCACCGTCATCCTGCCGACGGCGACACCCATCAGGCTCGCGGTCGCCCGGCTGCCGCCGAGCGCATAAACATTGGCGCCGAACCGGGTGAGCTGCAGCAGCAATGCGCCGCCGATCACGATCGTAAGCATGATGATCGCGACCGCCGTCAGCCGTCCACCGCCGGGTACTCGCAGTGCGAAGTCCGACACGGTGGAATAGACCGGTGCTGTGATCGGCACCGATTCCGTCGAGAGCAGGAAGCTGGCACCCCGGGCCAAGAACATGCCGGCGAGCGTCACGATGAAAGGCGGCAAATCGAAGACATGGATCACCGCGCCCATCGCCGCTCCGAAGGCGGCCGAGAGCGCGAGGATGGCGACGAAGGCGACCAGGGGCGGCATTCCCCAGCGCTCGATCGCCAGCGCGACGAACACCGTGGTGAAGCCGATCACCGAGCCGACCGAGAGATCGATGCCGCCGGAAATGATGACGAAGGTCATGCCCGTCGCGACGATGCCGAGGAAGGCGTTGTCGGTCAGGAGATTGCCGACAACGCGGGTGGAGGCGATGTTGGGAAACTGCATCGCGCAAAGCGCGAATCCCGCGACGAGCACGATCGCCGTGATGAGGATGGGCGGCAGGCCTTTCATGCCTTGGTCCCCCGCAGCCGCGTCACGATTCCGGCAAAGCCGGACAGCTTCGGCGATTGCAGCAGCAGCACGGCGAGCACCACCATCGCCTTGACCAGCAAATTGAACTCCGGCGGATAGCCCGACAGCAGAATGCCGGTGTTCATGGTCTGGATGATCAGCGCGCCGAGTACGGCCAGCACGAGACTGAAGCGGCCGCCGAACAGCGAGGTGCCGCCGATCACCACCGCGAGGATGGCGTCGAGCTCGAGCCAGAGGCCGGCATTGTTGGCATCCGCGCCCATAATGTCGGCCGCCGCGATGACACCGGCAAGCGCAGCGCAAACGCCGCACCAGACATAGACCGCCAAAATCATCGCGCGCGTGCCGACGCCGGCAAGCTCGCTCGCCCGCGCATTGCCGCCGGTTGCTTCGATCAGTAACCCAAGTGCCGAGCCTCGCACCACCGCGCCGGTGAGCATCAACATGCCAAGCGCAATCGCGACTGGCACCGGCACGCCGAGGATGGAGCCGTTGCCGAGCCAGACCAAATCGGGCGAGGAGAAGGTCACGATGCGGCCTTCGGTAAGAGCTGAGCGATGCCGCGTCCCGCCACCATCAGGATCAGGGTCGCCACGATCGGCTGCATGCCGAGCACCGCGACGAGAAATCCGTTCCACAATCCGCAGATCAGGCCCGCGCCGAGCGCAGCCGCCAGCACCACGGCCAGACTGTGGTTGTCGGCGAGGCTCGCCGCGATCGCGCCCGAGATCGCCATGACCGCGCCGACCGACAGATCGATGCCGCGCGTCGCGATCACCAGGACCATGCCGAGCGAGAGCAGCGCCACCGGCGTGCCGCGATTGAGCACGTCGATCAGGCTGCCGAACAGACGTCCATCCTGGAGGCGCAGATCGAAGAATTGCGGCGACACCACACGATCGACCGCGAGGATGACGATCAATGCGAGGATCTGGGCAAGGCCGCGGCGCGGCAGCAGCGCTGTCATGTGTGAGCCTCAATCGCAACGGCGACGCTATCGGCGGCAATGGCCGCGAGAATGTTGCCGACGTCGATCGCCTCGCCCGCGAGTTCCTCGACATGAGCGCGGTCGCGCAGCACCACCACGCGATCGGAATAGGTCACGATCTCGTCGAGCTCGGAGGAAATCACGAGCAGCGCAAGCCCGTCGTCGCAGAGCTCGCGTATCAGGCGGATGATCTCGGCATGCGCGCCGACGTCGATGCCGCGGGTCGGCTCGTCCAGCACGAGGAGCCGCGGGGAGGTCGCAAGCCACCGTGCCAGCAGGACCTTCTGCTGATTGCCGCCGGACAGCAGGCCGACGGGACGCTCCGGATCGGGCGGGCGAATGTCGAGCATCTTGACGTAACGGCTTGCGATCTCGTCCTGCTCGCGTCGCGACAGCGGCCGATGCAGACCGCGCTTGGCCTGGAGCGCGAGCACGATGTTCTCGCGCACGGTGAGCTCGGCGACGATGCCGTCAGTCTTGCGCTCCTCAGGGCAATAGCCAAAGCCGTGGCGCACGCCGTCGCGCGGCGAGTGAAGCCGGACAGGCGCGCCTTCCACCCTCGCCTGCCCGCGATCGGCGCGCTCGGCGCCGAACACCAGCCGCGCCGTCTCGGTCCGGCCCGAGCCGAGCAGGCCGGCGAGACCGACCACCTCGCCATGGCGCAGCTCGAGATTGAACGGCGCGACATAGCCTGATTTGCCATAGCTCTCGAAGCTCGCGCAGACTTCGCGGGCCTGATGCTCGCGCGTCGCGGCCCGCGCGCTGGTGGTCTCGGCCAGCTCGCGGCCGAGCATCATCCGGATCAGCTCGAGTCGCGACAGCGACGCGGTCTCGCGCTCGCCGACCAGGCGACCATTTCGCAAAACCGTGATGCGATCGGAGATCTCGTAGACCTGGTCGAGGAAATGGCTGACGAAGACGATGCCAATGCCGCGCTTGGCAAGCTGACGCATGATGCGAAAGAGGATCTCGACCTCATGGCGGTCGAGGCTCGCGGTCGGCTCGTCCAGGATCAGCACACGCGCCGAGAGATCGACGGCGCGCGCGATTGCGGTGACATGCTGGATCGCCACCGAATAATTGCCAAGCGGCGCTGATACGTCGATGTCGAGGCCGAAATCCGCGAGCAGCGCCTTGGCGCGGCGGCGCATCTCGCCTTCGCGCACCATGCCGAAACGCATCGGCTGCCGGTCGAGGAACAGGTTCTGCGCCACCGAGAGGTTCGGCAGCAGATTGACCTCCTGGTAGACGGTGGCGATGCCGGCCTGAAGCGCCGCCTTGGCCGAGCGCGGCGCGACCTCTTCGCCGCCGAGCCTGACGATGCCAGCATCGCGCGGCAACACGCCGGTGATCACCTTGATCAACGTGGACTTGCCGGCGCCGTTCTCGCCAAGCAACGCATGAATCTCGCCAGCGCGCAGCGTGAAGTCGACTTGCTGCAACGCGCGTACCGCACCAAAACTCTTGCTGATCCCGCGCGCCTCCAGCAGGGAAGCCGCGGAATCCGGGCTGTTCTCCATCACAAATTCACTCCCAGCGGCGCCCGCCGACGATGCGGACACGGAGCCTGTTCGTTCGCGCAGCGGTTTCGAGCGGGATCGCCGGACTGCCGAAACACGGCCGTCCGGCGACGTCCTCGCCTCAGTAACCGAGGCCCTTCTTGCTGTCGTAGATCTTCTGCGGATCATCGGCGGCCGTATAAAGCTTCGACTCCGTCTGGATCCATTTCGGCGGCACCGTGCCCTTGCCCTTGAAGGCCGCGATGGCATCGAGCGCGGGGCCCGCCATGTTCGGCGTCAGCTCGACCGTGGCATTGGCTTCGCCGGCGGCCATGGCCTTGAAGATGTCGGGGACCGCATCGATCGAGACAGTGAGGATCTCCTTGCCCGGCTTGAGGCCAGCTTCCTTCATCGCCTGGATCGCGCCGACCATCATGTCGTCATTATGCGCGTAGACCGCGCAGATCGACTTGCCGCCGCCTTCGGCCTTGATGAAGCTTTCCATCACTTCCTTGCCCTTGGCGCGGGTGAAGTCGCCGGTCTGGCTGCGCACCACCTTCAGGTTCGCGTGTTTGGCGATGGCGGTGTCAAAACCCTTCTTGCGGTTGGCGGCGACGCTCGCGCCGACCGTTCCCTGCAATTCGACGATGTTGCAGGCTTTGGCCCCGACGGTCTTGGCCAGCCAGTCGCCGGCGACCTCGCCTTCATGCACGCTGTCTGAGGTCACGGCGGTGAGATAGAGCTCCTTGCCGGAGGGATCGATGTCGCGGTCGAGCAGCACGACCGGGATCTTGGCCTCCTTGGCTTCCTTCAGCACCGAGTCCCAGCCGGTCGAGACGACGGGCGCGAGGAAGATCGCATCGACATTCTGCGCGATGAAGGAGCGGATCGCCTTGATCTGGTTCTCCTGCTTCTGCTGCGCGTCGGCGATCTTGAGATTGACCTTGCGCTTGGTGGCTTCCTGCTTGGAGACCGAGGTCTCGGCCGCGCGCCAGCCGGATTCCGATCCGATCTGCGAGAAGCCGATGGTGAGCTCGGCGGCATTCGCCGGCAGCGCGAGCAGCAACGCGGCAGTGGCGCTGGCCGCAAAGAGGGCTTTGAGGATCATCAGGCGTATCTCCCAAAATGTTATCCGGGGCGCCGATTGGTAGCATCGCACCCACAGGCCGACCTTTGAGGCGGCGGGAGGGACTATTTCACGGAAGCTTGGTTCCGACTAGTCATATTATCTGACTATTTGGTCGGGAGGTGACATTCGGCAGGAGAGTCATTGTACGACACGCCCAGCGCGATTTTGTTCCGCAGATGCAACGGGAAGATGAAAGAAATGATGCGGCTTGGCCAGCGCCACATCGTCATGGGCGGGCTTGTCGCGGCTATCCACGTTCTTGCCATGCGGGACAAAGAACGTGGATGCCCGGAACAAGCCCGGGCATGACGACCTTCTCTGATTTCGATGTGCAATCGCCCGCTGTCGGCCGGGCAACATGCCGACCGCTAGATCAGCTTCCGCTGCGCCAGATTCTTCATCAGCGCGCCGATGCCGAAGGTCCAGGGCTCGCACTCGTCGCTGGTCCGCATGCGGTTGACGAGTTTGCCGAGCTGGGGCGCCGAGATCGTGACGATGTCGTCGCGCTTGTGGGTGAACCCCTGCCCCGGCGCGTCGCGATCCTTAACCGGTGCGAACATGGTCCCGAGGAATAGCACGAAGCCATCAGGATATTGATGCACCTTGCCGATGGTCTGCTCGACCAGATCGGTCGGATCGCGGCTGATCATGCTGATCGAGGAATGGCCGCCGAGGACGAAACCGTCCTGCCCCTTCACGTTCAGGCTGATGTCGAGCTTGCGGGCGTCATCGAGGGTAAAGCTGTCGTCGAACAGGCGCAGCAGCGGACCGATCGAACACGACGCGTTGTTGTCTTTGGCTTTCGACAACAACAGCGCCGAACGGCCCTCAAAGTCGCGCAGATTGACGTCGTTGCCGAGCGCGCCGCCGACGATCTTGCCGCGGCTCGAGACGAACAGCACCAGCTCCGGCTCGGGGTTGTTCCAGGTCGATTTCGGATGCAGCCCCGCATCCATGCCGGTGCCGACCGACGACAAGGTCGGCGCCTTGGTGAAGACCTCGGCATCGGGGCCAATGCCGACCTCGAGATACTGGCTCCAGGCGTTCTGGTCGATCAGCACCTGCTTCAGGTGCATCGCCTGGTCCGAACCCGGCTTGAGCTTCGACAGATCGTCGCCGATCAGCCGCGTCACCTCTTGCCGGATCGCTTCGGCCGAGGCCGGATTGCCTTTCGCCCGCTCCTCGATCACGCGCTCCAGCATCGAGATGGCGAAGGTCACACCGGCCGCCTTCAGCGTCTGGAGATCGGCCGGCGCGAGCAGCCACGGCTTTTTCGGATCGCGCTGATCGGGTGGCGTGTTGCGGACGATGGCCTCGATATCGCCGATGCGCTCGCCCTTGGTCGTGGCAAGCGCCTTCGCCGGATCGTCCTCCTCGCAGAGCGTGCTGACGGTCGGGAACGTTGCGGTGACGTCGAACACACCATCGCCGCGCACGGCGACCACGGCCGGGCCATTCGCCTGCGGCAGCCAGACGCGGCCGACAAGCGTTCCCCGCGTGCCGTCCTCGGGAAGAAGGTCCTTTACCGTCAATGTCGTCATGGGCGTATCCTCGCTCTTTTCGGATCGGCCGCGCTCGCGGAGGCCGATCACATTGGCGAAGACCAATAAACGTCTGGGACGGGAAGTCCAGCGCGGCAGCCCGCCGCGCTCCTATGCCCCCGCGCGCGCTTTCCGGGCCGCGATCTGCTGAAGCGCCCAGCGCGCGTTCTTGCGCACCTCGGGATCTGGATCGTTGGCGATGACGGCAAGGAACGCCTCGCCGTCGTGGTGGGCGATTTCGCCGAGCGCAGCAGCGGCTTCCTTCCGCAAATTCGCCTGCTCATGGTTGACGCAATTGCCGATCGGGCGAACCGCGTGCTCGATCTTCATCCGGCCAAGGCTGCGGATTGCCTTCAGCCGCACCTGCCAGAACTCGTCACTGAGCGAAGCGATGAGCTGGTCGGCGGCGATCGAGCCGTTGACGTTGAGGCCCAGCGTTTCTGCGGCCATCTCCCGCACCATCCAGTCCGAATCCTTCAACGCGCGCGTGATCATCTCAGCCGCGGGCTTCATCTGCGAGAAGGCGAGCGCGCTGACGGCGGCACGGCGCACATGCGCGTCGGGATCGTTGATCAGCGCGGTCAGCGCCGGGATTGATTCCTCCAGCTTGAGGAACCCGATCACGCCGATCGCTTGCACCCGCACGGCGGCGTCGGAATCCTGGAGCGCTTCCAGCGCCGGCTTCAGCGTATCCTTGCAGCGCAGCTCCTTCAGCGCGCGCAACGCGCCCATGCGGACGAAGGCGTGGGCGTGCTTGACCAGCGGCAGGATGATTTCGGCGCAGGCAGGATCCTTGAACTCGGCCATGCTGTCGGCCGCGGCGGACGCAACGATTCTCTCAGGATCGACCAGCAGCTTCACCAGCGCGCTGGCAGCCTCCGGCCCGTCGAACTCGCCAAGCGCCATCGCGACCTGCTGGCGGACGCCGGCATCGGGATCGGCGACCATTTTGGCGAGATGGCCGACTGCTGCGGGATCGCCGGAATGGCCGAGCGCGATGATGGCGACGCGGCGCTCCCCTGGATCGGCGGCCTGGAGCCGCTCGTCGGCATCTTCGAGATCGTCGTAGGATTCGAACGGGCTCGACATGACTACCTCAGCAGATAGGGAATGTTGACGGTGACAGCGCCGGTCGGGCAATCCGCCTCGCAGGGCATGCAGTACCAGCATTCGTCATAGGCCATATAGGCCTTGTTGGTCATATCGCTGATACGCAGCACGTCCAGCGGACAGACGTCGACGCACACCGTGCAGCCCTTGTCCGCGATGCATTTGGCGTCGTCGACGACCACCGGAACCGATGTCTGATAGGAAGCGAGAGGCATCGTATGTCTCCTGTTACTTTGGCGGGTCAGGCTGTCGCGCGGATGCGCTGCTTGTCGTAGAGATCCTTCTCATCGTCGGCGATCGGCACGATATAGGGCTCCACGGCACGCTTCTCGCTGGTCATCTTGCCGTCCTGCTTGCTCAGCAGCGTGTGGCAGAACCAGTTCTCGTTGTCCTTCTCCGGGAAATCCGTCCGCCAGTGATAGAGACCCCAGCGGCTTTCCTCGCGGTAGAGCGAGGCATGCACAGCCATGTCCGCGCAGTCCATGATCGACTGTACTTCGAGCGCGCGGAGCAGTTCGTGCGCATTGCGCGCGATCATGCGCTCCTGCATGTCTTCCCTCGCTTCGGCGAGCCGGCGCATGCCGAGTTCGTATTTGCGCGTAACTTTCGGCGGCTGGAGATAGTCATTGACGAGACGCCGGGTCTTGTACTCGATCTGGTTCGGCGGAATGCCGTCCTCGCGTTTGGTCGGCGCCATGACGCGGTCACGTTCGCTGGCGACATCGGCCGCGTCGAATTCCGCGAAGTCGTGATTGTCAGCGAATTCCATCGCGTCGAGGCCGGCGACCGAACCGTTGGTGAAGGCGCCGAGCATGTAATTGTGCGGCACGCTGGCCATGTCGCCGGCGGCATAGAGGCCCGGGACGGTGGTGCGCGCGTTGTCGTCGACGAACACGCCCGACGCACTGTGACCGGAGCAGAAGCCGATCTCGGAGATATGCATCTCGATCGACTCGCTGCGGTAGTCGACCCCGCGCCCCTGCTGGAACAGGCCGCGTGTGGGACGCTCGACCTTGTGCAGCGTCGATTCGATCTCCGAGATGGTGTCGGGGTGAAGATGCTTGAGCTGGAGAAACACCGGGCCCTTGCCGGACAGCAGCTCGTTGTAGAATTCCAGCATCATCTGACCCGACCAGTAATCGCATTCGATGAAGCGCGATCCCTCGTTGTTGGCGGTGAAGGCGCCGAAGGGACCGGCGACGTAGGCGCAGGCCGGGCCGTTATAGTCCTTGATCAGCGGATTGATCTGATAGCATTCGAGGTTCGCCAGAGCCGCACCGGCATGATAGGCCATGGAATAGCCGTCGCCGGAATTGGCTGCGTTCTCGTAGGTACCAAACATGTAGCCGGAGGTCGGCAGACCGAGCCGGCCGGCGGCGCCCATGCACAGGATGACGGCCTTGGCCTTGATCACCAGCATCTCGGCGGTACGAGTATTAACGCTGATCGCGCCGGCAATGCGCCCGTCGGCGGATTTGAGCAGCCGCGTCGCCATGTAGCGGTTGGAGATCAGGATGCGGGCGCGACGGAGCTGGCGATACAGCGCCTTCTTCACGGTCTCGCCGTTCGGCATCGGCAGCACGTAGGTGCCGATGTGGTGCACCTTCTTGACGGCGTAGTCGCCGTTCTCGTTCTTCAGAAAGCGGATGCCGAAACTGTCGAGTTCCTCGATGATCGAGTAGCAGTTCTGCGCGTATTTGTAGACCGCCTTCTGATCGACGATGCCGTCATTGGCGATGGTGATTTCCTTGGTGTACTGCTCCGGCGTTGCGTATCCGGGAATGACGGCGTTGTTCAAGCCGTCCATGCCCATCGAGATCGCTCCGGAGCGCTTGACGTTGGCCTTTTCGAGCAGGACGACATTGGCCTTCGGATTCTTCAGCTTCGCCTTCAGTGCCGCCATCGGGCCGGCCGTGCCGCCGCCGATCACCAGCACGTCGCAGGAAACCTCCGAAAGTCCATCGACGATCTGATCTAGTGACATCGCTTGCTCCTGGTTCGCCGGCAGGTCCGGCGCCTTTGCATCAGATTTGTTCAGCAGGCGTCCCGGCGATAGCAATTAGTTGTCGCCGGGCTGCGATTTGCGCCTCAGCGCTCGACAAAGGCCTTTTCGATCACGAAATGACCGGGCCGGCTGTGATTGCCCTCGACAAAGTCGCGTGCGGACAACATCGCGGGAAGTTCCTCCAGCATCGCCGGGCTGCCGCACAGCATGATGCGGTCGGTCTCGATATCGAGGCCTGATAGACCGATGTCGTCGAAGAGCTGGTTCGACGCGATCAGGTCGGAGATGCGGCCGCGATTCCTGAACGGCTCGCGGGTAACGGTCGGGTAGTAGACGAGCTTGTCCCGGATCAGCGGCCCGAAGAACTCGTGATCGCGCAGGCCTTCTACCAGGTGCTCGCCATAGGAGAGCTCGGAGACCTGGCGGCAGCCATGGGCGAGCACGATGGTCTCGTAATTCTCGTAGACGTCGGGGTCCTTGATCAGGCTGGCGAACGGCGCGAGCCCCGTGCCGGTCGAGAGCAGCAACAGGCGCTTGCCGGGAAGGAGGTTGCCGGTGATCAGCGTGCCCGTGGCCTTGCGGCCGACCAGGATGACGTCTCCCTCCCTGATCTTCTGAAGGCGCGAGGTCAGCGGACCGTCCTGCACCTTGATCGAGAAGAACTCGAGCGCCTCCTCGTGATTGGCGCTCGCCATGCTGTAGGCCCGCAGCAACGGCTTGCCCTCGACTTCCAGCCCGATCATCGCGAACTGGCCGTTCTGGAAGCGGAAGCCCGGATCGCGCGTCGCGGTGAAGCTGAACAGGCTATCGGTCCAGTGCCTGACCGACAGGACCGTTTCCTTCTGAAATGCGCTCATTGTCTCTCCTGACCTCGATTGCGCACAAGGTTTCGGAGAGACGGGAATCCGGCAACGCCGAACTGAAATTCCCGGTCGATTAGTTTCACATTTCGTGGGCGATGATCGAACAGCAGGCAGCGAAGATCAGCGCCTCGCACCTGAGCCTGGCAATTAGTTGCTATCGCAGCAGCGCTGCGGCAACGTAGAGAAGGGTCGGAGACACGTCATGACCTTGGTGGCACCGATCGTGGCAGATTACGAAGCAAGCGCCGACCTCGCGACGCTCCGCGTTCGCACCGCTCAGGACGACACGCTGGACTTGCCGGCGGAAACGCTCCGCCTCTCCTGCAAATGCGCCCACTGCACCCGCGCCCGCTTCGACGGCCGCTTCCCCGAGCGTTTTCCGGGCATCGCGATCACCGAAATCGGCGATCTCGGTTACGGGCTGAACATCTCGTTTTCGGATGGGCATAATCGGGGGATTTACCCGAAGCCGTATTTGCTGAGCCTGGCGGGACGGTAGACGCAACAGGTCGTCCTCCAAACTCCGCTGTCATTCCCCGCGAAGGCGGGGAATCCAGTACGCCGCGGCTTCTCGATAACCCATTGACGTCTCTGGAATACTGGATCGCCCGGTCAAGCCGGGCGATGACAGCGGAGTGAATCTGGCACGGACATTGCTCCTCTTTAGAACGGTTTGAACGTTCCGGAGGCAGATAATGTTGCAGGCGGCGGCGAATGCGGTTCGGGGGGCCGGTCCCCCGGCAGTCCGGCCTGCCGGCGGTTCCTCGCTGCTGCTCACCGAGAACCAGCAATGGATCGGCGGACCGCCGCCGTTGATGGACAAGCTCAGCCAGCGCGAGCGGGAGCTGGTGCTGAAGCAGGGCCGCCGAAAAGTGCTCAACCGTGGCCAGACGCTGTTCAGCCAGGGTGGCAAGCATGACGGTATCTGGCTGATCGAAAGCGGCCGTATCCGGGTCTTCTACACCTCGCCGCTCGGCCGCGAGATCACGCTGGCCTATTGGCATGTCGGCAATTTCGTCGGCGGGCCGGAAGTGTTCGAAGGCACCGTGCATCAATGGTCCGGCGTTGCATCCAGCAATTGCAGCGTGGTGCATCTGCCCGGAAAGGAGTTGCGATCGCTTGCGGTCGAGATTCCGAACCTCGCGATCGGCCTGATCGAAGGCCTGACCTTCAAGGGCAAGTGCTATTCGGCGCTGGCCCAGATGCTGGGAACGCGCTCGATCACACAGCGCCTTGCGCATCTGTTGCTGCATCTCGTCGACCTCTATGGCGTCGATGACGCCGACGGCCGGGTGATCGCGGCCGCCTTCACCCATGCCGATATCGCCCACATGGTCGGCGCCACCAGGCAATGGGTCACGATCAGCCTGAAGCGCATGCAGGAGAAGGGAATCGTGCTGACCAAGCGCTCCCAGATCGTGGTCTGCCGGCCCGACGTGCTGGAAGAGATGCGAGGGCAAGCGTCGGACTAGGGCCGGTGCCCACCCAAGCGGCTTTATAGTGCAGGACTGCCCAAGGACTATGCAATCAACTTTTCCCGGCAACTAATCGACTGTGGCGCTCATTCCGGATTTGCCCTGCCCACGCCCTCACCCAATCATGGCAACCACAGCACATCCAACCGAATGAGGATGAGAATGGTCCGCCATCTTCCCACGCTCTCGATCGCGATGTCGGTGACGTCGCTGGCGCTTCTCCTCGCGCAGCCGGCCGCGGCGGAAACCGTTACGCTCGGCATCGGAACGCAGGACA
Source organism: Bradyrhizobium sp. i1.15.2 (assembly GCF_040548425.1). Classification (NCBI taxonomy): domain Bacteria; kingdom Pseudomonadati; phylum Pseudomonadota; class Alphaproteobacteria; order Hyphomicrobiales; family Nitrobacteraceae; genus Bradyrhizobium; species Bradyrhizobium sp. i1.15.2. The sequence continues at coordinate 137,927 of NZ_JBEPRQ010000005.1, read as the reverse complement.
CCACGACCAACACGGTGACCGCCGGCGTCGTCATCCGCCAGCTCCATCTCCTCGAAAAATATCTGCCGAAGGACGGCAAATACGCCAACATCAAGTTCGAGCTGGAGTGGCAGAACTTCACGTCCGGTCCGCCCGTCACCAATGCGATGATGGCGAACAAGCTGCAGATCGGCATGATGGGCGACTATCCGCTGATCGTGAACGGCTTCACTTTCGACAGCAATCCGGAGAGCAAGAGCCGACTGATCGGCATCGCCGCCTACAGCCTGTCGGGCTCCGGCAACGGCATCGTCGTTCACAAGGATTCGCCCTACTACGATCTCGCAGACCTCAAGGGGAAGCTCGTGAGCGTGCCGTTCGGCTCCGCCGCGCACGGCATGGTGCTGAAGGCGATGCAGGACCGCGGCTACGCGTCGGATTTCTTCCAGCTGGTCAGCCAAAGCCCGGAGGTCGGCTCGACCAATCTCCAGGAGAAGAAGATCGACGCGCATGCCGACTTCGTTCCGTTCGCCGAGTTGCTGCCGTTCCGCGGTTTCGCGCGAAAGATCTTTGACGGCGTCGAGACTAATCTGCCGACCTTCCACGGCATCGTGGTCCGCACCGATTTCGCCGAGAAATATCCCGAGGTCGTCGTCGCATATTTCAAGGCGCTGATCGCCGCCAATCAGTGGCTGCGCGACGATCCCAAGCTCGCCGCCGAGAAAATCCAGGAATGGACCGGCATCAACAAGGAGGTCGTCTACATCTTCCTCGGCCCCAGCGGCAACATGACCACTGATCCCTCGATCAAGCCGGCGCTGATCGACGCCGCGACGGCCGACGTCAAGGTGCTGCAGAACCTCGGCCGGATGAAGGAGTTCGACCCGAAGAAATGGGTCGACGACAGCTACATCCGCAAAGCCTATTCCGAGATGAAGCTCGACTACGACGCGCGGCTCGCCAGCACCAGCAATTACGAGATCTCCGGCGAAGATTCCTTCTGCAAGAAACCGATCTCCGATTCGCGCAAAGCCGGCGAGGTCTGGGTCGACGAAGCCGGCATCATGCCTTTCTCGTCAACCGGCTGCACGCTCGCCGCCTATGCCGACTACAAGGCAAAGGGCAAGAAGATCAACGTCGCTTACGTCTTCGATACCACCCGCGGCATCAAGCTGTTCGCCGACCAGGCTTTCTTCGCGGTCGGCAATGGCGAGGTTGTGCCGTTCCTGTTGAAGAAGGACGCCGAAGCCTATGCCGCCAAGATCAGCGGCAAGGTGCTCGGCTTCGACGAGGCCGTGAAGGCGGCGGTCGGCGGGGGCAAGACGTGAGCAGTCCCGCCCTCCTCAGACATCCCGAGGACAGTATGCCGGCAAGTGCCATCGCGGAGGCAAGCGCCATGCCCGCCTCCACTCCACCCGCATCACCGCCTTCCTTCGGCACGCTCGCGTTGCGCTGGTACCGGCTCAACCGGGGCGGGCTGCGCGCGACCGCGATCGGCATCATCTCGCTGCTCGCCTTCCTGCTGGTCTGGCACCTGCTGACGACCTACCGCGTCGTGTTCTTCGTGCGCTTCACCAACGTGCCCTCGCCACTCGCGGTCTATGCGAGCTTCACCAAGGCGATCCACGATCCGAAATTCCTGCTGCACGTTCTCTTGAGCTGCCGGCGCATCATCTTCGGCTTCTCGCTCGCGGCCATCGTCGCCGTGCCGCTCGGCCTGATCATGGGCCGCTTCAAGCTGGTCCACGAGATTATCTTCCCCGTGGCGGAGGTGCTGCGGCCGATCCCGGCGATCGCCTGGGTGCCGATGGCGATCATGCTGTGGCCTACCAACGAGCAGAGCATCGTCTACATCACCTTCCTCGGCTCGTTCTTCCCGATCCTGGTCAACACGCTGCACGGCATGTCGCTGGTCGACCCCGTGCTGGTGCGCGCCGCGCAATGTCTCGGCGCGCGGGAACGCTCGATCTTCCGCGACGTGTATTTCCCGGCCTCGCTCCCGCACATCTTCACCGGCCTCACCGTCGGCATGGGGGTGGCCTGGGTGTCGCTGATCGCCGCCGAGATGATCTCGGGGCAGTACGGCATCGGCTATTTCACCTGGGAGGCCTATTCGCTGGTCCAGTATGCCGACATCGCGCTCGGCATGATCGCGATCGGCGTGCTCGGCCTCGGATCGAGCATGCTGATCCGGGGGGCCGGACAATTGGTGATGCCGTGGAGGTCAAGATGAGTGAGATCGTCGTCAAGGCACCGCAGGGGCATATCGAGGTCAGGAATTTCTCCCTCAGCTACGACAGCATCGAAGGACCGGTACAGGCCGTCACCGATACGCAGATTCATGTGAAGCCTGGCGAGTTCGTCTCGATCGTCGGGCCCTCCGGCTGCGGAAAGTCGACGCTGCTTAACGCGGTCGCCGGCTTCCTCAAGCCGACCACGGGCATCGTCACCGTCGACGGCGAGAGGGTGAACGGTCCGAGCGCCGAGCGTGGCATGGTGTTCCAGCAATATTCGCTGTTTCCCTGGAAGACGGTGCGAGAGAATGTCGAGTTCGGCCTGAAGATGCGCGGCATGCCGCGCTCGCAGCGCGAGCGCGCCGCGCGCACGCTGCTGGGCCTCGCGGGCCTCGAAGCCTTCGAAAAGCATTACCCCGAGAAACTCTCAGGTGGCATGAAACAGCGCGTCGGCATCGTCCGCGCGCTCGCGACAGGACCCAAAGTGCTGCTGCTGGACGAGCCCTTCGGCGCGCTCGATGCGCAGACCCGCGTCATCATGCAGCAGATCCTCACCAACATGTGGCAGCGGCTGAAGATCTCGGTGCTGTTCGTCACCCACGACATCGACGAGGCGATCTTCCTGTCCGACCGCGTCTACTGCATGACCGCGCGCCCCGGCTCGATCAAGGCGGAGATTCCGATCCCGCTGGAGCGGCCGCGGCAGCAGTCGATGATGATGTCGTCGGAATTCCTGGCATTGCGCCGCGGACTGATGTCGCTGATCCGCGAGGAGAGCATCAAAGCGATGGGCGGCGAGCTCAACGACATGGGCATGCAGGGGCTGAACATCGAGCTGCACGGGCATTCGCTCGCGGACGTGATTTGATCTTACCTCGCCCCGCTTGCGGGAAGCCAGTTTCGTAGGGTGGGCAAAGCGAAGCGTGCCCACCATCGTTCTCCATGAGAGAAATGGTGGGCACGGCGCTTTCGCGCCTTTGCCCACCCTACGGCAGTGTCGCGCCGCTCACTTGAACCAGTGCACCAGCGCGATGCTGATGCCGAGCAGCAGCATCAGCGACAGCGTCACAGCGGCCGTCACCCTGCCCCCGACATTCGCAAGCACCTTCACGTCGACGCCCAGGCCAAGTGCAGCCATCGACACCACCGTGAGAAAACCCGTGATCCGCGTGATCGGGGCAACCACCGTGGACGGCACGATCTCCAGGGATCGCAGGGTCGCCAGCGCAAGGAAGCCGAGGATGAACCACGGGACCAGGCGGAAAAAGCCGACATTGCTCTTCTTGGCGTCGCTCTGCCAGCGCGAGGCGGTCAGCGAGAGGCCGACGACCACCGGCCCGAGCATCAGCACGCGCATCAGCTTGACGAGCGTGCCGATCTGCGTCGAGACGAGTCCCGCCGGCACCGTCGCGGCCAGCACCTGCGGCACGGCATAGACGGTGAGGCCTGCAAGGATTCCGTATTGGGTGGCCGATAGCTGCAGCAGCGGAATCAGCAGCGGCAAGCCGAGCACCATCATCACGCCGAGGATCGCGGTGAAGGAGATCGAGGATGCGATCTCGTCATTGTTGGCGCCGATGATCGGCGCCACCGCGGCGATCGCCGAATTGCCGCAGATCGAGTTGCCGCAGGCGATCAGGATCGAGAGCCGCGTCGAGAGACCAAGCAGGCGGCTGATGCCGAAGGAGACGCAGAGCGCGATCACGACGACCGCTGCGATCGAGGCCAACAGCGCGACCCCGGACGCCGCGATAGCAGCAAAGCTGATCGAGGCCCCCAGCAGCATGACGGCGACTTCGAGCAGTTGCTTGGCGCTGAAGGCGATGCCGGACTGCCAGCGCGGCGCGGGCTTCCAGAAGCTGCGCACGGCCATGCCGAGCAAGATCGCCATCACCAGCGCCTCGACATAGGGATGTTCGAAGACGCCCAATTCCGCCCGTTCGAGCAGGGCCGAAACGCCGGCCACGGCGATGCAGAGGAGGATCCCGGGAATCAGCGCGACGATGCGGCCAGTGGCCGTGGTCGGCTTGGCGTCGGCCGGGCTGGATGCTTGATTCTGCGACACAAATCTCTCCCAAGGAGAAGGATTTATACGCAGCGCCATCCGATTGGGAAATAAGTTTTCGACATATCAGGGCTCAGGGAAGTTCTATCCTCAGCCCGGAATAATCTGGCTCTGAAGGTCAGGCGCCCTTTAGAAGATCAGGCGCGCCTTAGAAGATCAGGCTCTTGGCCAGCGAGGCGACGCGGCTGAAGCCATCGTAGACGCCGGGTTCGAAGAAGGCCGCACGCGCCAGCACGATGCCGGCAACCAGCGACCAGAACAGGCCGGTGCCAACCCGCAGCAGCAGCTTCGACCCGCGCGAGCGCGGTTGGGTGTCCGTTGCGGACACCAATTGCTCGCCGAAAGGCTCAAACCTGGTGCGTTCCATAGCAGTCAATCCATCAATTTCTGATGGAAATGTCGTCGTTTCGGCCCCAAACAGCAATGGAAGCGATTGGCTTTTTTGCCTCCCGGCGGGGAAACTCCTTCCGCAGGACGGGCACGGGACAATAGTTTTCTTCTTCCGGCCTGGAAAACCGCTGCGCACTTTTCCGGATCATGCTCTATGCCGCCAGCCCGCTCCCCACCGGAGCAAATTCCAGCCCGAGGCTCTCCGCCACCGCCTTGTTGGTGATGCGGCCGCGATGCACATTCAGCCCGCTGCGCAGATGTGGATTTTCCAGCACCGCGGCAAAACCCTTGTTCGCGAGCATCAAGCCGAACGGTAGCGTCGCGTTGTTCAGCGCCTGGCTCGACGTCACCGGCACTGCGCCGGGCATGTTGGCGACGCAATAATGCACGATGCCGTCGACCGCATAAGTTGGTTCTGCATGCGTGGTCGGGTGCGAGGTCTCGAAGCAGCCGCCCTGATCGATCGCGACGTCGACCAGCACGGCGCCCGGTCGCATCGATGCCAGCATCGCACGCGTGACGAGCTTGGGCGCACTCGCGCCCGGCACCAGCACCGCGCCGATCACGACGTCGGCAGCGAACACCTCCTCCTCGACTGACTCGATGGTGGAGAAGCGGGTGCGCACGCGCCCTGCAAAGAGGTCATCAAGCTCCCGCAACCTTGGAATGGAGCGGTCGATCACGGTGACCTCGGCGCCAAGGCCCGCAGCCATGCGCGCGGCTTGCGTTCCCACCACGCCGCCGCCGAGCACGACGACCCGCGCCGGCTGCACGCCGGGAACGCCGCCCAGCAGCAGCCCGCGGCCGCCCGCCGATCGCTTGAGCGCGGCGCCGGCGGCCTCGATGGCGAGGCGGCCGGCGACTTCGCTCATCGGCGCAAGCAGGGGGAGGTGACCGGCCGCGTCGGTGACGGTTTCATAGGCTATCGCAGTACAGCCGGAGGCGAGCAAACCCCTGGCCTGTTCGGGATCCGGCGCAAGATGAAGGTAAGTAAACAGGATCTGGCCTTCGCGGAGCTGGGCCCACTCGCTTTTCTGGGGCTCCTTCACCTTCACGATCATGTCGGACTTCGCGAAGATGTCGCGCGCGCTGTCGGCAATGGTGGCCCCTGCCCGCCTATAGACTTCGTCGGATGCGCCGATGCCGCCACCCGCGCCGCTCTCGACGGTCACCTCGTGCCCGGCCGCGACATATTCGCGGACTGCGCCCGGGGTGAGCCCGACGCGATATTCCTGCACTTTGATTTCCTTGGGCACACCGACGCGCATCCCTGGCCTCCTTTTGATTCACCTCATGATCGTAGCGACCTGCCCGGTTTGGTTTCGTGCAAATATCCGCTAGCTTTGACATCCCTGCGCCGGTTTCCGGCGCGCAAACGCCCTTTCACGCTGGAAACGAAACTTTGGCCCTCGACCGGAAAGATCTCGCAATCCTCGCGGAACTCACGACCAATGCGCGGGCCAGCCACACCGAGCTCGCCAACAAGGTTGGGCTATCAAGCACCGCGCTCGCGCGGCGCCAGAAGGCGCTGGAAGACGACGGCTATATCCAGGACTATCAGGCCACGCTCGACCTCGCGCAGTTCGGCCTTACCACCACGGTGCTGGTCCGCATCGCGTTGGAAAGCCAAAGCGACGAGGCGTTGAAGGCGTTCGAGGCGGAAGTGGTGAAATGCCCGTCCGTCGTGCGCTGCTTCCTGATGTCGGGGACCGACGACTACATCCTGATCGTGCTCGCCCGCGACATCCAGGATTTTGAGCGCATCCACCGCATGGAGCTGTCGCGCCTGCCGCGCGTCGCGCGGGTACAATCGAGCTTCGCGCTGCGCGAGGTCGTCAACCGCGCCGTGCCGAATGTGGTGTTCGGCGAAGCGAAGCGCTGATCGCAACCTGCGAACTGCCGGCAAGAGAATCAAAAGGAACCAACCGGTCGGTGGTCCGTTGGGCGCTATTGGCCGGCGGAGGCGTGCCCCCGCGTCAACACGGCTGACGTCCGGCACGGTCGCCGTCGCAGGGAGCAGGACATGGGCGATGTCACGCATCAAATTTCCGAACGCATTCCGATCCATCTTGTCGTCAACGGCGTCAGTCACACGCTCGATCTCGTGCCATGGACCACGCTGCTCGATGCCTTGCGCGACCATCTTGCGCTGAGCGGCACCAAGAAGGGCTGCGACCATGGTCAGTGCGGCGCCTGCACGGTGCTGGTGGACGGCCGGCGAATCAATTCCTGCCTCACGCTCGCCGTCATGAACGACGGCGCGAAGATCACGACCATCGAAGGCCTTGCCAACGACGGCGCGCTGCATCCACTGCAACAGGCGTTTATCGACCATGACGCCTTCCAGTGCGGCTATTGCACGCCGGGACAGATATGTTCGGCGGCCGGACTGCTCGTCGAAGGCCGTGCCAAAGATACCGACGAGATCCGGGAGTTGATGAGCGGAAACCTCTGCCGCTGCGGCGCCTATCCGAACATCGTCGCCGCCATCCAGCAGGCAATGGGCCAGCCATGAACAACTTCCAATACGCCCGAGCCAATGATGTCGCCGACGCGATTCGCCTGCTCGCCGCCGATCCCGGCGCAAAACTCATTGCCGGCGGCACAAATCTGATCGACCTGATGAAAGAGAATGTCGAGCGCCCCTCCCGGCTGATCGACATTTCCCGCCTGCCGCTGCGCAAGGTCGAGGAGACGTCCGACGGGTCCCTGCGCATCGGCGCGCTGGTGCCGAACTCGGACCTCGCCTACCACCCACTGATCGAGCAGCGCTATCCCCTGCTCGCCAGCGCCATTCTGGCCGGCGCATCGGCGCAATTGCGCAACATGGCCTCCGTCGGCGGCAATCTGATGCAGCGAACGCGCTGTGCCTATTTCTATGACACGGCCACGCCCTGCAACAAACGACATCCCGGCAGCGGCTGCTCGGCGATGGACGGCCTCAACCGCAACCATGCGATCCTGGGTACGAGCGCCGCCTGCATCGCGACCAATCCATCCGACATGAGCGTGGCGCTGGCCGCGCTCGATGCGCGCGTGCACATCGCAGGTCCCTCCGGCGAACGCAACATCGCGCTGACCGATTTCCATCGGCTGCCCGGCGACAAGCCTCATGTGGATACCAATCTCGGCACCGGCGAGATCATCACGGCGATCGAGCTGCCGCAGCGCGGCTTTGCTCAAAACTACAGCTACCTCAAAATTCGCGACCGCATGTCCTATGCTTTTGCTCTGGTCTCGGTTGCCGCCGCGCTCGAATTGGAGGGCAACGCAATCAGCGGGGCACGCGTGGCGCTCGGCGGCGTGGCTCACAAGCCCTGGCGCAGCCTCGAAGCCGAAGCTGCGTTGCGCGGTCAGGCCGCGACGCCCGATCACTTCTCGCACGCCGCGGATCTCTTGCTCCAGGGAGCAACGGCCCGCTCACATAACGGCTTCAAGGTCGAGCTCGCACGCCGCGCCATCGTGCGGACGCTGACACAGGCGGCGAACGCCACACCGCAATCCCAGGCTCACAAGAAGATCGCGTGAGGACCCTATGAACGCTTATGTCGGAACGCCAACGTCGCGTGTCGACGGCCGAGCCAAGGTCACCGGGGCCGCCAAATACGCCGGCGAATTTCCGGCGGACGGGCTCCTCCATGGCTTCGTGGTCGAGGCCACCATTCCATGCGGGCGCATTGCCCGCCTCGACACCAGTACGGCACTCCAGGTCGAAGGCGTACTCGACGTGCTCACGCATGCGAACCGTCCGCCACTGGCCGACAAGGACGATTCGTGGAAGGACGAAGTAGCGCCCGAGGAAGGCTCGCCTTTCCGTCCGCTTTATGATGACACGATCAAGTTCAATGGCCAGCCGATTGCGTTGGTCGTGGCGGAGGACTGGGAAACCGCGAAATTTGCCGCGACTCTCGTGCGGGTCGAATATGAGCAGCATGGTTTTGCGACCGACCTCGAAGGCGAGCGCAGCAACGCTGCCGAGAAGGACAACCCGCACAAGCCGCGGGGCGACGCCGTAGCGGCTCTTGCGGGAGCTTATGTGCGCCACGAGGCGGACTACGTGATACCGACCGAGCATCACAATCCGATGGAGCTCTATGCGACTACGGCGGTCTGGGACAGCAATGGCAAGCTCACGATCTACGACAAGACTCAAGGCGTCCAGAACGTCCACAAATTTCTCTGCGGGGTGTTCGACAAGAAACCGGATGACATTCGCGTGGTCTCGCCATACGTCGGCGGCGCCTTCGGCTCCGGCTTGCGGCCGCAATATCAGGTGGTGTTGGCAACGCTCGGCGCGCTCGCGCTGAAGCGGTCCATTCGCGTCGTGCTGACGCGGCAGCAGATGTACGGGCTCGGATACCGGCCGATGACCATCGAGCGCGTCGCGCTCGGCGCAAAATCGGATGGTACGCTCGACGCCGTTACGCACGAGGCCATTGCCGTCACCTCGCGCTACGAGGATTTTGCGCGCAACGATACCGGCTGGGCCGAACAGCTCTACAAGAGTCCGAACAGCCGCTTCGCGCACAAGCTGGTTCACCTTGACGTCTCCACGCCTTGCGATATGCGCGCACCGGGCGCGGCGTCGGGCGTCTGCGCGCTCGAATGCGCCATGGACGAGCTCGCCGTCGCGCTCAAGCTCGACCCGGTCGAACTGCGGCTGAAGTGCTACTCGGATCGCGACCAGAGCGAAAACCTCCCCTACACCAGCAAGCAGTTGCGCGAATGCTACGCGCGCGGCGCGGACGCCTTCGGCTGGAGCAGACGCAATCCTGTGCCGCGCTCGATGCGCGACGGCAAGGAGCTGGTCGGCTGGGGCATGGCGACGGGTGTGTGGGAAGCACTGCAGATGCCGGTCGCCGTCCGTATCGCGCTGACGTCGAACGGACATGCCGAGGTGTCATGTGCCGCATCGGACATCGGCACCGGCACCTACACCATTGTCGCTCAGGTCGCAGCCGACGCACTCGGCCTGCCAATCGAGAACATCAGCGTCAGGCTCGCAGATTCCAGTCTGCCGCAGGCGCCTGTCGAGGGCGGCTCCTGGATGGCCGCCTCGAGCGCACATGCGGTGCTCGCAGCCGCCGAGGAAGTGCGCAAGGAGCTGTTAGCTCTGGCCGGGAAGATGCCAGGCTCGCCGGTCGCCGGCGCCGAGCTTGTCGATACGGTGCTGACCGACGGCAGCATTGCCAGCGCCAGCGACAACAGCCGCGCAGTCTCGATCGCCGACGCGATGCGCCATGGCGGCGTCGAGCGCATCGAGAAGGAGAAGCTCAACCAGTTCGGTGAGGACAAGAAACACGCGCGCAACACCCATTCGGCCGTCTTCGCCGAGGTCAAGGTGGACGAAGAGCTAAACGTCATTCGCGTGACGCGGGTCGTGAGCGCCGTTGCGGCCGGGCGGATTCTGAACACCAAGACCGGCCGCAGCCAGATCATGGGCGGCGTGGTCTGGGGGATCGGGATGGCGCTCCATGAGGAGACGGTGATGGATCATCGCTTCGGTCGGATCATGAACGCGAACATCGCCGAGTACCATATTCCCGTGAATGCGGATGTACACGACATCGACGTGATCTTCGTCGACGAGCCGGACGCGCACATCAATGCGCTCGGCATCAAGGGGCTGGGCGAGATCGGCATTGTGGGCGTCCCGGCGGCGATCGCAAACGCCGTCTATCACGCCACCGGCAAACGCATCCGCCGCTTCCCGATCACATTGGACAAGCTGCTGGACTGAGCCGATGGTCATCCGACCCGGCCCGCTCGGGATCGCGCTCCCTGTCATCCAGCTGTCATCAAATGTGTCGAGACCTGTCGGTCTCGCACATTCGGGACATGACATGGACTATTTCAAGCGCTTCAACTTCCTGTTCGCCGCACCTGTGTTCGACGCCGACGACCTCGAAGGTGTCCGCTTCAACCAGATCATCGAGGAGATCCAGCGTTCCGGCTTCGAGGTCGTTCGCGCCCGCAAGCTGGAGGACGCGGAGATGGCGGTGCAGACCGATGCCGCAATCGGCTGCATGGTGGTGGACTGGGGCAAGAAGGGCCTGGAGGGCAAGACCTCGGCGCTGATCAATTTGATGCGGCGGCGCGGCCTCGATTTCCCGATCATCCTCCTGATCCGGCGCAAGCGGTTCGAGGATCTGCCGGTCGAGGTGCTCGACTTCATCGACGGTTATGTCTTCCTGTCCGAGGAGACACCGACCTTCATCGCCAAGAACCTGATCAGCCGTCTGAAGCAATATGCGGAGACGCTGAAGACGCCCTTCTTCGGCGCGCTGGTCGATTATGCCGAAGAGGGCAACCAGCTCTGGACCTGTCCAGGCCACAATGGCGGCGTGTTCTACAACCGCAGCCCGATCGGGCGGGTGTTCGTCGAACATCTCGGCGAGTCCGTGTTCCGCGACGACCTCGACAATTCCGTGCTCGACCTCGGCGACCTCCTCACCCACGAAGGTCCCGCGCTAAGGGCGCAGAAGGAAGCCGCCCAGATTTTTGGCGCGGAAAAGACCTATTTCGTGCTCAACGGAACCTCGACATCGAACAAGATCGCGCTCGGCGCTCTCGTCACCGACGGCGATCTCGTGCTGTTCGACCGCAACAATCACAAAGCCGCTCATCATGGCGCGCTGATGATCAATGGCGGCGTTCCGGTCTACGTGCCGACCATCCGCAACGCCTGGGGCCTGATTGGCCCGATGCGCTGGGACATGCTCGACGAGAAAACCTTGCGCGAGACGATCCGCAATCATCCCTTGGTGACGGACAAGGACGCCTGGCGCAAGGAGCGGCCGTTCCGCGTCGCCGTGGTCGAGCAGTGCACCTATGACGGCACCATTCACAGCGCCGAGATGATCTTGAAGCGCATCGGCCATCTCTGCGAGCACATCCTGTTCGACGAGGCTTGGGCCGGCTTCATGAAATTCCACCCGCTCTATGCCGGCCGCTTCGCCATGGGGCTGACCAACCTTCCCCCCCGAGGCTCCCGGCATCATCGCGACGCAGTCGACCCACAAGCAGCTCGCGAGCTTCTCGCGGGCATCCCAGATCCACATCAAGGATCGTCACATCCGCGGCCAGAAACGGCGCGTCGAGCACCGCCGCTTCAACGAAAGTTTCATGCAGCACGCTTCCACGTCGCCATTCTACCCGCTGTTCGCCTCGCTCGACGTCGGCGCACAGATGATGAAGGGCCGCTCCGGCGAAGTGTTGTGGGACGACACGATCCGGCTCGGCATCGAGTTGCGCAAGAAAATCCGCGCGATGCGCCGGGAGTTCGAGGAGAAGGAGCAGACTCCGGACCGCCGCTGGTTCTTCGAACCCTTCGTCCCCGACCGCGTCGCAATTCCCGACGTCAGCCGCGCCGGCGCCGCCCACAACGTCGCCTGGGAAACACTCTCCACCGACGAACTCGCCACCAACCCTGCGCTGTGGCAGCTCTCCCCCGACAGCGCCTGGCATGGCTTCCCTGGCCTCAGCGAGGGCTTTGCCATGACCGATCCGAACAAGCTGACGCTGCTCACGCCCGGCTTCGATCGCATCACCGGCGCCTATGTCGAGCACGGCATCCCCGCGCCGGTCGTCGCGCAATATTTGCGCGAGAACCGCATCGTCCCCGAGAAGAACGACCTCAACTCCCTGCTCTTCCTGCTCACTCCGGGCGTCGAAGCAAGCAAGGCGGGCACGCTGATCTCCGGTCTCGTCGCATTCAAGCGGCTGCACGACGACAATGCGCTGCTGGCCGACGCCATCCCGGAGTTCTGCCAGCGACGGCAGGCGCGCTATGCCGGCGTGCGGCTGCGCGATCTCTGCGGCGATATGCACCGTTTCTTCCGTGCCGCCGACGTCAGCGCACTCCAGGCCCGGCAGTTCATGCCCGAGCACATGCCTGACATCGCGATGTCGCCCCGCGATGCCGCGCGCTACCTGTTCCGCAACGATGTCGACTATCTGCCGATCGAGGCGATCACGGGCCGCATCGCCACCACGCCCTTCGTGGTCTATCCGCCCGGCATCGCAACCATCGTGCCCGGCGAGCGGCTGACGGAACGGGCCAAGCCCATGCTGGATTATCTCAAGATGTTCGAGACCTGCTTCAACACGTTCCCGGGCTTCGATGTGGAAATCCAGGGCGTCTACAAGGAGATCGATGCGCAGGGGCGCATCGGGCTCTATACTTACGTCGTTGCCGGGTAGGTGCCGATGAACGAAACTGCGATTGCGCGCCCGGATGACGGGCCAGTCGTGGTCCGGCCCTCACGCGAGAGCGACGTCGATGCGATGCTGGCGATCTACCGCCATCACGTCCGCAACGGCGTGCCGCGCGATGTCGAGGGAACCGGTGCGCCCGAGCCGGACGATCTGCGCGATCGGCGCAAGAACCTGAAGCAGACCCGCCTGCCGCATCTGGTCGCGACCTTTCGTGGTGAAGTCGTGGGATATGCCTATGCGGTACTGTTCCGCAAGCGTCCAGCTTATCGCTACGCCGCCAAGCATTCGATCTATGTGCACCACGACCATCTCGGCCGCGGAGTCGGACGGCTATTGCTGCAGGAGTTGATCGACGCGTGTGCGGCGGCCGGCTTCCGCCAGATGATCGGCTATATCGATGCCGACAATGCCCCCTCGCTGGCGCTGCACGAGAAGTTCGGTTTCGCGCGCGCCGGCCTGCTCTGCGGTGTCGCCTATCGCAACGGTCACTGGTCCGACACCGTCATGGTACAGCGCTCGCTCGGTGCGGGCGTCACCGCGCCGCCGCCCGTCACGGCGCCCGGCCGCTAGGCCCTCACGACGGAAAGTCAGCCGGTCTGACCTGGATGCGGTCGGCATGCAAGGACCAGTGGTGCAGTGCCTGGTCCTCGCAAAACCTCGCCTTCGCCCGCTCTCTGGCTTCGTTCTCGTCGGAAGCGTCGATCTCGAGCGTGCCCTGGCACACCTCGATCTGCCGGCCGTACTGGCCGAGCACGTCCTTCATGAACCTGACCACATAAGTTGACATGGGACCTCCTGCCTGCCCCGGCGGCGCTCACTCTAATCCCATTTAGCCGGATTGCGGGAGGGAGATTTTGATGCGGATCAAGGTCGGGGCGCGGTTCCCGCCCGCCGACAGTCGTCGGCTCAATCCGTCAACCACCCTCGCCCTGCCTAGGGGCCTGCGGAAGGCGCGCGCGACACGAGCGCCCGCGCCGACATCACGTCGTGATGTCGAGTAGCGACTCTGTCGTTTCTGAATAGGCCTGAATGACCTTCGCATTGGCAATGAAGCTGTACTTCGCGGTCGCCAGTTGAACGAATTCGCTGGCGAGATCGACATTCGGCGCGGCGACCAGGCCGTCCTGGTTTGCGAAGGGGGCGCTTGGGTCGGATTGTGCGGTAAAGCTCGGCGAAACCGCCGACACGGTCGTGAACGTACCGCCCGGCGTCGAGCCGCTCGATTGGTCGACCTGATCGACTCGCAACGGCACATACGCCGCGGGAAACGTCGGACTAATGCTCGAACTGACCGCACTGGCCGATGTGCTCGATCCGCCTGACGCAGGTAGCGGGCCTGTCGTGCGAATGTTGGCGATATTGCTCGCGGCCACGTTCACACGCAAACTCGCCGCGGAAAGTCCGGATGTCGCAATCGAAAATATGCTCATGAACCCTGATCTACAGGACAAGTCATACGTGTTCACTCACGCCATCAGTAAAATCCGCCGCTTTCCGTTTTCATCCTCGTAACCAGCGATCGGAGCACGATCAGACTTCGCGCGCCCTACGCCGGCATCACACCAAACGCCTGCTTGAACCGCTCGGCATAGCGCGGCCAGACCTCGGGATTGATGATGCGCGGCGGGCGCTTACCGTCGAGCGTATGCAGCACCTGCTCGGCGGCGATGCGGCCCATGTTCTGGCGCGCCTCGATCGTGACGCCGGCCGTATGCGGGCTCGCCAGCACGTTGTCGAGCTGGAGCAGCGGATGCTCCGGCGGCGGCGGCTCCTTCGACCAGACGTCGAGACCGGCGCCCGCAATGCGCTTGTCACGCAACGCCTGGAGCAGCGCATCCTCATCGTGGATGAAGCCACGCGCCGTGGTGATAAAGTACGCATGCGGCTGCATCAACCCAAACTCGCGCACGCTGATCATATTGCGGCTGCCCTTGTCGAGCGGACAGGAGATCGAGACGAAGTCGGCGCGGCGCAAGAGCTCGTCGAGCTCGACCTTCTCGCCGCCCCGCTCGGCCATCATTTCGGCCGTCAGGTACGGATCGTAGGCCAGCACCTTCATGCCGAACAGGCCCTTGCACAGCGCGGCGATGCGGCGACCGACATTGCCGAGGCCGATGATGCCGACGGTCTTGTGCTCGATCTCGTTGCCGACGAGTTCGTTGCGGTTGACGTTGGACTCCCTGCGGAGCTTGCGGTCGGACTGGATGATGCGCTTGGACAGCGTCAGCATCATCGCCAGCGCATGCTCGGCGACGGAATGGGCGTTGCCGCCGGACTGGTTGACGACCAGCACGCCGGCATCGGTGCAGGCCTCGACGTCAACAGGATCGAATCCAGCGCCGTTGCTGGAGACGAGCAGCAGGTTCGGCGCGCGCTTCAGGAAGGCAGCATCGACATGGAAATGCGGGGCCAGTTCGTCACGGGCGGCGCCGATCTGGTAGACATGAGCCGCTTCGATGATCGGCGCGAAATATTCCTCGGGGCTCTCGTTCTCGATGCGATCGAGCCGGACGTCGGGCCGCGCCTTCAGAATGTCGATATAGATCGGATTGGCCAGATATTTAACGTAGAAGACGCGCTTGCTGTTGACGGACATCAGGACCCTTCCGGCTTTCTCCAGGAGATCCGCAGGGCCAGCGCGGCGCGCGATCCTTTCATACGTTCCTCCGTTCTCTTGTTATTGCCGCTTATGACACGGCGGCACCGGCCGCGGCAGGCCGTCTGGCGCAGATCACGGTGCAGCCCGGACATGTTGACAATCCCGCTGCCTGCGTCAAGTTCGGCAGACCGCCGCGACGGCCAAGACGATGGCCACGACAAAGGCAAAAGACCAAGAAGCATGCGCGGCCGAAGGGAGAACGCAATGCCGATTGCGGAGCAACAGACCTCGTCCGAGGCGGCGCAGACCTCCAGCGACAAGAGCTGGCACGGCATCGTCCTGCAAACGCTGAAGCGGAACGAGATCAGCCTCGTCCCTTACGTGCCCGACCGCGTGCTGACGCCGCTGATCAAGAACCTGCACGCCGATCCGTTCTTCACCACCTTTGCCACCGCCCGCGAGGAGGAGGCCGTCGGCATCGTCTCGGGCGCCTGGATGGGCGGACGACGGGGCGCGGTGTTGATGCAGACCTCGGGGTTTGCGACGCTCGCCAACGTGCTGGCCTCGCTTGCGGTGCCCTACCAGATTCCGCTGATCATGTTCGTGTCTGAGCGCGGCACGCTCGGCGAATTCAATTACGGCCAGTCACTGGTCTGCCGCACCATGCGTCCGGTGCTGGATTCGCTGGCGCTGGAGCATCACACCATCACCCGGCTCGACGAGTTCGAATTCATTGCCGACCGTTCGATCAAGCAGGCCATCACGACGCAGGCGCCAGTCGCGCTGATCCTCAACCCGCTGCTCACGGGCGGCAAGGTGTTCGACAAGTGAGGACGGCCAAATGAAGACAGACGCGCGCAACACCAAAGTGATGAACCGCTTCGACGTCACCTCGCGCCTGATCGCGAAACTCGAGCACGAGGAAGCCGTGATCGGCGGCATCGGCAATACCAATTTCGACCTCTGGGCCGCCGGCCACCGTCCGCAGAATTTCTACATGCTCGGCAGCATGGGCCTCGCCTTCCCGATCGCGCTGGGCGTGGCGCTGGCGCAACCGGACCGGCGCGTCTTTGCGCTCGAAGGCGATGGTTCGCTCCTGATGCAGCTCGGCGCGCTCTCGACGATCGCGGCGTTGAAGCCGAAGAACCTCATCATGATCGTGATGGACAACGGCATCTACCAGATCACCGGCGCGCAGCCGACACCGGCCGCGAACGTAGCTGACATCGTCGCCATCGCGACCGGCTCCGGGCTTGCCAATAGCGCCTGGGCCGCGGACGAGGAGGATTTCGAGCGTCTGGTCGAGGAAGCCATGTCGGCTGGCGAGCCCAGCCTGATCGCCGTTCGTATCGATGACAAGCCCGGCGTCGGCGCCACCCGACGCGATCCCGTACAAATCCGGGAACGCTTCATGCACGGCCTGGGCGTGCGCGAGCCGCTTTAACGTTTCGTCATTAACTACACGGCGATCTGATCCCGGCGCCTCGGCAAGCTGCTGCAATCCGTGCTAAGCGGTCCGGATGTCCATTTTGGTTCGCTCCTCTGCCTGGCTGCTTGCCGCCGCCGTCGCCTTTGCAACCCTCGGTCCGCCCGGCCTGCGGCCCCATTCCGACCTTGGCCAGGACGGCGAGCATGCCCTTGCCTTCGTCCTGGTGGGACTAGCCTTCGGCTTCGCCTATCCGCGCCGCCGCCTGTCGGCGACAGCCATCGCCGTGGTGCTGATCGGCCTGCTCGAACTGATGCAATTCTGGGCACCGGGACGACATCCGCGGCTGGAGGACTTTCTGGTCGATGCCGGCACCACCTGCATCGGCTTCGCGCTGGCGGCCATCGCCGATTGGGCCATGACGCGGTTTCGCGTAAATTCGGCCCTCTCGAGTCAAGGCCCCGCGGAGTGACGCTCCGCAGGGCCCGTCTCTTCAAAGCTCACGCTCTGATCGATCAGTCGATGATCTTGACGACGCGGCGCGTGCGCGGCTCCACGATCACGCGGCGATCGTTCACGACCGCATAGCGATATTCGGTGTAGTTCGGCACGGGCCGCAGCACCACGGTCGGCGGCAGCGGCTCGCCGACCACGACGCGCTCGTGGACCACGACCGAATCATCACGCGGAATTCCGCCGAGGATCGCATTCGGGATTTCCAGACCAGCGCCGACCGCCGCCCCGACGGTACCACCGACCATCGCTCCGACCGGGCCGCCGATGTCGCCGCCCGCGCGTGCGCCGTTCCTGGCGCCCTCTTCGGTCGTCGACTGAGCAAAGGCCGCACTCGACGCCAGCAGCGACGCGGCAGCCAACGAAATCGCAAGACGGGTTTTCATGTGCTTATGTCTCCAGTGATTGTTGTGCGCCTTCAACCGCGGGGCCGGATCATTGTTCCGGTTCCCCGCCCGATCTAGACGGCACCAAAACCGGAGACTGTTACCCGGTAACAGTTCAGGCCGCCGCGATCTCGTGGCCCGCCATCAGTTCCAGCGCGCGCACCATCGCCGAGTGATCCCAGTCCTTGCCGCCATGCGCGGCGCAGGACGAGAATAGTTGCTGCGCCACTGCCGTGCTCGGCAGCGACAGGCCGAGCGCGCGGGCGCCTTCAAGCGCGAGGTTGAGATCCTTCTGGTGCAGCTCGATGCGGAAGCCGGGATCGAAATTGCGCTTCACCATGCGCTCGCCATGCACTTCGAGAATCCGGGACGACGCAAAGCCGCCCATCAGGGCCTGCCGCACCAGCGCCGGATCCGCACCGGCTTTCGACGCGAACAGTAGCGCTTCGCTGACCGCCTCGATCGTCAACGCGACGATGATCTGGTTGGCGACCTTCGTCGTCTGGCCGTCGCCATTGGCGCCGACGCGGGTGACGTTCTTTCCCATCCGGTCGAAGATCGGCTTCATGGTGTTGAAGGCGCGCTCGGGGCCACCGACCATGATGGTGAGGCTTGCCGCCTTGGCACCGACCTCCCCGCCTGACACCGGTGCATCGAGATAATCCGCGCCGAGCGCCTCGATCTTCTTCGCAAATTCCTTGGTCGCCAGCGGCGAGATCGAGCTCATGTCGACCACGATCTTGCCCTTGGAAACGCCGCCCGCGACGCCGTCCTTGCCGAACAGCACGGCCTCCACATGCGGGGTATCCGGCACCATGATGATGACCGCATCCGCCTCCTCCGCGACCTCCTTGCTTGACTTGCAGTCAACGCCGCCGGCCGCGATCAGCTCGGGTGCGACCGGCCCGACATCTTGCAGGAGAACGCGATGGCCTGCGGCCAGAAGATGACCGGCCATCGGCCGTCCCATGGTGCCAAGTCCGATAAAGCCGATGTCGATCATGTCTACGGTTTCCTCAGGTCTCGAAAGTCTGCGCGGCGTGCCAGGACAGGCCTTCCAGCGTCGTAGTGCGCGGCTTGTATTCGCAACCGATCCAACCGCGATAGCCGATCGCGTCGAGATGGCGGAACAGGAAGGGAAAGTTGATCTCGCCGGTGCCGGGCTCGTGACGACCTGGATTGTCGGCGAGCTGGATGTGCGCGATCTGCGGCAGATATTCCTGCATGGTACGGGCGAGATCGCCCTCCATGATCTGCATGTGATAGATGTCGTATTGGACAAACAGATTGTTTGAGCGCACCTCGGAGACCAGCTGCACGGCCTGCTCGGTGCCGTTGAGGAAGAAGCCGGGAATGTCGAGCGTGTTGATCGGCTCGACCAGAAGCTTGATGTTCTCGCGCGCCAGGGTCGAAGCTGCAAACCGCAGATTCCCGACCAGCGTTTCGTTGAGCTCACGCGGGTCGGCATCGACAGGCGCGATGCCGACGAGACAGTTGAGCTGCTCGCAATCGAGTGCCTTGGCATAGTCGATGGCGCGAAACACGCCGTCCCGGAACTCGCCGACACGATCCGGCAAGATCGCGATGCCGCGCTCGCCTGCCGCCCAATTGCCGGCCGGCAGATTGTGCAGCACCTGCGTCAGCCCATGGCGGTCGAGCTGCTCGCGCAAAAGCGCCTTGTCGAAATCATAGGGGAAGAGGTACTCGACCCCGGAAAAGCCCGCCGCTTTGGCCGCGGCGAAGCGGTCCACGAACGGCATTTCGTTGAAGAGCATGGTGAGGTTGGCGGCGAATTTCGGCATGATGCTGTTCCCTATTCCGCCGGCTGCAGCACGCCGGGCCGCGCGGTCGCGACGTCGTCGAGCGGCAGATCCAGCACCTCCTCGAATTCGACGATGTTGTCGATCTCGGTGCCCATCGCGATGTTGGTGACACGTTCGAGGATGAACTCGACCATCACGGGCACGCGATGCTTGGCCATCAATTCGCGCGCGGTCGCGAACGCCGCCTGCGAGTCTTTCGGGTCGGTGACGCGGATCGCCTTGCAGCCGAGGCCTTCGGCGACCGCAACATGGTCGACACCATAGCCGCCGAGCTCGGGCGCGTTGATGTTCTCAAAGGAGAGCTGGACGTGATAGTCCATGTCGAAGCCACGCTGGGCCTGGCGGATCAGGCCGAGATAGGAGTTGTTCACGACGACGTGGATATAGGGCAGATTGAATTGCGCCCCGACCGCGAGCTCTTCGATCAGGAACTGGAAGTCGTAGTCGCCGGAGAGCGCGACGATGTCGCGATCCGGACACGCCGCGCGCACGCCGAGCGCCGCGGGCAGCGTCCAGCCGAGCGGCCCGGCCTGCCCGGCATTGATCCAGTTGCGCGGCTTGTATACCCCCAGAAACTGCGCCCCGGCAATCTGCGACAGGCCAATCACGGAGACGTAGCAGGTGTCACGGCCAAAGGCCTTGGTCATCTCCTCGTAGACGCGCTGCGGCTTGATCGGAACGTTGTCGAAATGGCTCTTGCGCAACATCGTTTTCTTGCGGTCGCGGCAGGAAGCGGGCCACGCCTGGCGCTCGCGCAACCTGCCTGACCGGCGCCACTCCCTGGCGACGGTGACGAAAAGCTCAAGGGCGGCCTTGGCATCCGAGACGATGCCGAGGTCGGGGTTGAACACGCGCCCGATCTGGGTCGGCTCGATGTCGACATGCACGAAGGTGCGGCCCTTGGTGTAGGTCTGGACCGAGCCGGTGTGGCGATTGGCCCAGCGGTTGCCGATGCCCAGCACGAAATCGGATTCGAGCATGGTGGCATTGCCGTAACGGTGGCTGGTCTGAAGACCGACCATGCCGGCCATCAGCACGTGGTCATCGGGGATGGCCCCCCACCCCATCAGCGTCGGCACGACCGGCACGTTGGCGATCTCGGCGAATTCCACCAGCAAATCCGAGGCGTCGGCATTGATCACGCCGCCGCCCGCGACGATCAGCGGCCGTTCGGCCGCGTTGAGCATCTCCAGCGCCTTCTCCACCTGCTTGCGCGTCGCGGTGGGCTTGTAGACCGGCAGCGGCTCATAGGTCTCGTCGTCGAACTCGATCTCGGCGAGCTGCACGTCGAGCGGCATGTCGATCAGGACCGGGCCAGGCCTTCCCGAGCGCATGATGTGAAAGGCCTGGCTGAACACGCGAGGCACCAGCCCGGGCTCGCGCACGGTCACCGCCCATTTGGTCACGGGCTTTGCGATCGATTCGATGTCGACGGCCTGGAAATCCTCCTTGTAGAGCCGCGCCCGCGGCGCCTGGCCGGTGATGCAGAGGATCGGGATGGAATCGGCGATCGCCGAATAGAGCCCGGTGATCATGTCGGTGCCCGCCGGCCCCGAGGTTCCGATGCAGACGCCGATATTGCCCGCCTTGGCCCGCGTATAACCCTCGGCCATGTGCGAGGCCCCCTCGACATGGCGCGCCAGGATATGGCGGATCGAGCCGCGCTTCTTCAGCGCCGAGTACAGCGGATTGATCGCGGCCCCGGGAACGCCGAAGGCAGTCGAGATGCCTTCCTTCTCCAGAATTCGCACGGCAGCATCGATGGCTCGCATCTTCGCCATATCGGACCTCGCTTGAGTTGCATTGGCTCGAGCGAGATCATCGGGCCCGCGAGGGCTTCACTCAACGAGATCGATTTTATTTTCCACGATGCGGCAGCCGCGAAAAAATCGCGGCGGCTTCAGTCGGTTAGGTCGAGACTCGCGTGAAAGCGCTCACTCGAACAGCGGCGCCAGCTCCATCTGCGGCACCAGCACGAGGCCCTTGTCGGTGATGCGAATTTCCGGAATGACCGATAGAGGAATCAAATTGAAGCCCATGTAGGGGATGGTGCAGCCGGCTTCCGCCCATTCTTTCTTCAGCACCTTGACCTCTTCCGCCACTTCGGTAACGCGCTTGTCGGACAGCAGACCGGCGATCGGCAGCGGCACCAGCGCCCTCACCTTGCCCTCGGCGACGAGGCAGACGGCGCCCTGTTGCTCCTTGATGGCGGCCACCGCGACCTGCATGTCGGCCTCGTTGGTACCGGCAACGATGATGTTGTGGCTGTCGTGCCCGACGCTGGAGGCGACCGCGCCGCGCTTCAGGCCAAAGTCCTTCAAGAGGCCATAGGCGACATTGCCGGCCGATTTGCCGTGGCGCTCGACCACCGTGACGAAGCACAGGCTGTAGCGCGCGAACAATTCCGGCCAATCCTTGGCCGGCTCGATCTCGATCTTCTCATGGATCAGCGTGATGCCGGGCAACGCGGTCTTGATGGCGTTGACGGTGCAGGCCTTCGCCGGCAGCTCCGGCGTCAGCTTCAGCTTCTCCGGCAGCTTCACAGTCGCGTAGGCCGCCTTCGGGTATTGATATCGCTGCGACAATGCCTGATCGAGCCGCGGCGTGATCTTGCGGTTCTCGACCACCAGCTCGCCGCCATACCAGGTGCATTGCGGCTTCAGATTGTCGTCCATCAGCACCAGATCGGCGCGGCGCCCCCCGCCGAGCCCGCCGATATCGCTGTCCATGTTGAAGCGCGTCGCGCCATGCAGCGAGCCCATCGACCAGGCCTGCTCGGGCGACATTCCCGCCTTCACCGCCTCCCGCACCACCCAGTCGAGACCGAACAGCAGGAGATCATCGGCGTCGCGATCGTCGGTGCACGCGGCCGTGCGCTTGTGCGAAGCGCCGAGCTCGGTGATAGTGCGGATCGCCTGCGGCAGCGAGTGCCACGGTGTGGTCGGCGGTCCCCCGCGCAGGAAGACCCAGACCCCGGCATCGAGCAAATCGTCGGCGATGTCGCGGTCGATCGCCTCATGGGTATCCGTGACGCCGGATGCCGCATAAGCCGCAACGAATTCGCGGCCATAGACATGGCCGGACACCGGCCGCCCACGCTTCAGGGCGGCGGCGAGGATGGCGTGGCTGCGCTCATCGCCCATGGTCACGGGCACGAAATCCATCTTCTCGCCGAGCCCGACAGCCTCCGGCCAGCGGTCGAACAGGCCGGCGATCTTGTCCGGTGTGAGGTCGCCGCCCGCAGTCTCCAGTGCGGCCGAAGTCGCGGGCACCGTGCTCGGCACTGTCAAGAAGATCGACAGCGGCGCCTCGCGCGCGTCCTCCAGCATCGCCTCGACGCCGGCGACGTCCATGACGTTGCCGATCTCGTGGCTGTCGCAGAAGATCGTGGTGGTGCCGTTGAGCAGGGCGGCCTCGGCATAGGCGCAGGCAGTCACCATCGAGGATTCAATGTGGATGTGCGGATCAACCAGGCCCGGCGCGATAATGCCGCCCGCGGCATCGTAGGTCGTGACGCCGCTCCAGGCCTTCTTGGCTATTCCAGCCGGCTTCACCGCCGCGATGCGGCCGCCGGTGATCCAGACCTCACGTCCCTGATGGATGCGCTCCGAATAGGTCGAAAGCACCCGCGCGCCCGTGACGACGAGATCCGGCGCGAGACGCGCGGAGGCGACATCGGCCAGGCGCCGGGTCATCGCGTGCAGCGGTGCGACGGCGAAGCGGGTAAGTTTAGTCATCGGGAGCCTCGCGTGGCGTTACGGTCCCGCGATGGTTACGCCCTGCACCGGACCGGGCAAGCGCAAATATAACGGCACGCCCTGCTTACGCTTTAGGCGGCGAAGCGCCTGCCGCCCCTGACCTCGCGGGCCTGCGCGAGTTCCGTCGTCTCGGGGCCGCTGCGGCAGTGGGCTTGACCCGAATCCGCATTGACCTCCCGTTCTGCTCGTCGATCTCGAAGGAATTGGTCTTGCGCACGAGGTCGCTCAGCTTGCGGAAGCCGAACGTTCTCGGATCGAAATCGGACGCGAGATTGGCAAGTTGGCGGCCGACTTCCCCGAGCGTGACCCAGCCGTCCTCGCTCTCCATCTGGGTGATGACCTTCTTGATGATGGGGGTCGCGGCATCGAGCGGCTGAAGCGATTTCGATCTCGAAGCGGCGTCCTGGGTGTGCGCCGGCGCGGCAAGCAGGTTCTCCGTGTAGACGAACCTTCGGCAGGCCTGCCGGAAGCTCTCCGGCGTCTTCTGTTCGCCGAACCCAAAGACATCGATGCCCTGCTCCCGGATCCGGGCGGCCAGACGGGTAAAATCGCTATCCGACGACACCAGGCAAAAGCCGTCGAACCGGCCGCTGTGAAGCAGGTCCATCGCGTCGATGACCAGGGTGATGTCGGAGGCATTCTTTCCGGTCGTATAGGCAAACTGTTGCTGCGGGATGATGGCGTGTTTGGAAAGGATGTCGGCCCAGCCCCTGGACCTGGCATTGGAGAAGTCGCCGTAGATGCGGCGAACGCTGGCCTCGCCGATCTTGGCAATCTCCTCGAACAGTCCATCGGCAATCTTTGCCGAAGCGTTGTCGGCATCGATCAGGACAGCGAGACGGGGCGAACGGAGCTCTGACGGCATGACTTTTCCTAAAAAGGAGGCGACAACGGTGCGTGGATATACCGATGTCGGGGCAGCTGCCGCCAGAGCTGATTTCTTCAACGGGCCACGACGGACCGCGAACCGGGGTCAGGCTGGCTTCGCGACCGGGGTCACACCCCCGAGCGCGGCCGTCAGTTCCGCCGCAACCTCGCGCACCACACGGCCGATCTCCGGCAGCCGCGCATCGGTGACCCTGCTGGTCAAGCCGGAAACGGAGATCGCCGCCAACGGCTCGGCGAGCGCGTTGTAGACCACGGCGGCGACGCAGCGCAGGCCCATCTCGGCTTCCTCGTCATCCACCGCAAAACCCTGCTTCCGGATCGCTGCAAGTTCCCGGAACAGATCGCTCGGCCGAACGATGGATTTCTCGGTCAGGCGTGGCATGCCGTGATGGCGGATCACGGCACCGACGTCCTCGTCGGAATAGGTCGCGAGCACCGCCTTGCCGACGCCCGACGTTACCATCGGAACGCGGCCGCCGACCTTGGTCAGCGAACGCATGATTTCACGGCTCTCCATGCGGGTCAGCACGATGATGAACTCGTCGTCGACCACGGCGAGATTGGCGGTCTCGCGGGTGAGATCACGCAGCTTGCGCAAATAGGGAATAGCCTGGGCGCTGAAATTGCGCCGCCGGGCAAAGCTCGCGCCCACCGTGAAGCTGCGCACGCCGACATGCCATTTGGATTCGGCGCGGTCGAACTGCACGAAGCGGCGGCTTTCCAGCGTCGCCAGCAGGCGGTGTACGGTCGAGGCCGAGAGCCCGGTGCGAACGGCGAGATCGCTGAGGCGATAGCCTTCGTCGTCTTCGGACAATGTTTCGAGAATCGACAGCGCGCGATCAACGGATTGCACGCCGCCGTCGCGCGCGTCGTGGTCAGGCTCCGATGACGATCGGGGCTCGATCGATTTGCGTCGGATCACGTTCTTGCTCATCGCGACCTGCATTGCCAATCAGACAAGACGCGAGCCGCCTGCCCTCCCTCGCCCCGTTCTTACGAGGAGAGGGTCGGGGTGAGGGGCTATCTCCGCGAATACGGTGAGAGACGGACTTGTGGAGAGTGCCCCTCACCCGGAATTTGCTGTGCAAATTCCGGCCTCTCCCCGCAGGCGGGGAGAGGCGAAGGCAGCCTCAGAGCAGCCCTGCTCCGCGCGCCCATTTGTACTTGGCGCCGAGGACTTCGACCGGCAGCTCGGTCGAATACGCATAGGCCGGGATGCCGTTCTGGTAGAGATATTCGGCGGCCTCCTCGACCTCGACGTCGCCGGCGAGCGAGGCGACGATCGGCTTCACGAAGCCCTTGGCCCCCATCTCCTTCTTCACCTCGACCATGTTGCGGGCGAACACCATCGGCGGCGTGACGATGGTGTGCCAGTAGCCGAGGATCAGCGAATGAATGCGCTCGTCCGTCAGGCCGAGCTTCACCGTGTTGACGTAGGTGATCGGCGGCTCGCCGCCGGTGATGTCCACGGGATTTCCGGCCGCGCCAAACGGCGGGATGAACTTGCGGAAGGCAGCATCGAGATCTGCCGGCATCGACATCAGCGACAGGCCGTTGTCGACGCAGGAGTCCGACAGCAGCACGCCCGACCCGCCGGCACCGGTGATGATCAGCACGTTCTCGCCCTTCGGCGTCGGCAGCACCGGCACGCCGCGGGCGAATTCGAGCAGTTGCCGCAAGCTACGGGCGCGGATCACGCCGGACTGCGCGAGGACGTCCTCGTAGATCTTGTCGTTGCCGGCGAGCGCGCCGGTGTGCGACGAGGCCGCCTTCGCGCCGGCCGAGGTGCGGCCGGCCTTGAGCACGATGACCGGTTTTTTCTTGGAGACGCGCTTTGCCGCTTCCGCAAAGGCGCGGCCGTCCTTGAGGTCTTCGCAGTGCTGCGCGATCAGGTTGGTGTTCGGATCCTGCTCGAAGAAGGCGAGCAGATCGTCCTCGTCGATATCGGACTTGTTGCCGAGGCCGACGATCGCGGACACGCCCATCTTGGCCGAACGCGAGAAGCCGATGATGGCCATGCCGATGCCGCCCGACTGCGAGGACAGCGCCGCGTGGCCCTTGACGTCATAGGCGGTGCAGAAGGTCGCGCAGAGATTGGCAGGCGTATAATAGAAGCCGTAGATGTTCGGGCCCATCAGGCGGATGTCGTACTTCTTGCCGACTTCGACGATCTCGGCCTGCAGCTCCGGCGCGCCGGCTTCCGCGAAACCGGACGGGATCAGAACCGCGCCGGGAATTTTCTTCTCGCCGCATTCGGTGAGCGCCGCGGCGACGAACTTCGCGGGAATGGCGAACACCGCGGTATCGATCACGCCGGGCACGTCCTTGACGCTCTTATAGGCCTTGTAGCCGAGGATCTCGGCGGCCTTGGGATGAATCGGGTAGATGTCGCCCTTGTAGCCGCCGTTGATGAGGTTCTTCATCACGGAATTGCCGATCTTGCCGTCTTCGGCCGAAGCGCCGACCACGGCAACCGCCTTCGGCTGCATGATGCGGCTCATGGCCGCGACGATCTCTTCGGTCGGGCGCGGCTTCGGCTTGGGCACGTAAGCGAAGTCGACGACGATGCGGACGTCGGCCGCGATCGCGGCCTTGGCCGTCGCGAACACCGGGTTGAGATCGAGCTCGACGATCTCGGGGAAATCGGTGACGAGCTGCGAGACCTTGACGATGACATCCGCAAGCGCGGTGCGGTTCACCGGCTCGCCGCCGCGAACGCCCTTCAAAATCTCATGCGCCTGGATGCCGTCGAGCATCGACAGCGCGTCTTGTTTGGTCGCGGGCGCGAGGCGGAAGGTGATGTCCTTCAGGACTTCGACCAGCACGCCGCCGAGGCCGAAGGCAACCAGCTTGCCGAACGAGGCATCGGTGATCGACCCGACGATCACTTCGGTGCCGCCGGCCAGCATCTGCTGCACCTGGACGCCCTCGATCTTGGCGTCGGACTTGTACTTCCTGGCGTTGGACAGGATCGTCTCGTAGGCCTTCTCGGCGTCTTCGGCCGTCTTGAGGCCGACGATGACGCCGCCGGCTTCGGTCTTGTGGAGAATGTCCGGCGAGACGATCTTCATCACCACCGGAAAGCCCATCGAGGCGGCCATTTTGCCGGCCTCGCCGGCCGATTTCGCCACACCCTCCTTCGGCACTGGAATGCCGTAGGCGTCGCAGACCAGCTTGCCTTCCGGCGCGGTCAGGCTGGTGCGCTTGTCCGCCTTGACCTGGTCAAGCACCTTGCGGACGGCATCTTTGGAATTGGACATGTGGCTCTCCCTTGACCTTGGTTCTTGCGTTCTCGAAGCGCGCGCGTGTTGCGGCTGCCCGTGATGCTTTCCATTCGCCGCGCTCTGTTCCATGTCGCGGAACGGAGTGGCATAAAGCCGAGATTACTCCGCCGGCTTGGATCAAAAATGGCTGGCGATGGCATTTGGTATGCCAGAAGCCAACTTGTCAAGCTGCAGCGCACCTTAGAACGCTGCAAAAAATAGGCAGCTTGACATTCTGGTATTTGGTATGCCAAAAACTTTCCCGTTAATAATCCTGTAAAAGACGACTCCCACTGGAGGAGATTCGTCGTGTCACTGCGGAAACCAACCAAGGCGTTGCCGAACATGGCCGAGGCAGATATCGCAATCGTTCGTATTGCCCCGGAGTCGAGCTTCAAGAACAAGGCGTATGACGCCTTGAAGGAAGCCATCCTCAAGATGGACATCTACTCGACACCCGAGCCGGTGATGCTCGACGAGCGGGCGTTGTCCGAGCGCCTGGGTGTGAGCCGCACGCCGATCCGCGAAGCCATCGCGATGCTCGAGCAGGACGGCTTCGTGAAGACGGTCCCGCGCCGCGGCATCATGGTGGTGCGGAGGACCAAGAGCGAGATCGTCGACATGATCCGCGCCTGGGCGGCGCTGGAGAGCATGGCGGCCCGCCTCATCACCGCCACAGCGCGAAAGAAAGACATCACGGCGCTGCGCGACTACTTCAAGGATTTTGGTAAAGACCGCCTGCCCGAGGATCACGTCGAGGAATATTCGCGCGCCAACATCGCCTTCCACCAGGCGCTGATCTCGCTGTCGGAATCACCGGTGCTGGTCGATCTCACCAACGACTTGCTGCTGCACGTGCGTGGCTATCGGCAATTGACCATCGGACGCAAGGACCGTACCGCGACGTCGCTCCCCGAGCATCTCGGCATGATCGAAGCCTTGGAGGCGCGCGATACCGAGCTCGCCGAGAAGCGCGCCCGCGATCACACCCTTGGCCTTGCCGCTTACGTCGAAGCGCATGGTCAGGAACTCTTCTAGCCAGCAACGTTCACCAGAAGGGCGAGGCATCGCCCCTAAAGCCTGAAACGGCATCTTGAGACCAGGGAGACAAGGCCCATGCTGAATACCGCGACCAAGTCCGAAGCACCGGGCACCGAGCAGGAATTGACGGATGGCTTTCATCTCGTCATCGACGCGCTCAAGCTGAACGGCATCAACACCATCTACAATGTGCCGGGCATCCCGATCACGGATTTGGGCCGCATGGCCCAGGCGGCCGGTATTCGCATGATCTCGTTCCGCCACGAGCAGAACGCCGGCTATGCGGCGGGCATCGCCGGCTACCTCACCAAGAAGCCCGGCATCTGCCTCACCGTCTCCGCTCCCGGCTTCCTCAACGGTCTCACCGCGCTCGCGCACGCCACCACCAACTGCTACCCGATGATCCTGATCTCAGGCTCCTCCGAGCGCGAGATCGTCGACCTCCAGCAGGGCGACTACGAAGAAATGGACCAGCTGGCGATCGCCAAGCCGCTGTGCAAGGCAGCCTATCGCGTGCTGCACGCCCAGGACATCGGCATCGGTCTTGCCCGTGCCATCCGTGCCGCCGTCTCCGGCCGTCCGGGCGGCGTCTATCTCGACCTGCCGGCAAAGCTGTTCGGCCAGGTGATGAACGCCGATGCCGGCCGGAAGTCGCTGGTCAAGGTGATCGACGCGGCTCCCGCGCAGATCCCCTCGCCCGCTTCGATCAAGCGCGCGCTTGATGTTTTGAAGGGCGCAAAACGTCCGCTCATCATCCTCGGCAAGGGCGCGGCCTACGCGCAGGCCGACGAGGAGATCAAGACCTTCGTCGAGAAGAGCGGCATTCCCTTCCTGCCGATGAGCATGGCCAAGGGCCTCCTCTCTGACACGCATCCGCAGTGCGCAGGCGCCGCCCGTTCGACGGTGCTGAAGGAATCCGACGTCGTGCTGCTGATCGGCGCCCGACTGAACTGGCTGCTCTCGCACGGTAAGGGCAAGAACTGGGGCGAAGCGCCCAAGAAGTTCATCCAGGTCGACATCGAACCGCGCGAGATGGACTCCAACGTCGAGATCGTCGCGCCCGTCGTCGGCGACATCGGCTCGGTCGTTTCCGCCTTCAACCAGGCGATGGCGTCGGGCTGGACCGCGCCGCCGGTCGAATGGACCAAGGCGATTTCGACCAAGCGCGAAGAGAACGTCGCCAAGATGGCGCCGAAGCTCATGAACAACAAATCGCCGATGGACTATCACGGCGCGCTCGGCGTGCTGAAGAACGTCATCAAGGATCATCCCGAGGCGATCCTCGTCAACGAGGGCGCCAACACGCTCGACCTCGCCCGCGGCGTCATCGACATGTATCGCCCACGCAAGCGCCTCGACGTCGGCACCTGGGGCGTGATGGGCATCGGCATGGGCCAGGCGATCGCGGCTACGCTCGAGACCGGCCATCCCGTGCTCGCGGTGGAAGGCGACTCGGCCTTCGGCTTCTCCGGCATGGAAGTGGAGACCATCTGCCGCTACAATTTGCCGATCTGCGTCGTCATCTTCAACAATGACGGCATCTATCGCGGCACCGACGTCAACGGCGCCAATGCCGATCCGGCGACGACGGTGTTCGTCAAGGGCGCCCGCTACGACAAGATGATGGAAGCCTTCGGCGGTGTCGGCGTCAACGCCACCTCGCCGGACGAGCTCAAGCGCGCCGTCAACGAAGCCATGGCCTCGGGCAAGCCGACGCTCATCAACGCCGTGATCGATCCGGCCGCCGGTTCCGAGAGCGGCCGCATCGGCAACCTCAATCCGCAGAGCGTTCTGCAGAAGAAGAAGTAACCAGCCGCCGGGTCATTCCCCGCGCAGGCGGGGAATCCAGTAATCGCCAGATCATCCTTGAGGCGAGCACTGAGGCCCAACTGAACCTTCAGCGAATAATGGATGCCCGCCTTCGCGGGCATGACGGAAACAGAAGAGTAACAGGAGCAACACGATGACAAAAGCGCTCGAGGGCGTTCGCATTCTCGACTTCACCCACGTCCAGTCCGGGCCGACCTGCACGCAGTTGCTCGCTTGGTTCGGCGCCGACGTGATCAAGGTAGAGCGCCCGGGCGTGGGTGACATCACCCGCGGCCAGCTGCAGGACATCCCGAACGTGGACAGCCTGTATTTCACCATGCTCAACCACAACAAGCGCTCGATCACGCTCGACACCAAGAACCCCAAGGGCAAGGAAGTCCTCACCGAGCTCATCAAGAAGTGCGACGTGCTGGTCGAGAACTTCGGCCCCGGCGTGCTCGACCGCATGGGCTTCCCCTGGGAGAAGATCCAGGCGATCAACCCGAAGATGATCGTCGCCTCGATCAAGGGCTTTGGCCCCGGACCGTACGAAGACTGCAAGGTTTATGAGAACGTCGCACAGTGCACCGGCGGCGCCGCCTCCACCACCGGCTTCCGCGACGGCCTGCCGCTGGTCACCGGCGCGCAGATCGGCGACAGCGGCACCGGTCTGCATCTGGCGCTCGGCATCGTCACCGCACTCTATCACCGCACCCATTCCGGCAAGGGCCAGAAGGTGACGGCTGCGATGCAAGACGGCGTGCTCAACCTCGCGCGCGTCAAGCTGCGCGACCAGCAGCGCCTCGCCCACGGCCCGCTCAAGGAATACAGCCAGTTCGGCGAAGGCATTCCGTTCGGCGATGCCGTGCCGCGTGCCGGCAACGATTCCGGCGGCGGCCAGCCCGGCCGCATCCTGAAGTGCAAGGGCTGGGAGACCGATCCCAACGCCTACATCTACTTCATCACCCAGGCCCCGGTCTGGGAGAAGATCTGCGACGTGATCGGTGAGCCCTCCTGGAAGACCGATCCGAACTACGCCAAGCCGGCCGTCCGCCTGCCGCGCCTGAACGAGATCTTCGGCCGCATCGAACAGTGGACGATGACGAAGACGAAGTTCGAGGCGATGGAAATCCTCAACAAGGACGACATCCCCTGCGGCCCGATCCTGTCGATGAAGGAGATCGCCGAGGACCAGTCGCTGCGCGCGACCGGCACCGTGGTTGAGGTCGACCACCCCACCCGCGGCAAGTACATCTCGGTCGGCAACCCGATCAAGCTGTCGGACTCCCCCAGCGATGTGGAGCGCTCCCCGCTGCTCGGCGAGCACACCGACGAGATCCTGCGCACCGTGCTTGGCTTCTCGGACCATCAGGTCGCCGATATCCACAAGTCCGGCGCGCTCGATCCGCCGCAAAAGCAGGCCGCCGAGTAAGCGGGCTCATCTCACGACGCGAAAGGCCGCCGGCTTCGGCGGCCTTTTTGTTGACGCCGAAGGGGCTGCATCGCACGATCGGCACGCTTGCCGCGCCGCGAAGGCTGGATTAAAGATTGGTTCGCGAGGAACAGACGCGGCGGCCGGCCGTTGCTCCCTCGACCGGCGTGCTCCCGGGAATGAGAGCATGCCCGGAAATGCCAGCATGCCATCTCCACAGCGAGTGCAGCACGCCTCGCAAAGACCCTGCCCCACGCTGAAGAACTGGTCGCCTTCGCTTCCGAGGATGGCAAGTCGGCCTTTCAGTTCGGGCACGGGTGGCGTCGCGTCCGGCACTCGCCAGGACCACGCTCTTTGATCAAATTGAGGGCTTAAATGTCGAAAGATCAATCCTCTGATCGCGCCAAGCGTGAAGCCAACAAGGCGTTCAAGCCTGCGACAACGCAGAAGCCGATCAATGACTATGCGAAGGACCAGAACTCCTTCAACGAGAATCGCGAACGGCTGAAAGCGGAGCGATTGGCCCGCGAAGCGAAGCCGGGAAGCCGTTCCGAATAAGCGCGGACGGTACCAGGCTCCGACGGCGAATTCCGCTGAAGCGGGGGCGCCGAAATCTGCCTGATCTACAGCATCGAGAGCACGACGATTCCGTCTTCAACTGCCCCGGAAGCGAGCTGCGCCCGCGCCATGCGCTCTAACTCGGTCCGGTTCTTGCGAAGATAACTGAAAGCCTGCTTCTGCGTCAGGAACGTCGTCGCAAGACGGCACATCTGTCGTCCTGCGCCAAGCGCGAGAAAGAAGGTGATGGTGCCACCGCCATCCGACTTGATTCTAGGCACGATCCGCACTCTTTGGCATGTGATCGGCCCTCTCCGAATTGTCGTTGGCGCAATGGAAGGCAGCTATGGCGTCACCTTCTTCTTGCGCTTCGTCGGGGTGGCCGCGGGCAACGATGCCTGAAGGGCGGCGTCTGCCGCTTCCTTGGCTTCGCGCAGCTCTCGAAGCCGCGCCATGTTCTTGCGAACATCGACGGCTTGCTTTCCAACATCCACCATCGCCCGAGCGCCTTCCTCAGCGGCCAAACGCTGACGGTTAGTACGCGCGATGCTTTCGGGTGACGGTTCGGCCGGTCTCTTGGCGCTCATTATTCACCCTGCTCTGCAACGGACAAAAACCCGCTCAATCCTGGGATCGAGCGGGTGGCATGGCCGTTTCAGTACATCCGTGAAACGGCACCAAGGCTTTAGGCCAGCGAGAGATTCTCAGCGCTGACCTTGCCCCGCATCTTGTCGGTCTTGAGCTCGAAGTTGACCTTTTGGCCTTCAGCGAGACCTGCAAGACCAGCCCGCTCGACCGCGCTGATGTGAACGAACACATCGTTGCCGCCGTCGTTCGGCTGAATGAATCCAAAGCCCTTCTGGCCGTTAAACCACTTCACAGTACCTGTCGTCATTTTCTTCTCCAAAGCGCATACGCGCAGGTTCCGCGTGATCGTCACGCAGAACAAATTCTATTCGTCGATGTCTATGGAAAAGGAGCCCGCGGGCGCATTCAACAAGGCACAGCGGCTGAACGAACAGCCTCAACGTATACCTCATCCTCACCATTTGCAAGGCTTGACCGAATTTAACGCCTCGGGAGCCCGGCTAGGGACATGACGCCACGCTGCCGAGCACTCATCGTTCGGCGCCAGCTGCTCTGGGAGGGCTGCCGAGCGCCACATGCGTCGGCTCCGCCGCACGGAGACCAGATCGCGCCCGATGAAGCTTTCGTAGCGGCTCTGATTTTCTCGGCGACGATCTGCAACCCAACCCGATTACGGTTTGCAATATCCGAATTCAGAGTATTTTGGGGGCGCTCGCCGCGTTCTCCAATTCAGAACGCATGTATCGCAATAATGCATTTTTACAAAACGAGGGGGTAATCTAGGCTTGATCGATGCCAAGCCGTACGGCG
Organism: Bradyrhizobium sp. i1.15.2; assembly: GCF_040548425.1. Classification (NCBI taxonomy): domain Bacteria; kingdom Pseudomonadati; phylum Pseudomonadota; class Alphaproteobacteria; order Hyphomicrobiales; family Nitrobacteraceae; genus Bradyrhizobium; species Bradyrhizobium sp. i1.15.2. The sequence goes on along the minus strand of NZ_JBEPRQ010000005.1, from coordinate 104,148 downwards.
CGCAATGGAGCGCGACGACGGAGGGACCGATACCGACCGATGCGGCTATTTTTTACTCAGACGTCGCCATACGCCCGCAAGGTAAGAGTCGCCATTCATGAGCTCGGATTGAGGCTTGCCGACTGGTTTGAACGCGCGCGCGTTCGCTCATCCATGATCGCGATACGGCCATGCTGAGTTTCGAGCCCGGAACGGTCTTCAGCAGCCGCCACCTCGCCGACATTTTCAGCACCGCCCCGATGCGCACCATGTTCGGTGAGCGCAATTCGCTTGAGTCCATGCTTCTGGTCGAGGTCGCGCTGGCGAAGGTTCAAGCGCAGCTCGGTGTGATTCCTGCCGAGGCTGCTGCTGCGATCGCCTCCGCTGCACGTACTGAACTACTCGACCTCGACGAATTGGCGGCGGGAACTCTGCGCGCTGGTTTGCCGGTCGTGAATCTGGTCGAGCAGTTGATCCGACTCACCGGCACCCCCCATGGCGAATTCGTCCATTGGGGCGCCACGAGTCAGGACATCATGGACACCGCGCTCGTGATGCAGATCCGCGACGCGCTCGAGCTCATCCACCGCGATCTGGCGCGCCTGATATCGACGCTTGCGGATCTGGCGCGGACCCACCGCGATACGCCCATGGTCGGCAGGACCAAACTTCAACACGCGATCCCGATCACCTTCGGATTCAAGGTTTCCGTCTGGCTGTCGGGCCTGCTGCGGCACAGGCAACGTCTCGCCGAACTCAAACCAAGAGTCCTCCAGGTCCAGTTCGGCGGTGCGGTCGGCACTTTCGCATCACTCGGCGACAATGGCGACAGCGTCCGCGCTGCGTTGGCCAGCGAACTCGAACTCGGCGAACCTCTGGTGGCATGGCACGCCGCGCGCGATAGTTTGGCCGAGACGGTTTGCCTGCTTGGGCTGATCTCCGCGACCTTGAGCAAGATCGCGACCGATGTCGTGTTGATGGCGCAGACTGAGGTCGGCGAAGTGCTGGAGCCAGGCGGCCAGGGCCACGGCGCCTCCAGCACCATGCCGCACAAGCGCAACCCAATCATCTGTGAGCAGATTCTCAGCACCGGACTGTCGTTGCGCCGGCTCGCGAGCGCCATGCTCGACGCTTCGGTCCACGACCATGAACGGGCGACGGGACCGTGGCAGGCCGAATGGTCGCTGCTGCCGGAAGCATTCGTACTGGTCTCCCGGGCCTTGGACAACGCTGTTCGCCTCTGCGGCGGACTGGTCGTCAGACCCGATGCGATGCAGGCCAATCTCGGGCGGACACAGGGTCTCATCGCCGCCGAGGCCGTCATGATGGCGCTGGCTCTACACGTCGGGCGCCATCATGCGCACGAGATGGTGAGCGCGGCATGCACGCACGCGATCGCTTCGGGCCTGACATTGGCCCAGAGCCTTTCGCGCGATCCGGCCGTGACGGCCCACATCGCCCTGCATGAGATCGAGGCGGCTGCGGACCCGGCTCGATACATCGGCCTGTCCGCCCGTGAGGTCGATCGTGTCCTCGCGGCCTGTGCCGATCGACCGGCCAGTGCTGCGCAAGACGACGCCCCTGATGCGGAGTGAGGCCATATGATTCTGAAACGCAAGCATACGGCCCTCCTCGCAGCTGCGATGCTGTCAATGTTGAATGCGGCACATGCCGAGTCGCCCTTCCCATCACGGCCGATCACGTTGATCGTCCCGTTCGCGGCTGGCGGCCCGAATGACGTGATGAGCCGGATCGTGTCCGAACACATGTCGCGAAAACTCGGGCAGCCGATCATTGTCGAGAACATCGCCGGGGCGGGCGGCACGACCGGCTCAGCGCGCGTCGCAAAAAGCGCGCCCGACGGTTATACGCTCGTCAGCGGTCACGTCGGGACGCATGCGGCATCGGTCGCGCTGTATCCGAATCTGCGTTACGACCCGCTGGTTGATTTCACGCCGATTGGCCTGGTCGCGGAAACGCCGATCCTCGTCGTCGCTCGCCGCGACCTTGGCGCGGACAGCATGGCGTCGTTCATCGCGATCGCCAAGGCGCGCGGCCCGGACCTCACCTTGGCCCATGCGGGTGTCGGTTCGATCAGCCACATCAGCTGTCTGCTGTTCACCTCCGTGATCGGATTCAAGCCGGTCGAGGTGCCATATCGGGGATCAGCACTGGCGATGACCGACCTGATCGCCGGCCGCAGCGACTTCAGTTGTGGATTGTTGGGCGACGTTCTTCCCTTCCTGGGTGACAACAATCTGCGTTTCCTGACCGTTTCGGCCGCAGCGCGGGTTCCGCAATTGCCGGAGACACCGACGGCCAGGGAAGCAGGGCTTCCACAGTTTGTCGCATCGAGCTGGTTCGCGTTCTACCTGCCGAAAGGCGCGCCTGACGCCATTCGCGACCGGTTCTCGGATGCGCTTTGCGCAGCGCTCGACGATGACGGCGTGCGGAGACGGCTCGAACTGGTAGGCTTGATCCTGCCACCGCCGGACCAGCGAGGCCCCGAACCGCTCAAGCGACGGATGACCGAAGAGATCGCGCGCTGGCAGGACATCGTCAAAACCGCGCAGATTCGACTCGATCAATAAGTGCGACCGATGCAGTCGAGCGCGTGATCGCCGGCCAGCTTTCGCCGTCGGCGCATCAGCCGCAGGCGGGCGGAACAATCCGACGATCCCCGGCTCCAATCTCGCATTCACCATGACGCCGCACGACGTGGCGGCAGTCTGCCAATCATCCATCAAAAAAATCGAGACGCCCTGTCGGATCGGCGGTATCTGATCCGTCATCTAGACATGAATGGGCAATAGACGCTGACGTCGAGCCCGGCGATTCATGAGGAAGATGATCATGCCCAGCACTGTCCGCCTGCACCGCGTTTTGACGACCAGCCCGGAGAAAGTCTATCGCGCCTTCCTGGAGGCGGATGCGCTGGCGAAATGGCTTCCGCCGAACGGCTTCACCTGCACGGTCCATCATTTCGAGCCGAAGGTCGGGGGTACGTTCAAGATGTCGTTCCGTAACTTCACGACGGGCAACAGCCACGCCTTCGGCGGCGAATATCTCGAGCTCGTTCCCGGCGAACGTCTCCGCTACACCGACAGGTTCGACGACCCCAATCTGCCCGGCGAAATCCAGGTCACCGTGATCCTGAAGAAGGTATCCGTCGGCACTGAGCTGGATATCACGCAGGCCGGCATCCCCGACGTCATTCCGCCGGAGGCTTGTTATCTCGGCTGGCAGGAATCGCTGCGCAATCTGGCGAAGCTCGTCGAGCCTGAGATCAAGCAATAGCGTCTGAGGTAGAGCGAGCGCCTCGTCCTTCGAGACGACCGCTCCGCGGTCTCCTCAAGATGAGGCTAGCGGCAACAGCGCTCGTCGAGACTGCGGCCACATACTCCGACCTCATCCTGAGGGCCCGCCAAAGGCGGGCGTCTCGAAGGATGGGCCGCCGAAACGGTCGCCAAGTGCGATGGCCAGCTCACGACGGGAACCAGCGATCGAGTGTCATCTCAGCGAGCCTACGCCCCTGCCTTCGGCGCAACCCCGCCGCTTGCGGTCCAGCGGTCCGGATCCGGGCTATGTCCGATCAAAGCAAGGCCGTAGGCGATCGACTCGAACTGATCGCCCGACATCAGCCGTTCGTTGCCGAACCGCTCGGCGAACAGTTTTCGAACGGCCGGCACGAAGGACGTGCCGCCGGTCAGAAACACCTTTTCGATCTCGCGCGCGGTGATGCCGGCTTCGCCAAGCACCTTGTCGACGGTGGCCCCGAGCCTCGCGATATCGTCGGCAATCCAGGCTTCGAAATTCTTCCGCGTGATGGTCGAGCCAATGTCGACCCCGCCGCCTTTGAAGCGGAACTCCACCTGATCCTGCGCCGACAGCGCGACCTTGGCGTCGGATACCGCGCGGTACAACGAAAAGCCGAGGTCGAGATCGACGATGGTGATGAAATCCTCGAGCAGAGCCGGCTTCACCGCGGTGCGCGCAAGCTCCCGGAGTTCGCGCAGGTCGCCGTTGCTCTTCATCATCGCGAGCTGATGCCAGCGCGCGAGGTTGGTGTAGTGGCCGGTGGGGATCGGCAGCACCTTGTCGAACGAGCGGAAGCTCGAGCCCTTGCCTAGCCGCGGCGAGACGACGTGATCGACGATGCGGTAATCGAAGGTGTCGCCCGCAATCCCGATGCCGGCATGGCCGAGCGGCTCGGCGCGCAAGGCGCCGCCGGCACGCGAGAACCGCATCACGGAGAAATCGCTGGTACCGCCGCCGAAATCCGCAACCAGCACGGTCGCATCCCGCTCCAGGCGGCGAGCGAAGGAGAACGCTGCGCCCACGGGTTCGTAGACATAGCGCGCGTGGCCGGCGCCAAGGCGCTCGAACGCGGCCCGGTAGCGCTGCATCGCGAGCGCCTCGTCAGGATTGCCGCCGGCGAAGCGGACGGGGCGACCGACCGTGATGGCGGACGTCTCGAAGCCGAATTTATCGCCGCCATGGCGCGCCAGCGTCCGCAGGAACGCAGCCAAGATATCCTCGAACTTGTAGCGCTGCCGGAACACCTGGGTGGTGTTGAAGCTGGAGCTCGCCGCGAAGGTCTTGAACGACTGGAGGAAGCGGTAGACATGCCGTCCTTCCAGGAACTGCTCGATCGCCCACGGGCCACCTTCGGCCTGGGCGCCGGCTCCCGGCCGATCCTCCCAGAAGCACAGCGCCGATACGAAGACGCTGTGGCGCTGTCCACCATGGTCGAAGCGGATGGCCTCGACCCGGCGGTCGTCCGCCGCAAGGGCCACGACCGTGTTGCTGGTCCCAAAATCGATGCCGATCGAGACGGCGGGCGAGGCGCTCGACATGAACCACTCTGACAGATGATTGGAAGGGGGCAGACCACTAGCGGCTTCGTGTGCCGCTGCCAAGGCTCCGTTTTTGGACATCGACGGTCAAATGGTTCAGTTTCGGCGGGGTTTGGGCATATCCCCGCTCAAATCGGCCCATTTAACGGATTATTATGCTGCAATGCGGTACACTAAATGCTGCTATGCAATGGCATGCATAGACATTGGCATCTGGTATACATACGTTGCCCTTCGAAATGAGACAGCAGCACTGACCGTCTCAAGAAAGGGATTTTCGATGTCCAAGACCGCTTCCGTCGCTCTCGCGCCCTCCTCCTCGCTGTTCGCCCGCTTGATGGCCACGATCGACCGCCTCCTGATGGCGAGCGCCGAGATCTCGAATCACAATGGCGACCTGCCGCGCTTCGGCCTGTAAGCCGGCCCCCTTCCCGCGCCGCCGCGCAGCGGCACGGTTTTAGATCGGTTCGAATACGACTTTTGATGAATGGCCCCGGATGACGGGGCCATTTCTACTTGTGCTGTCCTGAGTCACAGCCGCCACCGGGCAAGGTGCTGCGGCATTTGCGCACGGTGACCGGACCAGCGCTTGAAGCTTGGCATAATGCATACAAGAATGCCGTTCCAGCGCTCGCAGAAAAATGAGAGGCGCCACGGGAGGCTTTATGACGGACATGGTGCAAGCAACCGCCCCGACAGCCGCGCGCGTTAGCGACACATATCGCTGGACGCAATTGGCGGTTGGCGTCGCGGCGATGGTGATGATCGCCAACTATCAATATGGCTGGACGTTCTTCGTCCCCGACATCCAGAAGAAATTCGGCTGGGATCGCGCGTCGATCCAATGGGCCTTTACGCTGTTCGTGCTGTTCGAGACCTGGCTCGTGCCGATCGAAGGATGGTTCGTCGACAAATACGGTCCGCGCATCGTGGTGCTGGTCGGCGGCGTGCTCTGTGCCGCCGGCTGGGCGATCAACGCGGAGGCGACCACGCTCAACGGCTACTATCTCGGCATGATCATCGCAGGCATCGGCGCCGGCGGCGTCTACGGCACCTGCGTCGGCAACGCCTTGAAGTGGTTTCCGGACAAGCGCGGTCTTGCCGCGGGCATCACCGCCGCGGGCTTCGGTGCAGGCTCCGCGCTCACCGTCGCGCCGATCCAGGCCATGATCAAGGACAGCGGCTTCCAGACCACATTCCTCTATTTCGGCCTCGGACAAGGCATCATCATCTGCATCCTCGCCTTCTTCCTGCTGGCTCCGAAGGCAGGCCAGGTGCCGAGCGTGGTGGCGAACGCCAATCTGCAACAGAGCCGCCGCAACTATCAGCCGACCGAGGTGCTGCGTCAGCCGATCTTCTGGCTGATGTACTTCATGTTCGTGATCGTCGGCGCCGGCGGCCTGATGGTGACGGCCAATTTGAAGCCGATCGCGGCCGACTGGAAGATCGACAACGTGCCGGTCACGTTGATGGCGGTGACGATGACCGCGGTGACCTTCGCGGCCACGATCGACCGCGTGCTCAACGGCCTGACGCGTCCGTTCTTCGGCTGGATCTCCGACATGATCGGCCGCGAGAACACGATGTTCATCGCCTTCGGGATGGAAGGTATCGGCATCTGGATGCTCTACCTCTGGGGCCACGATCCGCTCTGGTTCGTGCTGCTCTCGGGCTTCGTGTTCTTCGCCTGGGGTGAGATCTACTCGTTGTTCCCCTCGACCTGTACCGACACGTTCGGCGCCAAGTTCGCGACCACCAATGCCGGCCTGCTCTACACCGCGAAGGGGACGGCCGCGCTGCTGGTCCCGATCGGCAATTACATGCAGCAGTCGTCGGGCAGTTGGGACAACGTGTTCATCATCGCGGCCGGCGCCAACATCCTGGCCTCGGCGCTGGCGATCGCGGTGCTCAAGCCCTGGCGCAAGGTCGTGGTCGCGCAATCGACCGTCTGACGCACTCCAAAAGCGCTTCTCGCGCAAGACGCCCGGCCTCGCGGCCGGGCGTCTTCGTTTTGCGCGAAGCTTGCGCGATCCCGCCGTGCTGCAAACGGAACTCGCATTTTGTCGCCGGCCCGCCAAGATAAGGCTTGCAATCTGGGATATGGTATACCAAGCTCGCGATCGCGCTTGCGACGATAAGCCACAATATTGCGACATCAGGTCATCTTGTGACCGGTGCCGAACCAGACAGGCGCTCGGGAGGTTTTTGATGATTTCCAGCACCGATGGCGCTGTCACAGCCGCGCCTCTTCGCACAGGTTTCCGTTGGCTCCAGCTCGTCATGGGCATCGTCTGCATGGCGATGATCGCCAACCTGCAATATGGCTGGACGCTGTTCGTCGATCCGATCGATCACGCGCACCATTGGGGACGCGCCGCGATCCAGCTCGCTTTCACCATCTTCGTCGTCACCGAAACCTGGCTGGTGCCGATCGAGGCCTGGTTCGTCGACAAATACGGCCCGCGCATCGTCATCATGTTCGGCGGCGTCATGATCGCGCTGTCGTGGATTCTCAACTCCTATGCCGATAGCCTCACCTTGCTCTACGCGGCCGCGATCATCGGCGGCATGGGCGCGGGCGCGGTGTACGGCACCTGCGTCGGCAACGCGCTGAAATGGTTTCCCGATCGCCGGGGCCTTGCCGCCGGTGCGACTGCCGCCGGTTTCGGCGCAGGCGCTGCACTCACCGTCGTGCCGATCGCCGCCATGATCGCAACGAGCGGCTATCAGCACGCGTTCCTCACCTTCGGCATCGGCCAGGGCGTCATCGTCTTCGTGCTCGCCTTCTTCATCCAGCCGCCGCGGATTTCGATCCCGCCGAAGAAGAAGCAGCTCAATCTGCCGCAGACCAAGATCGACTTCACACCGCCCCAGGTGCTGCGCGCCCCTATTTTCTGGGTGATGTATCTCGTTTTCGTCATGGTCGCCTCCGGCGGCCTGATGACCGCGGCGCAGATCGCCCCGATCGCGCACGACTTCAAGATCGCCGACACGCCGGTCACGCTCGCCGGCTTCCAGATGGCGGCATTGACGTTCGCGATCTCGCTCGACCGCATCTTCGACGGTTTCGGACGGCCCTTCTTCGGCTTCGTCTCCGACACGATCGGCCGCGAGCACACCATGTTCATCGCCTTCGGCACCGCCGCGCTGATGCTGCTGACGCTGTCGGCCTATGGCCACGTGCCTGTCGTCTTCGTGCTCGCCACCGCGGTCTATTTCGGCGTGTTCGGCGAGATCTACTCGTTGTTCCCTGCCACGTGCGGCGACACCTTCGGCTCGAAGTTCGCGACCACCAATAACGGGATGCTCTACACGGCGAAGGGGACGGCGTCCCTGCTCGTTCCGCTCGCGAGCGTGATCTCGGCCACGTATGGCTGGAAGGCCGTGTTCGTGGTCGCGGTGGCGCTGAACGCGACGGCGGCGCTGATGGCGCTGTTCGTGATCAAGCCGATGCGCCGCTCCTTCATCCTCGGCAAGGAAGCCGAGAGCGCCAACGCCGCGACGGGGAACGCCAAGACCGAGACGGCATAACGAACACGCATCTTGCACGGGTGAGACAGGGGCGCAGCGATGCGCCCCTTTCTTTTTGGCTCACGGCAAACGTCAGCATCACTGCCGCGAGATTTTTCGGACCAGCCAAATCGAATGCTTGACGATTGGCATTATGTATACCACACTTGCTTCATCATTCACCCAAGGAGGTTGCAATGCTGGTCGGAGACATTCTGCGCAAGAAGACACCGCGCGTTGTCACGGTGCGAATGAACGAAACGGTTGGTATCGCCGCCAAGCTGATGCGCGCCAACAATATCAGCGCACTGGTGGTGAAGGACGTGGTCCGCTCCGAGGGCAATACCGCGGTCGGCATGTTCACCGAACGCGACGTCGTGCGCGCCGTCGCCGAGCACGGCGCCAATGCCGTCAACGTCAAGGTCTCGCAGCTCGTCTCGGTGCAGCAGCTCGTGTCCTGCACGTCGAGCGACACGATCGAGCACGTCCGGCATCTCATGAACCGGAATCACATCCGGCACCTGCCTGTCATCGACGATTACAGCCTCGTCTCGGTCATCAGCATGCGCGACATCGCGTCCTTCATGGACGAAGCGATCAACGGCACGCCGCAAGCAGCTTAAAGCGTCTCACTTCCCCTGCGACTACCGGACCCGGCTCGGACCCTTCCGAGCCGGACCGGATCTTTCGTCCCGAAATCCCGGCTTCCGCTGTTTCGCGAGGATTCCATGAAGATCTGCATCTACGGCGCCGGCGCAATCGGCGGCTATCTCGGGGTTCAGCTCGCGCGCGCGGGCGCCGACGTCAGCCTGGTCGCACGCGGCGCGCACCTTGCCGCGATGCGCGAACGCGGCCTGACCCTGGTCGCGGGCGAGGAGAAGCACACCGTGCATCCGCGCTGCACCGACGATCCGGCCGAGCTCGGCGTGCAGGACTACATCATCATCACGCTGAAGGCGCACTCGATCACCGGCGTGATCGAGACGATGCAGCCGCTGCTCGGCCCCCACACCCGCATCGTCACTGCCGTCAACGGCATCCCCTATTGGTACTTCTACAAGCATGGCGGCCAATACGAGAATTCGACGCTGGAGAGCATCGACCCCGGCGGACGGCAGTGGCGCGAAATCGGCGCCGAGCGCGCCATCGGCTGCATCGTCTATCCCGCCACCGAGATCGAGGCGCCCGGCGTGATCCGTCACGTCTACGGCAACAACTTTCCGCTCGGCGAGCCCTCCGGCGAGACCACCCCGGACGTGCAACGCCTCGCCGATCTCTTCGTCGCAGCCGGGCTGAAAGCGCCGGTGCTCGACCGCATTCGCGACGAGATCTGGCTCAAGTTGTGGGGCAATGTCTGCTTCAACCCGATCAGCGCACTCACCCATGCAACACTCGACGTGATCTGCACCGATCCGGCCACTCGCGCGCTGTCGCGCGCGATCATGATGGAGACGCAAGGCATCGCCGAGACGTTCGGCGTCAAATTCCGCGTCGACGTCGAGCGCCGCATCGAAGGCGCCCGCAAGGTCGGCGCGCACAAGACCTCGATGCTCCAGGATCTCGAGCGCGGCCGCCCGATGGAGATCGACCCGCTCGTCACCGTCGTGCAGGAGATGGGCCGCCTCACCGGCGTCGCCACCCCCGCGCTCGATTCCGTGCTGGCGATGGTGACCCAGCGCGCCCGCATCGCCGGTCTCTACGACGGCATCTCGACGCCATCGGATCCGCGCGCACTGGCGGTGGCGTGATGGCTGGCGAGATCAAACATTGGCTCCGCTTCCGCAAGAGCGGTACGACCGGCTTCGGCACGCTGAATTCGTCAGGCATCAGCGTGCATGAGGGCGACATGTTCGGCCGCCATGCAGCCACCGGCAAAACGCTGGCGCTGTCGGAGGTCGAACTGCTCGCGCCCTGCGCGCCCAGCAAGATCGTCGCGCTCTGGAACAATTTTCACGCGCTCGCGGCCAAGCTCAACCAGCCCGAGCCGCCGGAGCCGCTCTACCTCCTGAAGGCCACCACCAGCATCACGACACCCGGCGCGGTGATGCGCCGTCCCTCTTATTACGACGGCAAGACCACGTATGAAGGCGAGCTCGGCATCGTCATCGGCAGGACCTGCGCGCGGGTGTCGCCGGCGGAAGCGGACGGCTTCATCTTCGGCTACACCTGCGTCAACGACATCACCGCCAACGACATCCTGACCAGCGATCCCACTTTCCCGCAATGGGCACGGGCCAAGGGCATCGACGATTACGGCCCGTTCGGCCCCGTCATCGCCACCGGTCTCGATCCGGCAAAGCTGGTGGTGCGCACCATCCTCAACGGCGCGGAGCGGCAGAACTATCCGATATCGGACATGATCTTCACCGCGCAGGAGCTGGTCAGCAGGATCTCCCATGACATGACCCTGCTCCCCGGGGACCTCATTGCCGTCGGCACCTCGGTCGGCGTCGGCGTGATGAAAGAGCCGGTGAACACGGTAACCGTCGCGATCGAGGGCATCGGCGAGCTGACCAACGAGTTTCGGCTGTAGGGCACTCTGTCATTCCGGGGCGCGGGCAGCGCCGAGCCCGGAATCCATTGGGCGGTAGAGACTGCAGTTCAACGGATTCCGGGCTCGCGCTGCGCGGGTCCCGGAATGACGGCGGAGGGAGCCAGCGCCCCCGCGGAGGAAAACCCGGCAACTTCCACACCCGCGCTCCACCGATCGGCTGACGCATTCAGCCGTGGATCGTGCGACTGGACCTGTCCGGCAAGCCTCCGCCGCCCTTGATCTCGGTTCCGCTCTCCAATAGCAATTATGGCGATAATGTGTGCCGGCGTGAGGAAGTCACGATGTGGCTGTTTTTCCTGGTTGCCTGGTTTGTTCTGCTCACTGCCATTGCGATCTTCGCCCAGCAGGCGCTCGGTTACGATATCGGCCACCTGTCTGCCTGGTTCGGAGGCCTGCCTGTCCCGCAGCGCATTGCGACCGGCGCGATCCTGGCCTTGGCGCTGGCATTGATCGGCGCCTCCGCTTGGCGGCTCTCGCGCCAGGACCGGCGCCTCGACACATTGCGCGACCGCCTCAAGAAGACCCGCGAGGATGTCGTCGTCGCCCACGCCCTGCAGAACCACCTCGATGCCACCGTCCAGCACCTGATCGAGAGCGATCCCCGGGAGGCCGTCTCCGCCCTGCACGACAAGCTGGGCGAGACCGAGCAGCGGGCCCTGCTGCAGCGGGGCCGCAACGAATCCACCGACATGCACGACCAGCTCGCCGAAATCCGCCGCCGCCAGCAGGAACTGCGCGACATGGTCGGCAAGGTCGCCGAGCAGCGCCGCGCGGTCGAGCCGGTTTTCACCGAAATCCGCGACCGCCAGAATCAGCTCGAACGCTCGCTGCACGACCTCGAGACCGACGACCGCAAGAACAACCTCGCCGACCGGCTGAAGGATATCGCGCGCGATGTATCGACGCTGCTGTCGCGGGTCGGCAGGGTCCAGGACACCTTTGCAACCCTGAACCAGTACAAGGAAGATCTGGCGAAGTCCCACGCCGAGCTGGTGCCGTTGCGCGCGTCGGACGCCGGCCTCAATGCCTTGATCGGCGAGCTGAGCCTCGGTCATGAGCGCCTCGCCAAGAGCGTCGACGAGCTCGAAACCGGCGGCGAAGCCCCTCTCGGCGCCCGCGTCGAGACCCTGTCGAAGAACAAGATCGAGATCGAGCAGCGCCTGGCCCGCATCGACGACAGCTTCCACATCCTAAAAAGCATCGGGCTCGATTTCGAAGAGCTCGGCCAGCGCCAGGCCCAGCTCGAGCGCTCGCTCGCCGGTGTCGAGACCGACGCCGACGGCAAGACGCTTGTCGACCGCCAGAATGCGCTGAACGATTTTGTGCTCCAGTCGCGCCAGCGCCTCGGCGCGTTACAGGAAACGCTGGCGACGCTGAACGCCTTCAAGGCGGAGCTGTCGAAGTCGCAGGCTGACCTCGTCCCGCTGAAGGCGCCCGTATTCGGAATCGAAGCCATGATCGCGGACGTCGGTACCACGCGCGATCTCCTCGCCAAAACCGTCGGCGAGATTGAGGCGAGCGGCGACGTCACCCTCGCCTCGCGCGTCGACGCGCTGACCAAGAGCAAGCGCGAGGTCGAAGACCGCATCGCCCGCATCTTCGACAATTTCAACGCGCTCGACGGCTTGCGAAAAGACATCGGCGGCATCTTCTCGACGATCCGGAACAGCCTCAACCGGATCGGGTGAAGGCCATCAATCCCGCGGGATGGTTCGAACCGCGATCCCCATCCGCGCGACCAATCCGAACATGCGCTTGATCCTCGGCCTCCTCTCCGCCCTGCTCGGCGCGCTCGCCGGCTGGTTCGCCCTTGCCGCACTGGTGATCGCGCTGGCCGGGCCAGACCGCGATGGCGGCATCGCCATGGGCGCCTTCTTCGACATCGGTCCGATCGGCGGTGTGGTTGGCCTGATCGCTGGCATCTGGCTGTTCGTGCGCTTCGGCCTGGTCCGGAATGCAACGCCACAGCCGCCCGCGGAAACCTCCGACACCACGCCTCACCGCACCACGCGGCTCTCCGCACCCTTTGCTCTCACTGTTCTACTCATCGCGGCAATCCTTGGCTATTGGGGCTGGTACGAACTCATCCGCTCGCCCTATCTCAGTCACGGCTACATGACGCTCCACATCGAGTTTCGCCTTCCCGCTGGCATGACGCTGCCGGACAAGGCGGAGGATGTGCACATCGAGGTCGAGGAAGCGACCGGGTATGCCAATGCCGATTTGCCTCCGAACTGGCGCGCGCATGAAGGCGAGCGCAAAGCGATCATTGCCTCCACGTCGTTGTCGTACAAAACGCGTCATCGCGCCGTTAGCCTGACGCTTCCGGGTTCGCCGACGCAGAGCTGGCCGATCGATCTCCCCTCCGATCCTGATCCCACCCCTGGCTTTTCACCCTGGCGCGTGGCGGGCGACCCCTCACCGGCGAAGATCGAGATGCATTTCCGCCTCAGCGCCGATCACTGAGCGAACGAGCGGCGCGAGGGCGAAACATTCAGACACATCACATTTCGGCGCGCCCGGCAGATGCCGCCAACATGTCGCGCGGATGCCGCACTGTGGTCGCATTCGGCCGCCCTTCTGTGAGGCGTGTCTGGGGGCACGGCGGTGCCGTGTTTGGACCAAACCTTCTAGGGGTATGACTGTGAAGAAGATTGTATTTGTCGTGGGTGCTACGCTTGCTCTGGTGACGGTTGCGAATGCTGCGGATCTGCCGCGCCGCCAGCCCGTTCCCGTCTATTCCGAGCAGGCGCCGATCGGCAAGATGCCGATTGGCAAGAGCCCGGTTGGAAAGGCCCCGATCGGCAAGGCGCCCGGCCCCGTCGCGGCGCGCTACTGACGCGTTAGCGAAATACGCGCAGAAGCAAAGCTAGACTCTGCGTGAGTGGCCGACAGTCGAGGGGCATGGCGTGACGAACAAACCTGATCGATCGGGACCCTGCATCCTTGCGGGATTCGCGCTCGCGGCCATGCTCGCGTGCACGACACCCTCGGCCTCCGCCCACGAAGCGAACAAGCGCGTTGCTGAGGCAAACGCGCTTGCCACCACCGAGACCGCATCACGGCCGGCGCCGCAAACGGCGCGGCGCGCAGTCGCGCGCGCGGAGAAAGGTCCGTACTACGTCGATTTCCGCGCCCGCACGGCCGCGAGCTGGGGCCACGCGTTCGTCTGGTACGGCAAGACCAGCGAGCGCGCCGTCGAGGTGGCAGGGCTCACGCCCGCCGGCGACACCTGGGCCTATGTGCTCGGTCACCTCACCTGGGTGCCGGCGGAGACCGGCGCGAGCTACGGCGATCTCGACCCGGACTATTTGACCGCGAACTACCGCGTCTATCTGAACGAAGCCGACGCCAAGCGCGTGTTTGCCTATATCAAGAAATTGCAGGCGAGCTCGCCGGTCTGGAACGCGGAGACCACCAATTGCACCGGCTTCATCGGCGACATCGCCGAGTATATGGGATTGAAGGTCCCCTACCGCTGGCAGCGCCCCGAAAACTTCGTCAACAGCCTCAAGGAAATGAACGGCGACCGCCAGATGGTGCGGCTGTCGACGGAGTAGCCCCCCAGGGCGCACCACGCGACGCCGTCATTGCGAGCGCAGCGAAGCAATCCAGAGTCCCTCCACGGGTAGAGTCTGGATTTCTTCGCTGCGCTCGTAATGACGATGCCGAAGCAATTGGGGCACGATGGATTGGCGGAGTGCCCGTCGGGCAAAACACCCGCGCAAATTTCCCGCGCCGCCTGTCAATCCCCGCCCGTCAAAATATTCCACTTTACCGAAATTCGGATTTGTCGTATCTACGACACACCCTGACCCGGGACAAGGGGCGGATCGCGATCGTCACGAACCGCGGGTTAGGCAGCGATGGACGCGACGGCGTCGAGCGCGGGGAGCCTTGCAGGGCGGGAAACCGTGAGCACAGGCTTTCGCGCCTGCGACACGGCGCCGACAGCGTCTTCGCATGGCTTCGGGTGCGAGCACACGCCAGCTCTCGAAGGCCCAGCGAGGACGTGCGCGGACGGCGAAGTCGTGTGGTCCTGACGCCCGGGGTCTGTGCGTCAAGTCCTGTAGTGATGCGTGCTGCCCGACCGGGCGGACGCGTCAGCCATCTGCGGGGCGACGGGGGCAATAGTGCATCGCTCCCCGGGGAGAGCACGAAGTAAGCCGTAAACCACCGCGCAGGGAAGGCCGGGCGATTGGCTGACCTGTGGTCCACCCCGTGTGCATTCCTTTGGCGCACGGACTTGCGGGTGCCAGCCGGCGCCCGGCCTTCCCTGCGCCCTTGTTACCGCAAGGGTGATGCGACCAAGCAAAGCTCGGGCGGAATACGCCGCGAGAGGGCGAAGGCGTGCCTTGCGAGAAAATGCAAGTTGATGGTCTCCGAAAGCTCCTCATCCTCCGTCGGTGTTGAAGCAGCGGCGCACAAAAACCCTCGTGCGCCCGGTGCTACCACCTCAATTATCCGCCCTGCGGAATCCCCGCACTCCCCGCATGATCGCCCCGCCTCCACCGCACGCCCTTCCAATAGACTTTTCCCGACCTGGGCGGCATCCTGCCGCCATCAAACGATAACAGAGCGCCACACAGGCGGAGGAAACAGATCATGCTGCAGACACGGTTCACCAAGCTCGTCGGTGTCGAGCACCCGATCGTCCAGGGCGGCATGCAATGGGTCGGGCGCGCCGAGCTGGTCGCCGCCGTCGCCAATGCCGGAGCGCTCGGCTTCATCACGGCGCTGACCCAGCCCACGCCGGAGGATCTCCGGAAGGAGATCGCCCGCTGCCGCGATCTCACCGACAAGCCGTTTGGCGTCAACCTCACCATCCTGCCCGCAATCAAGCCGCCGCCTTATGCCGAATATCGCTGCGCCATCATCGAGAGCGGCATCAAGGTGGTCGAGACCGCCGGCAACAAGCCGCAGGAGCATGTCGACGAGTTCAGGAAGCACGGCGTCAAGGTCGTGCACAAATGCACCAGCGTCCGTCACGGGCTTTCGGCCGAGCGCATGGGCGTCGACGCCATCTCGATCGACGGGTTCGAATGCGCCGGCCATCCCGGCGAGGACGACACCCCCGGCCTGATCCTGATCCCGGCCGCCGCCAACAAGATCAAGATCCCGATGATCGCCTCCGGCGGCTTTGCCGACGCCCGCGGCCTCGTCGCCGCACTGGCGCTGGGCGCGGAAGGCATCAACATGGGCACCCGCTTCATGGCGACGAAAGAGAGCCCCATTCATCAGCTCATCAAGGAGAAGATCGTCGCCAATGACGAGCGCGAGACCGAGCTGATCTTCCGCACCATGCGCAACACCTCCCGCGTCGCCAGGAACGAGATCTCGACCAAGGTCGTTGCGATGGAGAAGGAAGGCGCCAAGTTCGAGGACATCCGCGAGCTTGTCGCGGGCGCCCGCGGCAAGATGGTCTACGCGACCGGCAACTCGGACGAAGGCATCTGGTCGGCGGGCCAGGTCCAGGGCCTGATCCAGGACATCCCGACCTGCGCCGAACTGATCTCCCGCATCGTGCGCGAAGCGGAGGCGATCATCCGCAGCCGGCTCGAAGGCATGATCGTTCATCCGACAGCGCAGGCTGCGGAATAATCACTGCAAGAAGCGAGAGCAACACATGAAGGCTTATGTCTACGGCCCTGGTGGCGCTACGATTTCCGACGTCGCTCAACCAAAGCCTGAAGGCACGCAGGTGCTGGTCCGCGTCCGCGCCTGTGGCCTCAATCGCGCCGACACCGGCATGCGCAAGGGCCACGCCCATGGCGCGGCCGGCGGTGCTGGCACCGTGCTCGGCATGGAATGGGCCGGCGAGGTCGCCGCGCTTGGACCGGATGCCAAAGGCGTCAAGGTCGGCGACCGCATCATGGGCTCGGGCGGCGCGGCGTTTGCCGAATACACGCTGGCTGACCACGGCCGGCTGTTCCGCGCGCCCTCGAACATAAACTTCGAGGAAGCCGCCACCCTGCCCGTCGCGCTCGCGACCATGCACAACGCCGTCGTCACCATCGGCGGCGTGCAGCCCGGGCAAGCGGTGCTGATCCAGGGCGCAAGCTCCGGCGTCGGCCTGATGGCGATGCAGATTGCGAAACTCAAGGGCGCCAGGCTGGTGATCGGCTCCTCGACCGATGCGGCTCGCCGCGGCCGACTGAAGGAGTATGGCGCCGACCTCGCGGTCGATTCCTCCGACCCCACATGGGTCGACGAGGTGCTGAAGGCGACGAACGGCGAAGGTGTCGACCTCATCGTGGACCAGGTCTCGGGCAAGGTCGCGAGCCAGAACCTCGCCGCGACGAAGGTAAAAGGCCGCATCGTCAATGTCGGCCGGCTCGGCGGCACCCATGCCGATTTCAACTTCGACCTGCACGCGGCGCGCCGCATCGACTATGTCGGCGTCACCTTCCGCACCCGCACCATCGCGGAGATCCGTGAGATCTTCGACGAGGTCAAGAAGGACATCTGGGGCGCGGTCGAGTCACGAAAACTGCAGCTGCCGATCGACAAGGTGTTCGCTTTCGACGACATCGACAAGGCGTTCGAGCACATGGAGGCCAACAAGCATCTCGGCAAGATCGTCGTGACGCTGCCTTAACATTCGAGGGGCCAAAGACCTCGGTCTCGTAGGGTGGGCAAAGCGAAGCGTGCCCACAATGTGTCAGCGTCCCCGAAAGATGGTGGGCACGGCGCTCCGCGCCTTTGCCCACCCTACAAAACCAGGGGGGTCATCGCTCCTGCAACTCACTAGCGTCTACGCCTGTGGATCGTCGCTTGATGTTCAGTCACAGGCTGCTAAATCCCCCGCCATGAGCTCCCAACATAACAAGACCTCGGTCGCAGCGATCTCGATCTTCGCCAGTGGCGGCATGGCGGCGGCCAAGTTCGCGGTCGGGATCGCGATCGGCTCGCTGGCGCTGATCTCGGAGGCGCTGCATTCGTCGATCGACCTGGTCGCGACCATCATCACCTGGGCGGTGGTGCGGGTATCCGACAAGCCGGCGGATGAGGAGCATCATTACGGCCACGGCAAGCTCGAAAGCGTCTCGGCGCTGGGCGTCACCGCCCTTCTCTATGTGCTCGCCGGCGGCATCCTGGTGGAGTCCTACAGCCGGCTGCGCGAGGGAACCGCGCCGCCGACCATTTCGGCCGTGCCGTTCGTGGTGCTGGTGATCGACATCGTCGTCAATCTCTGGCGCGCCCGCGCCCTGCACCGTGCCGCGCGGGAGACCAGGAGCCAGGCGCTCGCCGCCGATGCGCTGCATTTCGCCTCCGACGTGATGGGCTCGTTCGCCGTGATCGTGGGCCTGATCCTCGCCGGCCTCGGCTTCTGGTGGGGCGACGCGGCGGCCGCCGCCGCGGTGGCCGTCATGATCGCCCTGCTCGGCCTGCGCATGGCCGGCACGACCGTGCAGACGCTGGTGGACCGCGCTCCGGAAGGCGCGCATGAGACGGCGACGGCTGCGATCCGCAGCGTGCCGGGTGTGATTGGCGTCGAGCGGCTCCGCGTGCGCATGGTCGGGGCAACGACGTTTATCGACACGATCGCAAAGGTGCCGCGGACTTACCCCATCGACCGGGTCGAGGACATCAAGCGCAGCGCGCAAGCAGCGGTCGAGAAGGCCTTCGGCGATACCGACCTCACCTTCACCGCAGTCCCCGTGGCGCGCGACAACGAGACCGTGCGCGACCGCATCATGGTCATCGCCCACAATTCGGGCCTCGCCATCCACCACGTCACCGTGCACGATCTCGGCGCCAAGCTGATCGTCAGCATCGACCTCGAGGTCGACGCCGGGATGCAGCTCGACGCCGCCCATGACGTCGCCAACACGCTGGAACGCAACATCCAGGAAGAATTCGGCGCAGACGTCGAGGTGGACGTCCACATCGAGCCGCTGGAACCGGAACTGCCGTTCGGGGTCGACGCCGCACCGGAACGGGTGCGGGCCATTGCCGCCGCCCTAACGGAATATGCCGCCGGCGGCGAGATCCACGACATCCACAATGTCCGCGTCCGCAACACCGACGCCGGCGAGATCGTCAACTTTCACTGCCGCGCCGAGCCGTCGATGAGCGTGATCCGGGTGCACGAGCATGTCGATGCGATCGAGCGCGCGTTGCGGCGCGCGTTCCCGAGCGTGAAGCGCGTCATCAGTCACGCAGAACCGCCGCGCGCGTGACAGAGAATGTGCGAGGAGTCACACGTTCTCGTTTCGGACTCGCCGCGCACGTAAGTTTGCGGACGCGCGACGCACAAACTGCGCGTTGGATAAGAATAAATTCGCGTTAACGATTCGTTGACTCTCGACAGCCCGCGAAATCTGGATTCAAATCGACCATGATTCGGAAGCGATGTGGGGCTGCTTCCGAACTCAAGTTGCAAGCAGGTTTCCAGGGGGCTTTAGGCATGTCGCGTGCAGACGCCGCGAACGCGTGCGTCCAATCCGATTCGATCAAAGGATTGGCGCAATCGATCGCGAAACCTGCCTATCATCGGCTCCTGATCGCGGAGCCTGCGCTGCGCCGTGCCGTGCCGACGCTCATCATCGCGTTCCTGATCACGATCTGCCTCGGCGCATTCGTGCAGGTGGTCGACCAGACACGCCAGAAGCGGCTGGTGATCCGCCATGATATCGCGGCGCTCGCCGACCTGCTCGCCGAGCGCGTCGACCGCCTGACCTCCGCGCGACAGGAGCGGCTGAAGAACATCGAGAGCCTGCCGGCGCTGCTGCCCGATCTCATTCCATCCTGGGGCACCGCCTCGGGCCGCCACGTCATCGTCACCTCGGCCGGACTCGACCGCCGCATCCTCGCCCGCATCCCAGTCGAGAGCGATCCCTCGGGCAACGACCGCCTGCTCGACGCAATCACGACGGCGCAACTGTTGGCGGCGCCCCCGCGCGACGGCAGCATCTCCGACATGACGCTGCCGAACGGCAACGCTGCAATGGCGACCTCGCGGCAGATCAAGTCGCTGCCCGGCTTCGTCACCGTGATCCAGGAGCGCAACGAGCCGATCTGGGGCTCGGACGCCGCGCTGTCGGTGACGCTGTCGGCCACCACCGGCTTCGTGGTCCTGATCCTCGGCTTCGCCTTCCACTGGCAGTCCACCCGTGCCCGCGAGGGCGACCTGATCAACGACGCCGTGCGCGGCCGCATCGACACCGCGCTCAACCGCGGCCGCTGCGGGCTGTGGGACTGGGACCTGTCGCGCGGCCGCATCTTCTGGTCGCAGTCAATGTTTTCGATGCTCGGCCTCGACGGCCGCAACGAGCTCCTCACCTTCGGCGAGGTCAACGCGCTGGTGAAGTCCGACGACATCGATCTGTTCGAGATCGCCGACCAGCTCATCTCCGAGAAGATCGACCACATCGACCAGACCTTCCGCATGCAGCATGTCGACGGCCACTGGATCTGGCTGCGCGTCCGCTGCGAAAAGACCAGCGGCGCGACCGACTCCAGCGTTCACCTGATCGGGATTGCCGTCGACATCACCGAGCAGAAGAGCCTCGCCGAGCGGACTGTGGAAGCCGATTTGCGCCTGCGCGACGCGATCGAGACCATTCCCGAAGCCTTCGTGCTGTGGGATGCGAGCGACCGCCTGGTGCTCTGCAATTCGCACTTCCAGCGCCTGCACAAGCTGCCCGACTCCGCCGTCATCCCCGGCACCTCCTACGAGACGGTGCTCGAGGTCGGCCGCATGCCCGAAGTCCGCACCCGGCACAACGAGACTGCGAGCCAGGGCCCGGGCGCGCGTACCTTCGAGGCGCAGCTCGACGACGGCAGCTGGCTGCACATCAGCGAGCGCCGCACCAAGGACGGCGGCTACGTCTCGGTCGGCACCGACATCACCCGCATCAAGGAGCACGAGCAGAAGCTGGTCGACAACGATCTACGCCTGCGCGCCACCGTCATCGACCTCAAGCGCTCGCAGGCAGCCCTGGAGCGCCAGGCGGGCGAACTCGCCGATCTCGCCGAGAAATATCAGCGCGAGAAGACCCGCGCCGAGGAAGCCAACCAGACCAAGTCGAAATTCCTCGCCAATATGAGCCACGAGCTGCGCACGCCGCTGAACGCGATCATCGGCTTCTCCGAGATCATGGGCTCGGGCATGTTCGGCGAGCTCGGCTCGGAGAAGTACCAGGAATACTGCCACGACATCCTAACCAGCGGGCATTACCTGCTCGAAGTCATCAACGACATCCTCGACATGTCCAAGATCGAGGCCGGCCGCATGAAGCTCGACATGGAAGAGCTCGACCTGGCGCAGACGCTGGCGGAATCCCTGCGGGTCGTCACCGGCCGGGCACAGGACAAGCACCTGACGCTCGACGCCGACATCGCGAAATCCATCTCCGTCGTCGCCGACCGCCGCGCCACCAAGCAGATCATCGTCAATTTGCTCTCCAACGCCGTGAAGTTCACGCCCGACGGCGGACGTATCGTGGTGCGCAGCCGGCAGCTCGACGACAGGATCGTGCTGATGATCGCCGACACCGGTATCGGCATCGCGCCGCATTCGCTGGCGCGGCTCGGCCGCCCCTTCGAGCAGGTCGAGAGCCAGCTCACCAAGACCTATCACGGCTCGGGACTGGGGCTGGCGATCGCCCGCTCGCTGGCGCAGCTTCATGGCGGCTCGATGCGGCTGCGCTCAAAGCTGGAGGTCGGCACCGTCGTGCGCGTCACCCTGCCCCGCGACGCGATGAAGTCGGCGTCAGGAATATCGGCTGCGGCCTGATGGCTACGATTGCAGCGACGGCGCGACTTCCCGCGCGACATTGACCAGCGCAGCGATCAGCGGCGTCATCGGATCACGCTGCGGGATCACCATGCCGATGCTGTAATTGACATCGGGATCGGTGATCGGGATCGAGCGCACGGTGTCGGACAGGCCGAGCGTCTCGGCCAGCTTGGCCGGCATCACACTGGCCCAGCGCCCCGTCTTCACATGGGTAAACAGCACGAGCAGCGAATTCGAGGTCAAGGTCGGCGTCGCCTCCGCGCCGACGGAGCGCAACGCGCGGTCGATGATGCGGCGGTTCTGCATGTCGGGTGTCAGCAGGCACAGCGGCACCTGCCCGACCTCCTTCCACGTCACTGTCTCGCGATCGCCGAACATTCCATCCGGCGCGGTGAGCAGGCGATAGCTCTCGTTATAGAGCGGAATGGTGCGCACCTTGCCGATCGGCTCGTTCTCGATATAGGTCAGCCCCGCATCCACCTCGAGATTCTCGAGCAACCCCAGCACCTCGGACGAGGTCGTGGAGCGGATACTGAAGCGCACCTCGGGATGCCTGGCGCGGAACGGCGTCGTCAGCGCAGCGACCATACCGAGCACGGTCGGGATTGCGGCAATACGGATCTCGCCCGAGAGCTGATGCTTCAGCCCGTTGATCTCGTCACGCATCGCGCGGGCATCGCCGACGATGCGCCGCGCCCAATCCAGCGCCCGCTCGCCTTCCGGCGTAAAACCCTGGAAGCGGGAGCCGCGCTGGACCAGCATCACGCCGAGGATCTCCTCGAGCTGCTTCAGCCCGGTCGACATCGTCGGTTGCGTCACGCCGCACATTTCGGCGGCCCGGCCGAAATGCCGTTCCTTCGCCAGCGCCAGCAGCAGTTCAAGCTTGTCGAGCAACCGTCATCCCCTCCGATCGTGTGGCGGCATGCAAGCTAGCATGCCCTCCCCCTTCCAACACGCAAAAACCGCCCGGTGGACGGCTCCAATCGCAATTTCAAATCGAGTGATTGCCATCGCAAATCGATCGGAATCCGCAATCGCAGCATGAGACAGCTTTATTGATCTTCGAACGATTCCAAATAGTTTGCGATCAGCAGACGCTCCGGTCGAGAACGAAGAATGACAGCGGTTTACGAGCCTTGGGACGAAACGCGCGGCGCCGAGATCATCGCCGAACACAGCAAGCAGGAAGGCGCGACGCTCGTGATGCTGCACGCGCTCCAGGATGCGTTCGGCTACGTGCCGGCGGCAGCCATTCCTATGGTGGCGCACGCGCTCAATCTGTCGCGCGCCGAAGTGCATGGCGTGTTCACGTTCTACCATGATTTTCGCCACAAGCCGGCCGGCCGCCATGTGCTGAAACTCTGCCGCGCGGAGGCCTGTCAGGCGGCGGGCGGCGACGCGCTGGCTGCGCGTGCGGAGGCAAAGCTCGGCGTGTCGCTCGGCCACACCACGGCCGATGATCGCGTCACGCTGGAGCCGATCTACTGCCTCGGACTGTGTGCAACCGCGCCGTCCGCGATGCTTGACGGTCGGCTGATTGGCCGGCTCGACGAGAAGCGTATCGATGCTCTCGTTGCAGAGGCGCAGCGATGAGCATCCGTCTATATGTCTCTCGCGATGCCGGTGCGCTTGCGGTCGGCGCCGACGAGGTCGCGCTGGCGCTGGAGCAGGCTGCAGCCAAGCGTGGCATTGCCGTCGAGATCGTCAGGACCGGCTCGCGCGGCCTGTACTGGCTCGAGCCACTGGTCGAGGTCGCGACGCCGCAGGGCCGGATCGCGTTCGGCCCCGTGACCGAGACCGATGTGCCCTCCCTGCTCGACGCGCTCGCGAGCAACACGCCGCATCTGCTGCGGCTCGGGGCCACCGACCAGATCCCCTGGCTCAAGCGCCAGAGCCGCCTGACATTCGCGCGCTGCGGCGTGATCGACCCGCGCTCGCTCGACGACTACCGTGCCCATGGCGGCTACAAGGGCCTGGAGCGCGCGCTCTCGCTCGGCTCGGATGCGATCCTCACCGAGGTCACTGCATCGGGCCTGCGCGGCCGTGGCGGCGCAGGCTTCCCGACCGGCATCAAATGGAAGACGGTCGCGCAGGCGAAAGCGGATCGCAAATTCATCGTCTGCAACGCCGACGAAGGCGACAGCGGCACCTTCGCCGACCGCATGATCATGGAAGGCGATCCCTTCCTCGTCATCGAGGGCATGACGATCGCCGGCATCACCGTCGGCGCGACCAAGGGATACATCTACATCCGCAGCGAATATCCGCACGCCGTCGAGGCGATGAATGCGGCCATCCAGGCTGCCAAGCGCAGCGGCTATCTCGGCGCGAACATCGGTGGTTCCACGCACAGCTTCGATCTCGAGGTCCGCGTCGGCGCCGGCGCTTACGTTTGCGGTGAAGAGACCTCGCTGCTGGAAAGCCTAGAAGGCCGTCGTGGCCTCGTCCGCGCAAAGCCGCCACTGCCCGCCCATCACGGCTTGTTCGGCAAGCCGACCGTCATCAACAACGTGCTGTCGTTCGCCGCCATTCCCTTCATCCTGGCCGAAGGCGCCAAGGCCTATGCCGATTTCGGCATGGGTCGCTCGCGCGGTACGATGCCGATCCAGCTCGCCGGCAACATCCGCCACGGCGGGCTGTTCGAGACGGCGTTCGGCGTCACTCTCGGCGAGCTCGTCGACGACATCGGCGGCGGCACGTTCACGGGCCGCCCAATCCGCGCGGTGCAGGTCGGCGGTCCCTTGGGCGCCTACTTCCCGCGCGCGCTGTTCGACACCCCGTTCGACTACGAGGCCTTCGCCGCGCGCGATGGCCTGATCGGCCATGGCGGAATCGTCGTGTTCGACGATAGCGTCGACATGCGCAAGCAGGCGCGTTTCGCCATGGAATTCTGCGCCATCGAATCCTGCGGCAAGTGCACGCCGTGCCGGATCGGCTCGACCCGCGGCGTCGAGACGATCGAGAAGATCATCAACGGCGAGCGCGTGAGCGAAAACCTCGCACTCGTCGAAGACCTCTGCAACACCATGAAATTCGGCTCACTCTGCGCCCTCGGCGGCTTCACGCCCTATCCCGTGCTCAGCGCTTTGAAGCACTTCCGGGAGGATTTCATCCCGACCCCGACTACTCTTCAGGCCGCGGAATAGGAGAACGACAATGTCTCTGATCGAAGAAATCGACTTCGGTACGCCGCGCGCCAAATCGGAAACGATGGTGACACTGACCATCGACGGCAACCAGGTTACGGTGCCCGAGGGCACCTCGATCATGCGAGCGGCGATGGACGCCGGCCATCAGATCCCGAAACTCTGCGCGACCGACATGGTCGATGCGTTCGGCTCGTGTCGCCTTTGCGTCGTCGAAATCGAGGGCCGCACCGGAACGCCGGCCTCGTGCACCACGCCAGTGATGCCCGGCCTCGTCGTGCATACCCAGAGCGAACGGCTGAAGAAGCTGCGCAAAGGCGTGATGGAGCTCTACATCTCTGACCATCCGCTCGACTGCCTCACTTGCGGCGCCAACGGCGATTGCGAGTTGCAGGACATGGCCGGTGCGGTCGGGCTGCGTGACGTGCGCTACGGCTACGAGGGCGAGAACCACGTCTTCGCCAAGACGCCTGGCAAGTCCAGTGGCGAGATCAACGCCGCCTGGATGCCGAAGGACGAGTCCAACCCGTACTTCACCTACGATCCCTCCAAGTGCATCGTCTGCTCGCGCTGCGTCCGCGCCTGCGAGGAGGTGCAAGGCACCTTCGCGCTGACGATCTCCGGCCGCGGCTTCGACAGCCGCGTCTCGCCGGGCATGAGCGAGAGCTTCCTCGGCTCCGAATGCGTCTCCTGCGGTGCCTGCGTGCAGGCCTGCCCGACCGCGACGCTGACCGAGAAATCCGTGATCGAGATCGGCCAGCCCGAACACTCGGTCGTCACCACCTGCGCCTATTGCGGCGTCGGCTGCGCCTTCAAGGCCGAGATGCGCGGCGAGGAAGTCGTCCGCATGGTGCCGTACAAGGACGGCAAGGCCAATCGCGGTCATTCCTGCGTCAAGGGCCGCTTCGCCTGGGGTTACACCAACCACCGGGAACGCATCCTCAACCCGATGATCCGCGAGCGGATCGAGGATCCCTGGCGCGAAGTGTCGTGGGACGAGGCATTCTCGTTTGCAGCCGACAGGATGCGCGGCATCCAGAAGAAATACGGCCGCGACGCTATCGGCGGCATCACGTCGTCCCGCTGCACCAATGAAGAAACCTATCTGGTGCAGAAGCTGATCCGCGCCGGCTTCGGCAACAACAATGTCGACACCTGCGCCCGGGTCTGCCACTCCCCGACCGGCTATGGCCTCTCGACCACGTTCGGTACCTCCGCCGGCACGCAGGATTTCGATTCGGTCGAGGACACCGACGTCGTCGTCGTCATCGGTGCCAATCCCGCTTCGGCCCACCCGGTGTTCGCCTCCCGCCTGAAGAAGCGGCTGCGCCAGGGCGCCAAGCTGATCGTGATCGATCCGCGCCGCACCGAGATGGTGGAATCGCCGCATGTGAAGGCGCTGCACCTGCCGCTGATGCCCGGCACCAATGTCGCGGTGATGACGGCACTGGCGCATGTGATCGTCACCGAAGGCCTCGCCAACGAAGCCTTCGTGCGCGAGCGCTGCGACTGGAACGAGTTCGAGGAATGGGCGGCGTTCGTCGCCCAGGCGAACAACAGCCCGGAAGCCACCGCCATCCTCACCGGCGTCGATCCGAAGGATCTGCGCGAAGCAGCGCGCCTCTACGCCACCGGCGGCAACGGCGCGATCTACTATGGTCTCGGCGTCACCGAGCACAGCCAGGGCTCGACCACCGTGATCGCGATCGCCAACCTCGCGATGGCCACGGGCAATATCGGTCGTCCCGGTGTCGGCGTGAACCCGCTGCGCGGCCAGAACAACGTGCAGGGCTCCTGTGACATGGGCTCGTTCCCGCACGAGCTTCCCGGCTACCGCCACATCTCGGGCGACGCCGTGCGGGACCAGTTCGAGGCGCTGTGGAACGTCAAGCTCAACCCCGAGCCGGGCCTGCGCATTCCCAACATGTTCGACGCCGCGGTCGAAGGCACGTTCATGGGGATCTACGTGCAGGGCGAAGACATCCTGCAATCCGATCCCAACACCAAGCATGTGGTGGCGGCACTATCGGCGATGGAATGCGTCATCGTCCACGACCTCTTCCTGAACGAGACCGCGAACTACGCCCATGTGTTCCTGCCTGGCTCCAGCTTCCTCGAGAAGGACGGCACTTTCACTAACGCCGAGCGCCGCATCCAGCGCGTGCGCAAGGTGATGACGCCGAAGAACGGCCTCGCCGACTGGGAGGTCACCATCCGCCTCGCCAAGGCCATGGGCTTCGAGATGAGCTACAGCCATCCTTCCGAGATCATGGACGAGATCGCGGCGCTCACCCCGACCTTCGCCGGCGTCTCCTATGCCAAGCTCGACGAGCTCGGCTCAGTGCAATGGCCCTGCAACGACAAGGCGCCCGAGGGCACGCCGGTGATGCATATCGACGGCTTCGTCCGCGGCAAGGGCAAGTTCGTCGTCACCGAATATGTCGCGACCGACGAACGCACCGGGCCGCGCTATCCGCTGCTGCTCACCACGGGCCGCATCCTCAGCCAGTACAATGTCGGCGCGCAGACCCGGCGCACCGAGAACGTGGTCTGGCATGCCGAGGATCGGCTGGAGATCCATCCGCACGATGCCGAACAGCGCGGCGTGCGCGACGGGGACTGGGTGCGGCTGAAGAGCCGCGCCGGCGAGACTACGCTGCGTGCGGAGATCACCGATCGCGTCGCGCCGGGCGTCGTCTACACCACGTTCCACCATCCGGACACGCAGGCCAACGTCATCACGACCGACTATTCGGACTGGGCGACCAACTGCCCCGAATACAAGGTCACGGCGGTGCAGATTTCGCCCTCGAACGGCCCGTCCGACTGGCAGAAGGCCTACGACGCGCAGGCGCGGCATTCCCGCCGCATCGCGCCGGCCGAGGCTGCGGAGTAGCGGCATGCACGTGCCGGTCCAGGCCATCGACCGCGAGATCTGGCGCGACGGTGTCGCGACCGAAGGAGCGCGGCTGATCCCGGAGGAGACGCCGCTGGCGCTGACTTACAATGGCGGCACCTACGCCGTCATGATGGGAACGCCGCAGAACCTCGAAGATTTTGCTGTCGGGTTCAGCCTGGATGAAGGCATCATCAAATCCTTTGATGACATCAAGTCGCTCGAAATCGTCCGCCTCGACGACGGCATCGAGCTCCGCATGTGGCTGGCGTCTGAAGACGTCGCGCGTATCAGCGAGCGCCGCCGCCACATCGCCGGCCCGACCGGCTGCGGCATCTGCGGCATCGACTCGATTGCCGAAGCTGTGCGGCCTGCGGCCGTCGTGTCGCAGGGACAGACGTTTGCGCCCGAACAGGTGATGGCGGCGATGCAGACCATCGCACCGCTGCAATCGATCAATCTGCAAACCCGCGCCGTTCACGCCGCCGCGTTCTGGTCGCCTGCCGGTGGTATCGTCGCGCTGCGCGAGGATGTCGGCCGCCACAACGCGCTCGACAAGCTCGCCGGTTCGCTGGCGCGCAGCCGCACGCCTGCAAGCGGCGGCATCGTGCTG
Source organism: Bradyrhizobium sp. i1.15.2 (assembly GCF_040548425.1). Taxonomy (NCBI): domain Bacteria; kingdom Pseudomonadati; phylum Pseudomonadota; class Alphaproteobacteria; order Hyphomicrobiales; family Nitrobacteraceae; genus Bradyrhizobium; species Bradyrhizobium sp. i1.15.2. The sequence goes on along the minus strand of NZ_JBEPRQ010000005.1, from coordinate 75,850 downwards.
CTGACGAGCCGCGTCTCGGTCGAGATGGTGCAGAAGACCGCCGCCATCGGCGCGCCGGTGATGGTCGCCGTCTCTGCGCCGACTGCCCTTGCGGTGCGCACCGCGGAGGCCGCCGGCATCACGCTGATTGCCATTGCCCGCCAGGACGGGTTCGAAGTGTTTTCGCATGGCGGCCGGGTTGTCGCCCGTCATGCCACGGAGGTTGCCGATGTCGCCTGACCGCCTGATCTACATGGCCAACCAGATCGGCACGTTCTTCCGAAGCCAGGGCCACGACAAGGCCGTGCCGGGGATCGCCGACCACATCAAGAAGTTCTGGGACCCGCGGATGAAGCGCGCGATCTTCGCCCATCTCGATGCCGGCGGCGTGGGCCTGGAGCCGAACGTGCGGGAGGCGCTCACCTCGCTGCAGCAGGCGACGTCCCTTCCAGCAGCGCCCTGAACACACGGCGCACCTCGCTCTGCGTTTCCTTCACGCGCGCCTCCAGCGAGGAGAAATGCGGCGCATCGCCGGCGCGTGCCATCACGCGCAAGAGGTCGGTGCCGGCAGTCTCCGGCTTGAACCGATCGCTGACGCAGAGCCGCAGGATCTGCGTCAGGTCGTGATAGAGCCGCGCTGCGGCCCGCAATATCTCGGTCTCCGATTGCGACAGCACGCCCAGCCTGCATGCATTTTCCAGCACCTGCGTGGTGCCAACGTCGAGAATCTCCGGCTTCTCGTGCGCATGCACGAGCTGGAGATATTGCGCGATGAAGTCGATGTCGACCATGCCGCCGGCGGCATATTTGAGATCCCAGCAATCAGCCTCGCCCTTCTCCTGGGCGATCGCACGCCGCATGTCGGCAACATCGTTGGCGGTGATTCCGGGATCGCGGCGACGAGTCAGGACAGCGCGGATGACGCGTTCAATCCGTTCCCGGAATTCGGGCGAAGCCGACACGACGCGCGCACGGGTCAGCGCCATGTGCTCCCAGGTCCAGGCCTCGTTGGCCTGGTAGTCCGCGAACGAAACGAGGCTCGAAGCCACGGGGCCGGCGCGCCCCGAGGGGCGCAACCGCATGTCGATCTCGTAAAGCACCCCGTAATTGGTGCGCGTCGTGAACGCGCTGATCAGGCGCTGGGTGAAGCGGGCGAAGTAATGTGCACCTTGCAGTGACTTCGCACCGTCGGAGTCCGGATTGTCGCTGTCGAAATCGTAAAGCAGGATCAGGTCGAGATCGGACGACGCGGTCATCTCGCGACTGCCGAGCCGGCCCATCGCGATGATGGCGGTCTCCTGCCCCTTGATCCGGCCATGCTGGGCGGCGAAACGGTCGGCGACGAGGCCATGCACGGTATGGACGATGCCCTCGGCGACGTCGGCAAAGGCCGTGCTCGCCTGCTGTGCCGAGACCGTGCCTGAGAGAATGCGCGTGCCGATCAGGAACAGGCTCTCCTGCCCGAACAGACGCAGGCGGTCGAGGAACTCTTCGTAAGAGCCCGCATCCTGCACCGTCGTCGCAAGTCGCCCCGACAATTCCTGCCTGTCGGGCATGGCGCCGAAGAAGCGCGGATCAATCAGGCCGTCCATCAGTTGCGGCTGCCGCGCAAGCATCTCGCCGAGCCGAGGCGCCGCGCCCAGCACCAGGGCCACGAGCGCGACGAGATCGCGGTTCTGCCCGAGCAGCGTGATCAGCCGGCCGCCGCGCTGAAGCGCTCCAAGGAAATGGTCGAACGCCACGACGGCCCGATCCGGCTCCTCGGCATGAGCGAGACCGTCGATCAGGGCCGGCACGAATTCGACGAATGCGTTTCGCGTCGCCTCATTGCGGAACACGCGGTAGTCGCCGGTGATCCAGTCGCGCACGGTCTGCGCGACGGCGGCAGGCTTCTTGAAGCCGAGTGTCGCCAGGTACTGAAGCAGCCGCGGATCGTCGGGACCCGCACTGTAGTCGAGCGCCGGCAGCTTGGCCGTGCCGGTCGGATCGTCGCCCTCGAACAGTTTTTCGTAGTGGCCCTGCACGATCTCGAGCTGGCGCAAAAGGTCGCGGGCAAAGGTCTCGCGATCCGGATAGCCGAAGAACCAGGCGAAACGCTCGACCACCTCCTTGTCCTCGGGCAGCGTATGGGTCTGCTCGTCTGCGATCATCTGGAGGCGATGCTCGACCCGACGCAGGAATTGGTACGCCGTGGTCAGCTCGTCGCGCGCCGCAACCGTGATCCAGTTGCTGGAAGCGAGCACGCCGAGCGCGGCGAGCGTCGGCCGTACGCGCAGTTCGGGATGTCGCCCCCCGGCGATCAATTGCTGGGTCTGGGCGAAGAACTCGATCTCGCGGATTCCGCCGCGCCCGACCTTCACGTTATGCCCTTCGACCGCAACCTCGCTCTGGCCGCGATAGGTCTGCATCTGCCGCTTCATGTCGTGAACGTCGGCAAGCGCGGCGAAGTCGAGATGCTTGCGCCAGACGAAGGGCGCGATCTCCGCGAGCAGCGCCTCGCCCGCCCTGGGATCGCCGGCGCAGGCTCGCGCCTTGATCATCGCGGCGCGCTCCCAGGTGCGCCCTTCACGCTCGTAATAGTTCAGCGCGGCGTCGCCCGAAATCGCCACCTGCGTCGAGGATGGATCGGGACGCAGGCGCAGATCGACGCGGAAGACGTAGCCGTCATAGGTGCGCTGCTGGAGAATGCGTGCCATCCCCTGCGTCACCCTCACGAAGAATGGCTGGGGTTCGATATCGGCGGCGAGCGTCGTATTGTCGGGATCGAAAAACACGATGAGATCGATGTCGCTGGAATAGTTCAGCTCGCCAGCACCCATCTTGCCCATCGCGAGCACGATCAGCCCGCAGCCCTCCTCCGGCGCCTCGGGATTGGGCGGCGAGAGCTTGCCGCGTGCGGCTTCCTGCCGCAGCAGGTACTGAAGCGCCGCCCGCACCGAGGACACCGCGACATCGGTGAGCGCTGCGGTCACCCGCATCACCGGCCAGACCCCGCCGATGTCGCACAGTGCGATCAGGAGCGCGGCCTCCGCCTTCATGCGGCGAAGCAGCCGCATCACCTCGGCTTCATCGGATGCCGCGAGCACGGCGCCGTTCGCCTCCGCGATTAGCGTGGCGAGATGCGCATCCGGATCGCATTCCAGCAGCCGGATCAGGCGCTGCGAATCAGCGCGCACCAGTTCGAACAGATAAGGCGAGAATTCCGCGATGCCGGCCAGGGCGTTCCGCGCGAAGGGATGAGTCAGCAGCGCTTCAAGACGGGCGGATTGCGCGGGCTCGAGCTCGGCCAGCCAGCTTTCAAAACGTCCTTGGTCGGTGACGGAAGCGGCAATATGGGGAGCCTCCGCGAAGCGTGCGGCAAGTCTCTCACCATGCTTGTCCGCGTTTCCCGGCGCGGAGTGGTTCATGCCACCTTCTGTGGCACATCCGGTATTGGAGGAGCAACCCTGTCGCCCGCGAGCGCCGGCAGCACCAGCGTGGCGACGAGGCCCGGATGGGCATCGCCCAGCCGCAATTCGCCGCCATGCAGCGTCGCGACCGCGGAGGCGAGACTGAGGCCGAGGCCGGAGCCCGGCAGCGTGCGGCTGGCTTCAAGCCGCACGAATCGCTCGACGGCATGCTTGCGGTCGGCCTCGGGGATACCGGGGCCGCGATCGGTGACGCTGAGCAGCACTTGGTCGCCCTCGCGTTTCGCCTCGATCGCGATCTGCCTTGAATCCAGGCTGACCACGGTTCCACCTGTTGGCGCGACCGGCTTGCCGTATTTGATCGCATTCTCGACCAGATTGGCGAGCGCCTGGCTGATCAGTTCGCGGTTGGCGTGCACCGGCGTCGGATCGGCCTCGACCTTCAGCGTCATGCCGTCGTCTTCAGCCAGCGGCTCGTAGAGCTCGTGGATGCCGTGTGCGACATCGGCAGCGTCGAAATCGTCCATGTTGCCGCGCGCCTGACCGGACTCGGCGCGCGCGATCATCAGCAGCGCGTTGAAGGTACGGATCAGGCCGTCGGATTCCTCGATGGTCCGCTCCAACGCGGCGCGGTAATCGGCCTCGCTGCCTGATTTCGCCAGCGCCTCCTCAGCGCGGTTGCGCAAGCGTGTCAGCGGCGTCTTGAGATCGTGGGCGATGTTGTCGGAGACCTCCTTCAGCCCCGCCATCAGCGCCTCGATGCGCTCCAGCATGGCATTGAGGTTTTCGGCGAGGCGGTCGAGCTCGTCACCGCTGCGTCCCACCGGCAGGCGCTCGCTGAGATCGCCGGTCATGATGCGATGGGCCGTCCCGGACATGGCGTCGATGCGCCTGAGCACCCTGCGCGCGACGAAGATCCCGCCGCCCAGGCCAAGCACCACCACGATCAGCACCGACCATTGCGCGGCCTTGGCGACGATGCCGAACAGGCGCCGCCGCTCGGCGAGGTCGCGGCCGATCAGAAGCCGGAAGCCATTCTCGAGCTCGGTGACGCGCACCAGGGCGCGATGGTCGCGCTCGTCCGCATCCTCAATGCGCCGATATGCCGTCTCCGACCAGCCGCGCGTCGCCATCACGCCGGGCGCCAGCGAGCCGACATTGCCGGCGATCGCCTGCCCGGTCGGCGTGGTCACGAGGTAGAGATTGGCGCCCGGGCGCAGCGCGCGGTACTCAATCGCAAGCACGAGACCGCGCAAGCCGCGCCGGCCGTAGATCTCATTGATCTCCGAGGTCTCGGCATTGACCGTCTGCGTGATTTCCTCGGTGATCAGCCGCCGCGTATTCCAGGCGAAATAGGCGAGCAGCGAGGCCGCGAACATCGCGAACAGCAGCAAATAGACCAGCGTCAGCCGGAATGCCGTGGTGCGGACGAGTTTACCGAATGCCGTCACGGATCATGTATCCCGCGCCGCGGATCGTGTGCAGCAGCGGCCGCTCAAAACCCTTGTCGATCTTGGAACGTAGCCGCGAAATGTGCACGTCGATTACGTTGGTCTGCGGATCGAAATGATAGTCCCAGACGTTCTCCAGTAGCATGGTGCGGGTCACCACCTGGCCCGCATGCTTCATGAGATATTCGAGCAGGCGGAATTCGCGCGGCTGGAGCGTCAGTTCGTCCTTGCCGCGCGCGACGCGATGGGAGAGCCGGTCGAGCTCGAGATCGCCGACGCGGTACAGCGTGTCCTCGGCCGGACCGCCACGGCGGCGCGACAGCACCTCGACCCGGGCCAACAGCTCGGCGAAGGAATAGGGTTTCGGCAGGTAGTCGTCGCCGCCGGCGCGCAAGCCCTTGATGCGGTCGTCGACCTGGCCGAGCGCGGAGAGAATCAGCACCGGCGTCGAATCGTCCTTGTCGCGGAGCGCGCCGATCACCGACAGGCCGTCACGCTTGGGCAGCATGCGGTCGACCACTAGCACGTCGTAATCGCCGTTCTCGGCCATGGCGAGGCCTTCCTCGCCGTCGGCGGCGTGGTCGGCAATGTGCCCGACCTCGCGAAACGCCTTCACGAGGTAGTCGGCGGATTCGCGGTCGTCTTCGATGATGAGGAGGCGCATCGTGCGTTCGGCAACGGTCAAGGGAGTGAACCTTCTCTAAACATGGCGCGAGCGGCAATCGCATGCAAGCCGAGTGAACGACTCTGGCATCGAGAAAAAGGCGGGCGGTGAAGCTGGGGGACTTCACCGCCCTAGGCCTTCCGACGGAGGGGGGCGTATTCCACCGGAAGGTAGACAGGGGAAGCAAACGTTGCGCTGCTCCCCCGAAGGGCGCCGTCGGCGGGGGCGACTGATGCCGGCGACACCCTTCATCTCGGAGGCCTCCTGAGGCCTGGCCCTTGGTTACCCCTTGGCGATGGGCACGGCGACGAAGCGCGACTGGCCGCCGCTCTTCACCCGCATCAGGACGCTGTTCTTGTTGTCGGTCCGCGCCGTGTTGATGGCGTCGCGGACTTCGCCGGCGGTGCTCACGCTCTTGCCGCCGACTTCGAGAATCACGTCGCCTTCCTTGAAGCCGCGTTCAGCAGCCGCGCTCTTCGGATCGACTTCGGTGATCACGACGCCTTCCTTGCCGGCGCCGGCCACGGAATCGGCGGGCGCGACGGTCATCCCGAGCTTGGGCACATCAGTGCCACGGCTCGCGCCCTTGCCGCTGTCCTTGTCGATGTCGGCCTTGGCCTCGATCGTGTTCGGCAGCTGGCCGAGGGTGAGGTTCACGACCTTGTCCTGGCCCTTGTGCAGCACGTTGAGCTTCACGGTCGCGCCGGGCGCCAGGCCGCCAATGGTGCGGGCGAGTTCGCGCGCGTCCTTGACCGATTCGCCGTTGACCGACGTGATCACGTCACCGGACTCGATGCCGGCCTTGGCCGCCGGACCATTCGCCTGCGGCTCGGCAACCAGCGCGCCTTCGGCCTTCTTCATGCCGAGGCTGTCGGCGATGTCGGATGTCACCGGCTGAATCTGCACGCCGATCCAGCCGCGGCTGACCGAGCCCTTGTCCTTGAGCTGCGCCACCACGCTCTTCACGGTGCTCGCGGGAATCGAGAACGCGATGCCGACGCTGCCGCCGGAGGGCGAGTAGATCGCGGTGTTGACGCCCATCACCTCACCGTTGGTGTCGAAAGCCGGACCGCCGGAATTGCCCTTGTTCACGGGCGCGTCGATCTGAATGAAATCGTCGTAGGGGCCGTTGCCGATGTCGCGGCCGCTGGCTGAGACGATGCCCGCAGTCACGGTGCCGCCCAGCCCAAACGGGTTGCCGACCGCGAGCACCCAATCGCCGATCCGCGGCTTGCCGTCGGCAAGCTTCGCGAACGGGAAGTTCGAGCTACCCTCGACCTTGATCAGGGCGAGGTCGGTGCGTTGGTCGGTGCCGATCACCTTGGCGGTGTAGGTCTTGCCGTCGTCGGTGGTGACTTCGACCTTGTCGGCGCCGTCGACCACGTGGTTGTTGGTCACGGCAAAGCCATCAGCCGAGATGAAGAAACCGGAGCCCTGGCCCTGCACGACGCGGCCACGACCGCCACCACCCTTCAGGCCCGGCATGCCGTCCGGACCGCCAAAGCGGCGGAAGAATCGCTCCATCGGCGAGCCCGGCTGGAACGGCGACTGCGCGTCATCGCCGTCATCATTGCTCGCGGTCTTTTCCTTGATGTTGACCTTCACCGAGATCACTGACGGCTTCACGCGCTCGACGATGTCGGCGAAGCCGATCGGACGCTCGACCTTGCGGACCTCGTTGTTGACCTGCGCATGCGCCGGGGTCGAGAACAGATCAGCTGGCGAGGTCGACGGGCCAAAGCCATAGACGGCGGCACCGAGGCCGGCGACGACCGAGGCCATCAGCGCGAACTTGCGGGCCGAGAAAATCGACGGGCGGGGCTGCCGGTAGGACGGAAGGTTCGAGAGGTCGGAACGGTCGGTCATGCAGAGATCTCCAAGGCCTTGAAATCCATTTGGTACCTGACGGCGGCACCTTACGAACCTGAAGATGGGGGCTGCCGCCTTACCGTGCGCTGGCGGCGGGGTTAAACTTTTGTAATGAACGGAGAATGTGGATGCGGCAGTTTATCGCGGCCGAAAGTAGCGAGCCTGTAGGAACTTAACGAAGTTCCATAAACGCCCGCGCAGTGCCGACTTCATGCGCGCAGCAACGCAGCTAGTGAGACTTGGCTTCATCCGCCATCAATGCGGCGAGACGCGCCTCTTCCTCCGGCGAGAGCGGCGGAGCCGGGACGTCTGCACCATTTCGCGAGCGCCGGCGGATTTGCAGCCATAACGCCAGGCCGCCGCCAATCAGCAGCAGCGGCGCGAGCAGCCACAGCAGTATGTTTTGGCGCTCGAAGCGCGGCTTGAGCAGCACGAACTCGCCGTAGCGCGCAACCAGGAAATCGAGCACTTGCGAATTGCTGTCGCCAGCCGCGATGCGCTCGCGCACCAGGAGCCGCAAATCGCGCGCGAGCGGCGCATCGGAATCGTCGATCGACTGGTTCTGGCAGACCATGCAGCGCAGCTCGCGCGACAAGTCGCGTGCACGCGACTCCTTCGCAGGGTCCGACATGATCTCGTCGGGCTGCACGGCATGCGCCGCAGGTAAGGCCAGCAGCAGCAGCGCGACGAACGCGACCATCATTCGGCGCATCGGATCACTCCGCCGGCTGCAGGCGCTGCTTGGCCCGCGCCGGTTTTGGCGCACCCACCCGCAGGCGCCGGTCCGACAGCGACAGCACGCCGCCGAATGCCATCAGCACTGGCCCCCACCAGATCAGCAGCACCAGCGGCTTGTGATAGATGCGCACGGCAATGGCGCCCTCGGCAGTGGCGTCGCCGAGCGAGATGTAGAGCTGGCTGGCGCCGCGCGTCAGCAGCGCGGCCTCGGTGGTCGAGGAGCCGCGGGTGGTGAAGCTGCGCTTGGACGGCGTCATCACGCTGAGCTTCTCGCCGTCACTGCTGACGTTGAACTCGGCGATCATCTCGTGGAAGTTCGGCCCTTGACGCTGAAACAGGCCATCCAGCTTGACGTCATAGCCGGCGACATGGGCGACGTCGTTTTGTTTCATGGTCGCGATATATTCGCTATTCCAGGTGGTCTCACAAACGATCCCGATCAACGCGACGCCGAGGCCGGCATGCGCAAATACCGAGCCCCAGGCCGAGCGCGGCAGACCGCGGGCACGATGCAGCGTCGTCGCGAACGGCAGGCGAAACAAACCAGTTCGTTCGGCCAGATCCGTCGCTGCGCCGGCAATGACGAAGACGCCAAGTCCGATTGCCAATGGCGCGAGCGCGCTGCCGCCGCGCGCCCAGCCCCAGACCATGGCGACGGCGACGAGCCCGGCTACGCCTGCCGCGAGCAGACGCTGGGTGACGCCGAGCAGATCGCCGCGTTTCCATGCCAGCATCGGCCCGAACGGCACGGCGAGCAGCAACAGCGCGAACAGTGGCGCGAAGGTGAGATTGTAGAACGGCGCGCCGACCGACATCTTGAAATCGGCGAGCATCTCCATCGCCAACGGATAGAGTGTGCCGAACAGCACCACCGCGCAGGCGACCGTGAGCAGCAAATTGTTCAGCACCAGCGCGCCCTCGCGCGAGATCGGCGCAAACAGGCCGCCCTGCTTCAACGACGTCGCGCGCCCGGCGAACAGCGACAGGCTGCCCCCGATGAACAGGCAGAGAATCAGGAGAATGAACACCCCGCGGGTTGGATCGGTCGCGAAGGCATGCACCGAGGTGATGACCCCCGAGCGCACCAGGAAGGTCCCGAGCAGCGATAGCGAGAAGGTCAGGATTGACAAGAGGATGGTCCAGACCTTCAGCGCGTTGCGCTTCTCCATCACCAGCGCCGAATGCAGCAGCGCGGTGCCGGCAAGCCACGGCATTAGCGAGGCGTTCTCGACCGGGTCCCAGAACCACCAGCCGCCCCAACCCAGTTCGTAATAGGCCCAGTACGAACCCATGGCGATGCCGAGCGTCAGGAAGATCCAGGCGACCAGCGTCCACGGCCGCACCCAGCGCGCCCAGGCTGCGTCGATCCGACCCTCCAGCAGCGCCGCGATCGCGAAGGAGAACGAGATCGAGAAGCCGACATAGCCGAGATAGAGCATTGGCGGATGCACGGCGAGACCGATGTCCTGAAGCACCGGATTGAGATCGCGTCCCTCGATCGGCGGGTTGGCGATGCGCAGGAATGGGTTGGAGGTCACCAGGATGAAGAGATAGAATGCGCTGGCGATCCACGCCTGTACGGCCAGCACATGCGCGCGCAGCGACAGCGGCAGATTGTTGCCGAAGGCGGCCACCAATCCGCCGAACAGCGCAAGGATCGACACCCACAAGAGCATCGAGCCTTCATGGTTTCCCCACACGCCGGTGATCTTGTAGAGCAGCGGCTTCATGGAGTGGGAATTCTCGTAGACGTTGACGACCGAGAAATCCGACTCTACGTGCAGCATCACCAGTGCGACGAACGACGCACCGACGAACAGGAGCTGCGCCAGCGCGGTGGACCGCGCCACATTCATCAGCGCGTCATCACGCAGTCGCGCGCCGATCAGGGGCACGATGGACTGGATCAGTGCCAGTCCGAGCGCCAGCACCAGCGCATAATGTCCTGACTCCGCGATCACCGCACTGCTCCCTGCGAATTGCCCTGCGCGGTTGTGGCCGCGGGCTTGACGCCATCGGAAGCTTTGGCGCCGTAATCATCCTTCCAATGCCCCTGCTTCTTCAGGGCATCGGCGACGTCCTTTGGCATGTAGGTTTCGTCGTGCTTGGCGAGCACGGTGTCGGCCTTGAACACGCCATCGGCGTCGAGCGCGCCTTCGGCGACGACGCCCTGCCCTTCGCGGAACAGATCAGGCAAAATGCCCTTGAAGGCGACCGGAAGCTTTGCGCCACCGTCGGCGACCTCGAAGGTCACCGCGAGATTGTCGCCGCGCTGGAGCGAGCCGGGCTGCACCAGGCCGCCGAGGCGAAACCGCTTGCCGGGCGCGACGTGCTTCTCGGCGACCATGGTCGGCGTCGAGAAGAACACGATGGAGTCGCGCAGTGCGTTGAGCACCAGCGCGGCCGCGAGCGCGAGCACGGCAAGCGAGCCGCCGATGATGGTCATACGTCGCTGCTTGCGCGTCATGGCGTATCCATTCCCTGCCCGTCTCGTCCTGACATCGTCATCCGTCGAGCCCGAGTGTCTTGAGGCCTTCATCGAGCTGGCGCAACCGCGCTGCATCGTTGGCAACCGCCTGGCGGGCATCGGTCGATGCCCCCACCGCCTTGTCACGATCACCCATGACGAGATAGGCGCGCACCAGGCGCAGCCAACCCTCGACGTCGTCGCCATTCTGCTTGAGGCGCGTGGCGAGCCGTTCGACCATGCCGCGAACCATGGCGTTGCGATCGCCCTCTTTCATGTCCTTGGAAGCCGCGAGGGTCTCATCCGACAGCGCCGGCATCGTAGCGCCACCGCCGCCGACTCGCGCGAGCGAGCTCTGCACCAGAGGGCGCCACGGCGCATCCGCCGGCGCTTTCGCCAGCAGCGCTCGCCAGATATTGGCGGCGTCGTCCTTGCGGCCGTCCTGCTCGGCGGCGAGACCGAGGAAGTAGTTCGCTTTCGGATCATCCGCGCTGAGCGCGCGCGCGCGCTCGAACTCGGTCTTGGCTTCGGCGGTCACGACGCCACCGGCGGCGGCCGAGATCGCTTCGCCGAGGTCGGACCGGCGCTCCGCACTCTCGCCATTGTAGGTGAGCGAGTTGCGATAGGCGCGCACGGCGTCGTCGAAGCGGCCGAGCCGCTCCAGCACGGGCGCGATTACGTTCCAGCCGCGCCCGTCGGTTGGATTCTTTTCCAGATGTTGCTCGACCTGTACGACCAGATTCTCGAGCGACTGCGCCATGCCGGACCCGGATCCGCGCTCCCGCTGCGCCAGCGGAAAGTCCTGAAGCCTGGGCGAGCCGAGCGGCACATAGACACCAATCGCAACCAGCGGCAGGCCGGCAAGCGCCAACACGGCCGCCGCGCGGCGCCATTTGAGGCTGGATTTCGGTGCCGTTGCGGGCTCGCTTCCGGCCGCGGCGAGCAGCCTGCGGCTGACCTCGACGCGCGCGGCGTCGGCTTCGGGCGCTGCGATCAGCCCTGCGGCAAGATCACGCTCGATCTCGGCGAGTTGGTCCTTGTAGACCGCGACTTCGCTGCCCTGATTTTGCGCGCGTCCGCTACGGCCGAGCGGCAAAAGCACGGCGAAGATCGCCGCGACCGTCATCAGCGCGAACACGAACCATAGCGTCATCTGGCAAGCTTCCGGCAGCGCGCAAGCCGCGCCCACAGGTCGCTTTACACCACGGCCGGACGATGCGGCAATTGACAATTGTCAATTCGGCGCGACCGCGCACAGTCCCGAAACGGTGAAAATCCAACGGCTTAGCCGATCTCGAAGTCCGCGCTTTGAGCGGCGTCCTCGCCATGCCCGTTAAAGGCCTTCAGGAAGTATGTTCCCGGCTCGATAGCGTCGGGCAATCTGATGCGCAACGCCCCGACGGGAACGGGCGATGCAACCCTGGTGACGGTCTCAGGAAGCTGCCGACCGCTTGCCTTCTCGACCAGCACCACCTTCGCGCCTACCATCAGCCTTTGATATTTGGCAACGACGACGCGATTTTCGATTTCGATGGAACTGATAACGGATTTCATGCGCCCACAGATAGAAATATCAGAAAGTTGCACGGCGACCGTAGGGCCAGCCACCGACACCGTCAACCTGAAATTGTGTGCTGAAATATGCGCCTGGATCAGCTCGCGCGCGACGATTTGCGCTCGCCCGTGGCCGCGTTCTCCGCGGCGCGGCTCATCAGCGAGGCATAATCATCCCCGAACAGCACCTGGCAGAAGCGGATCGCGGCCTGCACCTGCTGCTGCCGATAGGTGCGGACCTTGTGATCGGCGCCGCGCAGCGACTGCACCAGCTGCTCGGTCGAACGCTCGACATATTGCTGCAGGTCGGAATAGGTGCGCAGTGTCACCTCGTTGATTGCAAGCTCGCTCGCATAATTGCGACAGGTCGCGACGAAATCGATCAGCGCCACGGTTTCCTCGACCTCGGTGCTGTCGATCCGCGCGCCCGGCGGAATGTCCTTCTCGGCGCGCTGGCGCAGGATGCGGCGGACGCGGCCGGGAACACTGTCGATCTCGGATTGCAGCGCGTTGGAGATGTCGGCCCGGATCGAGGTCAACTGCTTGCCCCAGGCGGAGTCGTTGCGCAGGTCGAGCTCGGTACGCAGGCCTCGGACGCCGTCGTGCAGCGTCTTGAGATTGCCGGCGACATTGTCGAAATGACCGCGCTTGATGTCCATGCGCAGGATGGCGGCCACGCAGGACAGGTCATGCAGCGCCATCGTGACCGCGACGCCATAGGGCGTTGCCGCGACACGGATCTCGTCGTCGGACGCGGCAATCTTGATGGCGAGGCGGATGATCTGCCACGGCGCGGTCATCCGCTGCACGACGATGGAGAGCGCGAAGGGCAGCATCTGCGGCGTCTGGAGGACGGGAATGTTGAGCGCCGCAGTCACCGAGGCGATCTGGGCATCGCCGAAGGCGCGCAAAGAGCGCGGCAGCTTCTCGTTCAAGGTGGCGATGGCGTCGCGGACCGCAAGCACCGCCCCGGTCGAATAGAGGTCCTCGATCACGTTGGGCGGACCAACGCGTGCGAGCGCACGCGATTTGTCACCCCCGCCCGGTCCCGTCAGCTCGAAGATGGCATCCGCAGCGACCGCCTGGAGCTTCGAGGCCAGCGCTTCGACCTGCCCTGAGCTGTCGGCCGGCATGCGCGCCAGCGCCGCCTCGAATTCATTCAGCTTGGCCGGAGCACCGTCGCGGCCGAGCCATTGCCAGATCGGAGCCAGCGAAGAGCGGCGGATCTGCCCGGCCCGGATCGGGGCGCCTGCTTCGACGAGGAATGGTTCCAGCACCTGGAACAGCAGCCGCGACAGATCGTCCGTACGCGGCGGTGGGGCCTCGTCGGCTTCCGTCTTGCGGACAATCTTGCGCAGCTGGTCGAGCACGAGGGTTGCCACGGCCGTGTCCTGACCGCGCTCGAGCGCGCGCTCGAACTCCCGCATCAACAGCGCCTGCGCCTGCGGCGGGAGCTGCGCGAGATAGTCCCTCAGCCGCTCGATCGATGTCTGGCTCATGCGCCCGGGTAATGAACGGTAAAATGGCGGACGTGGGGTCCGTCCTGCTCGATCATAGGTGGGGCCACTTAAGAAGCCGTTTAGGAAGTCGCTCCGAATACCCCTGGTTTCGTCCGGATCGGTGTGCCGCAGGCCGAATAGTCGCGTCGGAACAAGGGATTATATTCCGGGGAGGACCAGCTCCGCCCGCAGGCCCCCCGTCGGTGCGCGGCCGAGGGAGAGGCTGCCGCCATAGAGCGCAGCGAGCTCGGTCACGATCGACAGCCCCAGCCCCGACCCGGGCTTGGATTCGTCGAGCCGCTGGCCGCGCCGTGAGACCTGGGTGCGCTCGGCCTCCGACAGGCCGCGGCCGTCGTCGTCGACGATGATATGCAGCCGCGGACCGCTGCTCGCCTGATGCGGCGCTTCCACCAGAACTTCGATGAAGACCCGCGAGGCCGCCCATTTGCAGGCGTTGTCGACGAGATTGCCGACCATCTCCTCCAGATCCTGCCGCTCGCCACGAAATTTCGCCGACGGATCGGCCTCGGCCTCGACCACGATGCCGCGGCCGCGGTGGATCTTCTCCATGGTCCGCCGCAGTGCCTCGATGGCCGGTGCAACCTCCGTCACCGTCGCGACGACCGAGACCCGCGCCGCGATGCGCGCGCGCTCGAGATGATGGGCGACCTGGTCGCGCATCACGTCGGCCTGCTCCATCACCTTGGCCGCGAACGGATCGGTGGCATGCGCGCCGGCCTCGTTCACGATGACCGAGAGCGGCGTCTTGATGGCGTGGGCGAGATTGCCGACATGGGTGCGTGCGCGCTCGACGATCTCGCGATTGGCGTCGATCAGCGCGTTGGTCTCGCGCGCCAGCGGCGCGATCTCGACCGGGAACTCGCCCTCGAGCCGCTCCGCCCGCCCGGACCGGATGTCGGCGATGGATTCGGAGATGCGCTTGAGCGGCGCGAGACCGAAGCGGACCTGGAACACGGTGGTCAGCAGCAACACGATGCCGAGCGCGGTGAAGGTGCCGCCGAGGTAGTAATCGAAACTGCGCGTCTCGTCGAAAATCTCGGTGTCGTCGCCGGCGACACTGACGAGAAATTTGCCGTCCGCGCCGAGATCGACCGGCCGCTCCACCATACGCAGATTCTGTCCCTCGGGACCGTCGACATAAGCGATCCGGATGCCGGCGGCGGTAAGCTCGGTGCCCTCCTCTTCCAGCTTCGGCAGCTTCTTGTCCCAGAGCGAGCGCGAGGAGCGCACCTCCGGCTTTTCGGTGTCGGTCCGCGTGATCTGCCAGTACCAGCCGGACAACGGCAGCTCGAACAGAGGCTCGCCGAGCGATTGGAACTGGCGGTCCGGGGGCTCGTCGGGGGTGGCGACCTCGGCGATCAGCGTGCGGAGATAGAGATTGAGCCGGCGGTCGAAGGCGCGCTCGGTGGCGTTCTTGTAGACCGACGACAGCACCACGCCGGTGATGGCCAGGATCACCACGAGCCACGCGGTCGCCGACAGAAACAGGCGGTTCGCGAGCGAGCTGGCGGGCATCGGAATGATCCCGGAGGCGCGGGGTGGCATGGCGTCGGAACTCATGACCCGAACAAGGCCTCTGCCGGGCCGCCCGTCAAGCCAAGATACGTCTAGACAAGATAGTCCGAGACACCACGCTTCAAGCGCCGGGGGTCGGCGGGGTCAGGAGATAGCCGAGGCCACGGACAGTCTGGATGATGTCGACGTCGAGCTTCTTGCGGATGCGGCCGACGAAGACCTCGATGGTGTTGGAGTCGCGGTCGAAGTCCTGGTCGTAGAGGTGCTCGACCAGTTCGGTGCGGGACACGACGCGCCCCGAATGGTGCATCAGGTAGGCCAGAAGCCGATATTCGTGCGACGTCATCTTGATGGGATTACCCGACACGCTGACCCGTCCGGTCCTGGTGTCGAGCGTGACGGGGCCGCAGCTCAGCTCGCTCTGGGCGTGGCCGGTGGAGCGGCGCAGCAGCGCGCGGATGCGCGCCAGCACCTCCTCCAGGTGGAACGGCTTTGCGACATAGTCGTCGGCACCGGCATCGAAGCCCTGGACCTTGTCGCTCCAGCGGTCACGCGCGGTGAGGATCAGGACCGGCATGGTACGGCCGTTGCGCCGCCAGGCTTCCAGCACCGAGATGCCGTCCTTCTTCGGCAGGCCGATGTCGAGCACCACGGCGTCGTAGGGCTCGTTGTCACCGAGATAATGCCCCTCCTCCCCGTCGAAGGCGCGATCGACGACATAGCCGGCGTCGGTCAGCGCCTTGGTAAGCTGGCGATTGAGATCGGGGTCGTCCTCAACGACGAGCAGGCGCACGCTTCTCTCCAGAATTAGGCCGCATGAACACCCGCACAGATGAGCAATTCCGGCGTGAACTGAATATGAACACGGGGAACCGGCCGCGTTACTTTTTGGTCATATCCGACCTGTTCGCGATCAACGCACTGCGCCCGCCAGGCCACCGGACGAACCGGCGGCCTGGCGGGCGCAATGTGCCGCGTTACGCGGCGAGTCGGAAGGTGCGAACCGTCCGGTCGATCTGCCGATCAGGTCCGGAAGAAAACGAACCAGATGACCGCGAGGATCAGGATCGCGAGCCCGGTGGATATGGCGAGCAGCGCCGCCACCGACGGCCCGGGCTCGCCCTGGCGCGCCTCGGTCGGAGTTTCCACGATCTGACGTTGGTCTCGCGTGGTTGCCATGGTGACCTCAATTTCTGGCCGTCGCGTCGGATGGCTGCGACTCCTCGCGGCGGAATGTCCCGTGGCAACGCATGATCGGATATGATGTTCCGGCCTTTGCAGCCGGATCAGGCTGCAACCGCGCGCCGGGCGGCCGGTTAACGCAGATGCAAGATTCAGCGATCCGCCTTGCTATGATTCGGTGTTCCCCGATGGTATCTTCGTCTTCTGTCCCCGTTGCGTTTGGAGTAGCCCATGGCCCCCCGCGCCAATTGGAAGGGTTTTCTGCGTTTGTCGCTCGTGACCTGCCCGGTCGCTCTCTATCCGGCCACTTCGGATACCGAGAAGGTCTCGTTCAACCAGATCAACCGCAAGACCGGCCACCGGATCAAGTACCTCAAGGTCGACGCCGAGACCGGTGACGAGGTGACTTCGGAGGACATCGTCAAGGGCTACAAGGTCGACACCGACACCTATATCGAGGTCACCAAGGACGAGCTCGACGACATCGCGCTGGACTCCACCCACACGATCGAGATCGACGAGTTCGTACCGAAGACCGACATCGACAGCCGCTATCTGATCCGTCCCTATTATCTCGTGCCCGATGGCAAGGTCGGTCACGACGCCTTTGCGGTGATCCGCGAGACGATCCGGAGCATGGACAAGGTCGCGATCGGCCGCGTGGTGCTGACCAACCGCGAGCACATCATCGCGCTGGAGCCGCTCGGGAGCGGCCTGATGGGGACGCTGCTGCGCTACCCCTACGAGGTGCGCGGCGAGAACGACTATTTCGACGACATCCAGGACGTTAAGCTGACCAAAGACATGCTCGACCTTGCAAAGCACATCGTCGAGAAGAAGTCCGGCGCGTTCGAGCCCGAGCTGTTCGAGGACCACTACGAGACCGCGCTGATCGACCTCATCAACAAGAAGCGCAGCGGCGCGCCCATCGCAGCAAAGACCGCGCCCAAGACCGGTGGCAACGTCATCAACCTCATGGACGCGCTGAAGAAGAGCATCGCGAACGAGAAGGACGCAGGCCCCGCGGCGAAAGTGGCCAAGGATGTGACCAAGGACGCCCTCAAGGGCAAGAAGCCGAAAAAGCGCGTCGAAGGCCAGCGCGAGATGCTGCTGCCAATCGCCGGCAAGGGCGGCAAGGACGCTGCTGCGAAAGCCGCTCCCAAAAAAGGCGACAAGCCGGTGCGCGCGCCGGCTCGGGCGAAGAAGGCCGGCTAGCAGCATCGCACAGCGACGACGCCGTGATGCCTCCCCTCGTCGATCGGCCGACCTGACATGCCCTGGTCGACCGCATTCGACGATCCCATTTCGTTACGTGGCGGGCGCAAGCTGCGGACGCTGCAAGAAGCTGCCGATCACATCATGCGACTGCCCGAGGACACGCAGCATGCGAGCCACTGGCAGACCGCGATCGAAACCCTGATCAACGCGGCCGAGACCGGCGGCGGCTGGATGATGTTCGCCCGCATCGCGGTATTGCGGGCGATGAATGCGGACGGTCGGCGCGACTGAGCCGGCGCCCCGCTCAAGAACAGGCTCAACAATCCGTTAAGCCAAGCCCGCGCTTTCAGCGTCTGCCCGCGGTCGCGGGGACGACACGTAATCCTACGGAAGGCAAAATTAACCGACGCTTCCCGCTCCGCGCAGCATTGTTGCGCCTCGATTGAACCCGGGATTTGCAGGCTCGTGCAGCAGCAGGACGCCAGAAAGAACTACATCGGCATCGTCAACGACGCGGCCGAGGAAGAAAGCCTCGCCGGCAGCTCCGCGCGGGCGCAGCCATGCGCGGTGAGCTATCTGGTCGGACGCCTGGCAACGGTGCTGAAACGCCCCGGCAAGGCCGCGCCGGAACGCCAGATCTCGTCCTGAGACGGGATGACGATATCGCCAAATGCGTCCGAATTGGGTGACGAAACCTTAAGTCAATCGGTGACACCATACCAAACGGCAGGTGAGGACCATCCACCTGGGTTTTGACGCGCCCGCGAAAAATTGCTGAATCAATTTACCATTCCGAAAACGGCACCAGCCTAGGTTGGACGGATGAACAGGAGTTGACGATGACTTTGCTCAAGTCATTTCTTGCCGATGAAAATGGTGCCACTGCCATCGAGTATTGTCTGATCGCCACCGGCATCGCGTTTGCGATCATCGCGGCCGTGAACAACACCGGCAGCGCACTCCTGAGCGGCAAATTCAACTCGGTCGGCGCGGCGGTCAAGTAGCCGGCATTGCCGGCGCGCCGCAATCTCATCAGCACAAGTCCGCGTGCAGCGCGTCGGATGACGGGCTCCTCCTTCCGATGCGGCGACGACCCAGCTTGATTTTCGCGAATTCGCAATATGGCGTTGTGTCGGGCGGTTGCGCCATCGTAGAGCGTAAGCTCAAACTGCAGCGGCCCGATGACATGATTTCTTCTGACAAGCCGACCTCGACAATCCGGGCTGGTCTTGGCTCGGACCGATCGGTGGCGATCACCGTTCTTGCTGTCCTGGCGGCTGTGTCATTTCTTCCGGTGCTGCTGACCCCTATCCCCGCGATGGTCGACTATCCCAATCACCTCGCCCGGATGTATATTCTGAACCAGAACGGCACCCCCAACGCCAATCCGCATTACGAAGTGGCTTGGGCATTCTATCCCAACCTTGGCATGGATCTGCTGGTCCCGCAGATGGCGCGGCTGATCAGCGTCGAGAACGCCACGCGGCTGTTTCTGCTCCTGAGTCAATTGCTGATCGTTGGGGGCGCGCTCTTGCTCGAATGGGCGCGGAAGGGACGGGTCCATCTCGCCGGCTTTGCGGCGCTCGCGTTCCTTTACTGCCTACCGTTCAGCTGGGGCTTCGTGAATTTCGAGTTCGGACTGGGCCTCGCTCTCTGCGGCATCGCCGTCTATCTGATGCTCGCGGAACGCCCATGGCCATTGCGTTTCGTCGTCAACATGGTCTTCGTCGCTGCGCTATTTGCGGCGCATTTCTTCTCCCTCGGCATCTACGGCGCGACGCTCGGCCTTTACGAGCTCTCGCGCATCCGCCATGGGCGAATATCGTACGGTGTCGCCGCCGCGCGGCTCGCCGCGCTGGCCGTACCGGCGCTTGCCCTGTTTGGGATCATGCGCATGACTGCGGGATCGATCGGAAGCGAAGGAACGAACTGGTTCTTCGGATTCAAGCCGATCTGGCCGTTGCGCATCATGAACGGTTACAATTTGACGATCGCGGCTGCGACCGGGCTTGCGCTGATGATCTCGCTGTTTTTCGCCGCAAGACGCGGCGTCCTCAAGCTCGAAGCAGCCGGGATCTGGCTCGCGACCGGCTTCGCGCTGCTCTACGTCGTCATTCCCTCGAAGCTGTTCGGAACTTCGTTCGTCGACCTTCGCGTGATTCCCGCTGCGGCTCTGATCCTGCCGGCCTTCTGCTCTATTACGCTGCCCAGCCGGACATGGAGAATGGCAGCGCTCGCCGCGATCAGTGGCATCATCCTGGTCAATCTCGCCGTCGTGCTCGCGGTGTGGTTGCCTTACCGCACCGACTATGCGGCCATCGTCGAGTCGTTCCACAAGATCGATCGCGGCTCGCGCATCCTGGTCGCCAGCACGG
Source organism: Bradyrhizobium sp. i1.15.2 (assembly GCF_040548425.1). NCBI lineage: Bacteria > Pseudomonadati > Pseudomonadota > Alphaproteobacteria > Hyphomicrobiales > Nitrobacteraceae > Bradyrhizobium > Bradyrhizobium sp. i1.15.2. The sequence continues at coordinate 55,911 of NZ_JBEPRQ010000005.1, read as the reverse complement.
ACGACAATGGAGACCCGCCCTTCGCCGACCTCACCTCATATCCGATGTATTATGCGCCTACGCTCGCCGTGCACTATGCCAACGCGTTCGTGCCCAATCTATTTACGGAAGCGGGCAAGCAGCCCGTGCGGCCACGCGAGGACGTGCGCCGCCTTGCCATTCCCTACGGGGGGCCGATGCCGCTGGGCGTGCTGACCGCGATTGCGGCAAGCCGGCCGCCAGCTGGCGTTCCGCCGTTCGTCAGCACCTGGCCCCAGGACTACGACTATCTCTACGTCCTCGGACCGCGGGCCGTAAACCCACTGCCGGATCTGCTGGAAGCGCTGGATACCTCGGAGCGATTTGTTCTCTACAAGATCCGCCGCAAGCCCTAAGTCGCAAGTCCTGGGCCAAAGCCGCGGCTGCTCGGCGTGGTTAATCGGGCATCACCATTCGCACCGCTTTTTGGAAGCCACCCCGGCTCCCCATATCCTTTAACGGTTGTGGCAAGGCGACCTTAACCACCCCCGGCATAGACTTCCGCTCCTGCAACGAGTTGGACTCTCTCGCATGGCGGCCAATTTCCAGTCGATCCGCTACAGCCTCGTCATCCCCGTGTTCAACGAGGAAGCCGTGTTGCCGGTGCTGCTGCGCAGGCTCGACCTGGTCTTGTCCCGGCTCGACGGGCCGGCTGAGGCGATCTTCGTCGACGACGGCAGCAGCGATTCCAGTTCGATCGTGCTACAGGCGCTCGCCACGCGCGACCCGCGCTTTCGCTATATCGGCCTGTCGCGAAATTTCGGGCATCAGATCGCCATCACCGCCGGCATGGACGCCGCGCAAGGTGAAGCAATCATCGTCATGGATGCCGATTTGCAGGATCCGCCTGAAGTGATCGAGCAATTGATCGCAAAATGGCAGGAAGGCAACGACATCGTCCACGCCCGCCGCCTGTCGCGCGACGGCGAAAGCCGATTCAAACGCGCGACCGCGCATCTGTTCTATCGGCTTCTCGGCAGGATGTCCTCGGTCGGCATCCCCGCCGATGTCGGCGACTTCCGCCTGATCGATCGCAAGGTGCTCGACGCGCTTCGGCAGATGCCGGAGCAGGACCGCTTCGTACGCGGCATGATCGCCTGGCTCGGCTTCCGGCAGGCCGAGGTCGCCTTCCACCGCCTCGAACGTGCAGCGGGCGAGACCAAATATCCGCTGTTCAAGATGGTGCGGCTCGCGATGAACGCCGCGCTCGGCTTTTCCGATCTGCCCTTGCGCCTGGCAATCTGGTGCGGATTGACGGTCTCGGGTCTGGCACTGCTCTACGGCGGCTGGGTGATCCTGTTGTGGCTCAGCAACGACCGTCACCTCGTCACCGGCTGGTCCTCGACGATGGTCGTCGTGTCCCTGTTGTGTGGAATGAACATGCTGATGACGGGTATCGTGGGGCTTTACGTCGGCCGCATCCATGCCGAGGTGAAACGTCGCCCGCTCTATGTGGTGCAGACCCGCGCTGGCTTCGACCGCAACGAGACGGCGGCCGCACCCGCGATCCACGCCGTCAACGAGTGAGCCGGCGCATGACCGAGCTCTTCGACGGTTATCACGACAACTACCGTGACGTGGTCCAATCCTCGATCGACTTCTCCGGCTTGCCGCATCACTTCTTCATGCGCGCCAAGGCCGATCTCCTGGGCAATCTGATCGCGCAGCGGCTCGACAAGGAGAGGCCCGACATGCTGGACGTCGGCTGCGGCGTGGGCAGCCTTCATCCCCTGCTGCACGGCATGGTCGGCCGCTTGAGTGGGATCGACGTTTCTTCGGCCAGCCTGGCGCAGGCACGCGCTGACAACGGCAAGGTCGACTACCGTGAGTTTGACGGCCGCACCTTTCCTTTCGACGATGCCAGCTTCGATCTGGTCACCGCCGTCTGCGTGATGCACCACGTCGTGCCGGCCGAATGGGCGCAATTCATCGCCGAGATGCGGCGCGTGACGCGACCCGGGGGACTCGTCTGCGTCATCGAGCACAATCCATACAACCCGCTGACCCGCCTTGCCGTCGCGCGTTGTGAGTTCGACCGGGACGCCGTCCTGCTCGGGGCGGGTAAAACCCGAAAATTGATGGCTGCCGGCGGCTTGCGCGAGATCGGTGCGCGCCATTTCCTGCTGCTGCCCTGGGACACCAAGCCGGCACGGCGCCTCGAAGCGACCCTGAGCGGCGTGCCGCTCGGCGGCCAATACGTCGCCTTCGGGACCGCTTGATCTATTTTTGCGGCATATCTCGCCGCTTGTGCACGACCGCCACGTCGTCGCTGTAGACGCGCTGCCATTGGGGCAGCCGGTCCAGCATCGCTATCGCCGGCGTTCCCGGCGCGAGCAGCGTTGCGCCGATGTTGTATTCGTCGAGCAACTTGAGAAAGTCGCCGAGATCGACCAGCGCCAGGGCACGATTGTAGCGGTTGATGAACGCTCCCCCGTACAGTTCACCGCGACCGTCGATAAAGGTGGGAATGCCGGCAAAGATCAAATAGCCGCCAAAGGAATAATCGTTGAGCACGTGCCCCGCCGTGGCGAGGTTGGCTTCAGCGATGGCAGCCTGAGGGGTAATGGCCGGAGCCGGTCGTATGTCACGCGCCAGCGTCGCCCCGCTCACCACGATCAACACACCCAGCGTGGCCAGGTTCAGGCCGCGTGACGAGCCGGGAGCATCTTCTCCCACCGGTCCGCCGAACGTCCGCGCCAGCGGAGCCGCCAGATAGAGCGGCGCCAGCATGGCCAGCAGATCCGCATTGCGGATCTGGGCCAGCGCGAAATGCAGCAAGCCGATCACGACCAACGCACGCACGACCGGCAGCGTCACGCCACGCGAGAGCGCGAAGATGCCGGCCAGCAGCAGCAATTCGAAGAAGCCTATGTGGCTGAAATCCTGCGGCCGCCATTCCGCGATCCAACCGAGCGCGGGGCCGAGGCCGAGCGTCGTCAGCGGCATCAGCAGCGGTTCCGGCCCGTAGGGCGTCAGGCAGGACGCCGCGACCGCGAGCGCGGTGAACGGCAGCCACTGCAGGAACACGCGTGGCCATTCGCTACGCTTCTCGCGCAGCAGCGCCTCGAGCCCCGCAGGGCCGATCAGTCCAAGCGCCAGCACCACACTGCCGTGCAGATTGGCCCACACGACCAGTAGAGGAAGGGCCCAATACGGCGGAGGCCCACCACGATCCATGCAGCGCACCAGGGCAGCCGCCCAGGTCACCATCAGCGGCAGCACCAGCACGTGTGGCCGCGCCAGCATATGCGGCGCCAACAGGATGACGGCCGCGATCACCATGAGCAGCGTCTGGGTCGGCGAAAGCTCGCGCAGCAGGAAGAACGTCAACAAACCAAAGGCGAGCGCTATCGCCGCGGCAGCGACGACGAGGACGCCCTGCCAGCCGGCAAGCGCGTAGGCACCGGCGTAGATGATCTCCGAGAGCCATTCGAAGGTGATCCAGGGCGCGCCGTGCCTCGAAAAGGAAAATGGGTCAGTCGCCGGCAGCATGCCGTGCGCGATGATCCAGCGCCCGACTTCGATGTGCGAATAGCTGTCGGGATCATTGAGCAGCCGCGGTCCAAGAATCAGCAACAGGGCATATACCCCAAGGCTCACCAGCCAGGGAAGCGCAGCACGCGCCGAAAACGGTTGAACCTCGCTGTGGACGACCTGGTCACTCATGGCGAGCGCAAGTTAGGGCGCAAGCGTTAAATTCCTCTTTGACTTCACCGCGCCTGGCTTGGTGCGGCGGGCCGGTCACGCTTTGTGAACTATACTCCCGGCTGCGAAATCCAGGCTGCGGCGCTTTGACGACCATGTGGGTCCTGATACGCTTCACACTGTCAATCCACCAACCACAGCTGCTTGAAGGATGCGGATGAGAAGCGTGATGCTCCTGGCTTTCAGCCTCATCGTTGTCGGCGTCTGGTCGCAGGACAGCGCAAGAGGACAGACTTCGGCCGCCCCGCCGGTTTCGCTTTCTCCGCCCAATGCATCGCCGCCGCATGCGGGCGCCAAAAATTCCAGACCTCCGCCGGCAGCATCCATCAGAGAAGCTTCGCCGCCGGTGATCGGCGGGCTTCCATCGGCGCCGAACCCGGCCGCCGACTACGATGGCTTCAGCGTAGGCCCCGGCGAGGGCAATGACACCTCGAGCCAAGTGGTGCCGCCTGTGAGGTCACGCACGGCGAAGGGCTCCAGGGCCGATCCGGGTGCTAAAGGCGCCGCTGAGCAATTGATCGATCAAGAAGACGAGGCGTTGAAACGCAAGCTGAGGATCTGCCAAAGCTGCAAGTAGCGGTCGTAGCGGATGGAGCGCGGCGAATTCGTCATTGGTATATCCGGTGGAACGGCCCCGGATTGCGCTGCGCTCCATCCGGGCTACGGCAACCTGCTGCATAGCTGACCTACCGCGACTCTCATCGCCCGCGCTTTACCCTTTCCCCGATTCCTGATCCTCTCTTCCCTAATCGGCCGGACCAACCGGCCTGCCCAGGGAGAGAAACGCCATGAAGCTCGGCACCGCGATTGCGGAAATCATGAAGCGCGAGGGGATCGAGATCCTCTGCGGTTATCCGGTCAATCATCTGATCGAGCATGCGGCCAAGGCCGATATCCGGCCCGTGATGGTGCGGCAGGAGCGCGTCGGCATCCACATGGCGGATGCGATCTCGCGGGTGACATCGGGACGCTCGATCGGCGCGTTCTGCATGCAGCACGGGCCCGGTGCGGAGAACGCGATGGGCGGTGTCGCGCAATGCTACGGCGAATCCGTTCCCGTGCTGGTGCTGCCGATGGGCTATCAGCGCAGGCTTGCGCATATCGAGCCGAACTTCAATTCCAGCGAGGCGATGAAGGCGTTTTCGAAATCGTCCGAACCGATCATCCTCGCCGCGGAAGTCGCCAACATCTTTCGCCGCGCCTTCACCAAGCTGAAGAACGGCCGCGGCGGGCCTGTCATCGTCGAGATCCCCGCCGACATGTGGAACGAAGAGGTGCCTGAGCCGCTGAACTACACGCCTGTGCTGCGCACCCGCTACGGCGCTGACCCCGTTCATGTGAAGGAGGCGGCCGACCTGCTCGTCAACGCCAAGCGCGCGGTGATCTATGCCGGCCAGGGCGTGCATTACGCGCAGGCGTGGCCGCAATTGAAACGGCTGGCCGAACGGCTCGCCATTCCCGTCACCACCAGCCTTGGGGGCAAATCGTCCTTTCCGGAAACGCATCCGCTCTCGCTCGGCTCCGGCGGGCTCGCCGTGCCGCGCGCGGTGCCGAAGTTCCTGGCCGAGGCCGACGTCATTTTCGGCATCGGCTGCTCTTTCACTGAAACAGGCTTCGGCATCGCGATGCCCAAAGACAAAACCATCATCCACTCGACGCTCGATCCGAACCATCTCAACAAGGACGTGGAAGCCAGGATCGGCCTCGTCGGCGATGCCGGGCTCGTGCTCGACGCGCTGCTGGAGGAGATCGGCAAGACCGTCAGCGCGGATCGGGACGCCTCGGCGGTCGCGGCCGAGATCGCGGCCTCGCACAAGGAGTGGCTGGCGAAATGGATGCCGAAGCTCACCAGCAATGATGCGCCTTTGAGCCCCTATCGCGTGCTATGGGACCTGCAGCACACCGTCGACATCGGCAACACCATCATCACCCACGATGCCGGCAGCCCGCGCGACCAGCTCTCGCCGTTCTGGAAGTCGGTCGAGCCCCTCACCTATCTCGGCTGGGGCAAGACGACGCAGCTCGGCTACGGCCTTGGGTTGGCAATGGGCGCCAAGCTCGCAAGGCCAGACAAGCTCTGCATCAATGTCTGGGGCGATGCCGCGATCGGCTTCACCGGCATGGATTTCGAGACCGCGGTGCGCGAGCGCATTCCGATCATGTCGATCCTGCTGAACAATTTTTCGATGGCGATCGAATTGAAGGTGATGCCGGTTTCGACCGAGAAATACCGGTCGACCGACATTTCCGGCGACTACGCCGCGATGGCGCGCGCCTTCGGCGGCTATGGCGAGCGGGTGACGAGACCTGAGGACATCATCCCCGCGATCAGGCGCGGCATCCAGAAGACGCAGGAAGGCATTCCCGTGCTGCTGGAGTTGATCACCAGCAAGGAGACCGAGGTGTCGCGGCCGGGCACGTGAAGCGGACCGGATTCTGGCAGCAAACTCGCTGTCGCGGACGCTGGCTCCGGCCGCAGGAGATGTGATAATCCGCCCTGGTGCCGCGCTTGTCCGGCATCAAGCCGGATTGCGAATGACCGCCCCTTCCAACGACATCGCGGAACTTGAGCGCCTGTTACAGGCGGCCACAGCCGAGAACGCGCAGCTTCGCAGTGAGCTCGCGATTGCGCGCGATCGTCAAAGCGCCAGCGCCGGGATTCTGCGCACCATCGCGGCCTCTCCGTCCGATGCCCGGCCGGTCTTCGAGGCGATCGCGTCCAGCTCCCGGCGTTTGCTCGGCGGCTTCTCCGCCACCGTGCTTCAGTTCATCGATGACGAGCTCCACCTCGTGGCGTTCACACCAACGAGCACCGAGGCGGACGAAGGGCTGAAGGCGTCGTTCCCGCGCAAGATTGCCGACTTTCCGACCTTCGCGCTGGTGCGCGGCGGCGAGACGATCCAGTTTCCCGATAGCGAAGCCGCGGAGGTCCCGGAGCTGAACCGGAACCTTGCGCGGCTGCGCGGCTTTCGCAGCGTGCTGTTCATGCCGCTGATGAATCGGGGGACGCCAGTCGGCATGATCAGCGTAACTCGTGCCGAGCCCGGCGCGTTCGCAGCCGACCTCGTGCAGCTGCTCCAGACCTTTGCCGACCAGGCGGTGATTGCGATCGAGAACGCGCGGCTGTTCAACGAGACGCGCGAGACGCTGGAACGCCAGACCGCCACCGCCGACATTCTGAAGGTGATGGCCGCTTCACCCTCCGACGTACAGCCGGTGTTCGACGCCATTGCCGCCAACGCCAACCGGCTGATCGGCGGCTTCTCCACGGCAGTCCTGCGCTACATCGACGGCGCCGCGCATCTTGCGGCGTTCACGCCGACCGATCCGGCCGGCGATCGCGTGCTGCAGTCCTCGTTCCCGGTGCCATTCGCGCAGTTCCCGCCCTACCGGCTCGTGGCCAGTGGTGTGGCGGCGCAATTGCCCGACACCGAGGTCGAACCGGCGGCGCGGGACATCGCGCGCGCCCGCGGCTACCGCAGCATGTTATTCGCGCCTTTAATGAGCGACGGCCAGGCCATCGGCGTCATCATCGCCACGCGGCGCGCGACCGGCGCGTTCGGCGAGCATCATGTGCGGCTGTTGCAGACCTTCGCAGACCAGGCGGTGATCGCGATCAAGAATGTCAGCCTGTTCAACACCACGAGGGAAGCGCTGGAACGGCAGACCGCGACCGCCGACATCCTCAAGGTGATTGCGGCCTCGCCCGCGGATGTGACACCCGTGTTCCAGGCGATCTCCGACAGCGCCAAGTCCCTGGTCGGCGGACATTCCTCCACCGTCACGCGCGTCATCGACGGCCTGCTCCACCTCGCCGCCTTCAGTACCGACAACGAAGCCGGCAACGAAGAGCTGCTCAGCTCGTTCCCGGCGCCGCTATCGGCGTCCGGCATTCACAGCCGAGTGGCAAGAAGCGGAGAGTTCGCATTCCGCAGCGACATGCAGAACGAGCCCGACCTTACGGACGCCATGAGAGAGCTGGCGCGGACGCGAGGTTATCGCAGCATCCTCGTGATCCCGATGCTGCGCGACGGCGTCGCGATCGGCACCATCGGCGTGACGCGGCCGGAGCCCGGTCCCTTCCCGGACAAGGCGATCGCCCTGCTCAAGACCTTTGCCGACCAGGCCGTGATCGCCATCGAGAACACGCGCCTGTTCAACGAGGTGCAGGATCGCACCCGGGACCTCGCCAAATCGCTCGACGATTTGCGCGCTGCCCAGGACCGGCTGGTCCAGACCGAGAAGCTGGCATCGCTCGGCCAGCTCACCGCCGGCATTGCGCACGAGATCAAGAACCCGCTCAACTTCGTCAACAATTTTGCATCGCTCTCCGCCGAGCTGACCGACGAGCTGAACGAGACGCTGGCGCCGCTCCCGCTCGCGGACGACGTCCGCAGCGAGGTCGACGAGCTGACCGGACTGTTGAAGGACAATCTCGCGAAGATCGTGCAGCATGGCAGGCGCGCCGACTCCATCGTCAAGAACATGCTGCTGCATTCCCGCGAGGGCGGCGGCGAGCATCGGCTGAGCGACATCAACGCGCTGGTCGAGGAGAGCCTCAACCTTGCCTATCACGGCGCCCGCGCCGAGAAGCCGCAGTTCGACGTGACGCTGAAGCGCGAACTCGATCCGGCGGCCGGGCAAGCGGAAGTGTTTCCGCAGGAGATCACCCGGGTACTGCTGAACCTGATCTCGAACGGCTTCCACGCGGTGGCCAAGCGCAAGTCGGATGACGGCGCCGCCGATTACGAGCCGGTGGTGATCGCCGCAACGCGCGACCGCGGCGACAGCATCGAGATCCGCATCCGCGACAACGGCACCGGCATTCCGCACGAGGTGAAGGAAAAGATGTTCGATCCGTTCTTCACCACCAAGCCGGCCGGCGAAGGCACCGGCCTCGGATTGTCGATGAGCCACGATATCGTGGTGAAGCAGCACGGCGGCACCATCGACGTCGCGACGGAGCCGGGCAAGTTCACGGAATTCACGATCTGGCTGCCGCGACAGAGCAGCTTTTCAGACAAGAACAAGAGATAGACTGGCCCGGAGGATGCCGTGACGAATCTGGCTTGGCTCGTTCGACGGCAATTGCTCTCGCTGTCCGGTGTCGGCCTCATGCTGGGCGCTCTGTTCTTTGCTGCCGCGCTGACGCCGACGCTGATTCCGCGGAGCTATCTCACGCAAGGCGCGCTTGCCGGCGGCTGTTTCGCGATCGGCTATTTCGCCGGCGTGCTGTGGCGCCAGCTGTGGCATTATCTCGAATTGCCCGAACCTTCGCCGCGGGCAAGATCGATTGCGAATGCGCTGGTCACGGCCGGTTGCCTGCTGGTCGTCGTTATCTTCCTGCGGCGAACCGCCGAATGGCAGAATTCGATCCGCACCGTGATGAAGATGACCCCGGTCGAGACCGCGCATCCGCTCAAGGTCTGCGTCATCGCCCTGATCACGTTCGCCGTGCTGCTGGTGCTGGGGCGGCTGTTCGTGTTTGTCGCCCGCTTCCTCGCCGTGCGCATAAAGCACGCCATTCCGCGGAAGGTCGCCAACGTGCTCGGCGTGCTGATCGCAGGCCTGCTGTTCTGGTCGATCGCCAGCAACGTCCTGGTCCGGACCGCGTTCAATGCGCTCGACTCCTCCTTCCGCGAACTCGACGCCCTGCAAGAGCCAGAGCGGCCGCAACCGGCCGCCCACGATCGAACCGGAAGTTCTGCCTCGCTGGTGAAGTGGCAGGAACTCGGGCGCATGGGGCGCCGGTTCATTGCCTCAGGCCCGACCGCGACGGAGATCAGGGCCGTTTCGGGACAGCCCGCGCAGAATCCCGTGCGCGTCTATGTGGGCCTCGGCAGCCGCGACACGGCGCAGGCGCGCGCCAGGCTTGCGCTCGACGAGCTCAAGCGCCAGTACGGCTTTGAACGCAAGGTCCTGATCGTCGTCACACCGACCGGGACCGGCTGGGTCGATCCATCCGCGATGGATACGGTGGAATATCTCCATCATGGCGATGTCGCGAGCGTCGCGATGCAATATTCCTATCTCAATAGCCCGCTGTCGCTGCTGTTTCAGCCCGAATACGGAGTGGAGGCCTCGCGTGCGCTGTTCACCGAAATCTACGGCTACTGGACGAGCTTGCCCAAGGACAAGCGGCCAAAGCTGTATCTGCACGGGCTCAGCCTCGGTGCCATGAACTCGGAAAAATCCGCAGAATTGTTCGAGACAATCGGCGACCCCATCGCCGGCGCGCTATGGAGCGGAGCGCCATTCGAGAGCCGCATCTGGCGCTCGATTACCGATAACCGCAATCCAGGATCACCGGCCTGGCTGCCGGAATTCCGCGACGGCCGCTTCGTGCGCTTCATGAACCAGAACGGGCCGACGGTGGCGCCGGATACGCCCTGGGGCCCGATGCGCGTGGTCTATTTGCAATACGCCAGTGACGCGATCACATTCTTCGCCTACCGCGATGCCTATCAGGCGCCGGCCTGGATGAATGCGCCGCGCGGGCCTGACGTATCACCGGAGCTGCGATGGTATCCTATCGTGACGATGCTGCAGCTCGCCCTCGATATGGCGGTCGCAACCAACACGCCGATGGGTTTCGGCCATGTCTACGCACCCGAACACTACGTCGATGGCTGGGTCGCGGTCACAGCTGTCGGCGATTGGTCTGCCGAAGCGCTCGCACGGCTCAAGCAGCAGCTCGCAGCGAAAGCGCGGAAGACGGGCAATGGCGACGACGATCCCGATCGCGGTGGCTAACCCCTACTCCGCCATCTCCACCTGCTGCGTGACGGACGGACCGGCCAGCGGCCGCTCCTCCATCATGATCAGGCAGAGCGCGGCGCCGGCCATCAGCGCCGTCGCGGCGCCGAAGACGTAGCGGAACGCATGCCGCATGTCATCGGCGGGAATCGCATTGACAGCGCCGTGATGTTCGCCGGCGAGCGGAACGTCGGCACCGAGCGCGATGAGCAGGATGGCCGCGAACGCCGCGACCGTGAACGAGGACATCAGCGAGCGGAAGAAGTTCAACGCGCCCGTGATGGTGCCGATCTGCGGGCGGGCGACCGAATTCTGCACCGAGACCACGCAGACCGGAAAGGTGGTGCCGAGGCCAAGCGCAAACGCAGCCATCAGCGTCAGCAGTGCCCAGAGCGGCAACGTCGTCAACGTGAGGCCGAGGCCGCACAGCGCAGCCCAGGACGTTCCGACGATGGCGACCCGCTTGTAGTGCTTGGCCCGCGCCATGGTGCGACCGGCGATGGCCGCGCCGCAGGTCGAGACCGCCGCGAGCGGAATCAGCGCGAGGCCCGCTTCGCTGGCGCTGAGGTGATAGACCGCCTCGTAATAGAGCGGCAGCTGCACTGTGAGGCCCGTGATCGCACCGAGCGCGCAACCGCCGGCCGTCAGCCCGAACGGCACAACCGATCCTCCGAGCAGCGGCAGCGGCAGGAACGGCTCGTCCGCGCGGCGTGCGTGCCACACGAAGGTGACCGCGAGCGCGACGGCGCCGCCCACCATCGCAAGCACGGTTGGCGAGAGCCACGGGAAGCGCGTGCCGCCCCAGGTCAGCACCAGCATGAAGACCACGGCGGAGGCCATCAGCAGCACGCCGCCGAGCCAGTCGACCTTGCGCTTGCGGTGGAACACCGGAATCTTCTTCATCCTGGGCAGCAGCAGCGCGATCGCCGCGGCCGCGAGCGGCACATTGATCCAGAAGATCATCGACCAGTGCAGATGCTCGGCGAACACGCCGCCGATGACCGGGCCGAGAATGCCGCCGACCATCCAGACGCTGGAGAAATAGGCTTGATATTGGCCGCGCTCGCGTGGGCTCACGACGTCGGAGATCACGGTCTGCACGACAGGCATGATGCCGCCGCCACCGAGCCCCTGGAGACCGCGTGCAAGAATCAGCATCGGCAGGTTCGGCGCGATCGCACACAGCACCGAGCCCGCGACGAACAGGCTGAGCGAGATGATGATCATCACGCGGCGTCCGTAGATGTCGCTGAGCGTGCCGAATACCGGCGCAACTGCGGTCGAGGCGAGCAGATAGGCGGTGATGACCCAGGAGAGATTGGAGACGTCGTGGAACTGGCGCCCAATGGTCGGCAGCGCGGTTGCGACGATGGTCTGGTCGAGGGCTGCCAGAAACATCGTCAGCATCAGGCTGATGACGATGGTGCGGACCTCGTCCTGCGACAGCGGCGCCGGCGGCGCGAGCGAGGGAGCGTCGTCGACGCTCAAGACCTCGCTCGAAAGGCGCGACAATTCCTCGGCGATATCGTCGGGCAATGTTTGGGTGTCGGCAGAACTGCTCTGCCGCTCGAACTTGTTCATCTCGATCGGAAGCCATGAGGCGGCCCAACGCCGCGAAGGATTCGTTCTAGGCAGCCAATGTAGACAGCAAAGTTCTTCTCGGGCAGGCACCGCGGTGCATGGGAGCATCCCACCCCACGGCCATCCCGAAGACGTGATCTATCTGGTGCGACGGATCAGTCCTTCGGACGTCGCTTCAGGCGGGCCCGTTTCGGCAGCTGCGCCGGCCATTGCACGATGTGGTTCTCGAGCTCATCGTCCGGGATCTCCACCTCGCTGCCTTCGACCCGACCGCGTACGGAGACGCCGGCCTCATGCACGGTATTGGGATCGCCTGACACCAGCGGATGCCACCAATAGAGGTCGCGCCCTTCCGCCACGAGCTTGTAGCCGCAGCTCGGCGGCAGCCAGTTCAGGGTGCGGACATTGGCCGGGGTCAGGCGGACGCAGTCCGGAACCTTGTCGGAACGATTCGCATAGTCCTTGCAGCCGCAGGTCACTCCATCGAGCAGCTTGCAGCCGACATGGGTGAAATAGATGTCGCCGGTGCCATCTTCCTCGAGCTTGTTCAGGCAGCAGCGGCCGCAGCCGTCGCACAGGCTTTCCCATTCGGGCCCCGACATCTCTTCCAACGTCTTGGTTTTCCAGAAGAATCCTTCCTGGCCTGAAGGTCGTTTGGGAGCTGCGGTCATGCGCCTCAACAAAAGTTCGAAAGAGCTACGGCTGGTGCCATCTAGGGCGTGCGGCCGTGGGGCCGCAAGCGACGCCCGCGTGAGGCCCGTAATGAACCGGGGTCAATTAGGCCTGTTGTTCAAAATCGCAAGCGTGACCATTGGTTTATAGGCCCTGCTCGGCTAGAAGGAACAGCAAGTCCCCACCGTCGCTGGCCGGGCGCCTTGGGTTTGCCGCAACACTCCCGCAAGACGTCTCGATGCCGCCCCGGCGGGGTGCTTGAACGCTTTCGAACCAAGCCGCAAGGGTTCTAGGTGCGCCAGATCATACCACCGCATTGGAAGGCCCGGATCCGGAATTTCTTCCTGGATCTCGATGCGCGCATCGACTCCTCGCTGTTCTCCTCGGCCAAGGGCATCCGCGAGCTCTACGAGCGCTACTCGACCTTCATGGACCGCTTCTATGTCGGGCGGTGGAAGCGCTGGGTGTTCATCGAGCCGCTGTCGGAAGCTGCGACCCTCGGCCTCGGCGGCCTGGTGGTGATGCTGACCCTCGCCATCCCGGCCTTCCGCGAGACCGCGGACGAGGACTGGCTGAAGAAGTCCGACCTCGCGGTGACCTTCCTCGACCGCTACGGCAACCCGATCGGCAGCCGCGGCATCAAGCACAACGACTCGATCCCGCTGGAAGATTTTCCGGATGTGCTGATCAAGGCGACGCTCGCGACCGAGGACCGCCGCTTCTACGAGCATTTCGGCATCGACATCGCCGGCACCGCACGCGCGCTCGTCACCAACGCCCAGGCCGGCGGCGTCCGCCAGGGCGGCTCGTCGATCACCCAGCAGCTCGCCAAGAACCTGTTCCTGAGCAACGAGCGCACCATCGAGCGCAAGGTCAACGAAGCCTTCCTCGCGGTCTGGCTGGAATGGCGACTGACCAAGAACGAGATCCTCAAGCTGTATCTCGACCGCGCCTATATGGGCGGCGGCACCTTCGGCGTCGACGGCGCCGCGCATTTCTACTTCAACAAGTCGGCACGCGACGTGACGCTCGCCGAGGCCGCGATGCTCGCCGGCCTGTTCAAGGCGCCGACCAAATACGCGCCCCACATCAACCTGCCCGCTGCCCGCGCCCGGGCCAACGTCGTGCTCGACAACCTCGTCGACGCCGGCTTCATGACCGAGGGCCAGGTGTTCGGCGCCCGCCGCAATCCCGCCTTCGCGGTCGACCGCCGCTACGAGGCGTCGCCGAATTATTATCTCGACTACGCCTTCGACGAGATGCGCAAGCTGGTCGACACCTTCCCAAAATCCTACACCGAGCGCGTCTTCGTGGTCCGGCTCGCGATCGACACCAATGTGCAGAAGGCGGCGGAAGACGCGGTCGAGAACCAGCTGCGCCAGTTCGGCCGCGACTATCACGCGACGCAGGCCGCGACCGTCGTCTCCGATCTCGACGGCGGCATCCGCGCCATGGTCGGCGGCCGCGACTACGGTGCCAGCCAGTTCAACCGCGCCACCGACGCCTATCGCCAGCCGGGCTCGTCGTTCAAGCCTTACGTCTACACAACCGCGCTCCTCAACGGCTTCACGCCGAATTCGATCGTGGTCGACGGCCCGGTCTGCATCGGCAATTGGTGCCCGCAGAACTATGGCCATTCCTATTCCGGCGCGGTGACGCTGACTCAGGCGATCACGCGCTCGATCAACGTTGTACCCGTCAAGCTGTCGATCGCGATCGGCCAGAAGGAGCAGCCGAAGGCGCCGAACCCGGCCAAGATCGGCCGCGCCAAGATCGTCGAGGTCGCGCGCCGCTTCGGCCTCAAGGCGCCGCTGCCCGACACGCCGTCGCTGCCGATCGGCTCGGACGAAGTTACCGTGCTCGAGCACGCGGTGGCGTACGCGACCTTCCCCAACCGCGGCAAGGCGGTGACGCCGCATTCCGTGCTGGAAGTGCGCACCGGCGCGGGCGATCCGGTCTGGCGCTGGGACCGCGACGGGCCGAAGCCGCGCCAGGCGATTCCCGCCTCCGTGGCCGCCGACATGGCCGGCATGATGAGCCACGTCGTCAGCGAAGGCACCGCGCGCCGCGCAGCCCTCGACGGCATTCCGACCGCGGGCAAGACCGGCACGACCAATGCGTATCGCGACGCCTGGTTCGTCGGCTACACCGGCAATTTCACCTGCGCGGTCTGGTACGGCAATGACGACTATTCGCCGACCAACCGCATGACCGGCGGCTCGCTGCCGGCGCAGACCTGGCACGACATCATGCTCGCGGCGCATCAAGGCGTCGAGGTCCGGGAAATCGCCGGCATAGGCATGGGCCAGAAGCTGCCGCCCGAGCGGATCGCCAACGCGCAGGCCAATGCGGCGCCGAAGGTGCTGGAGACTAAGCCCGGTCCGCCGCCCGTATTGACCAAGCGCGGCGCTGACGTTTTGGTGCGGGTCGAGAAGCTGCTGGATGACGCGGCCCGGACCGCGACCAAATCGGCCGCCACCGACCCCAAGCAAGCCAAACCGGCATCGTCCACGAGCGCGCTCGCCTTCCCGCAGAACTACGCGGAAGAGAATGCGAACGCATCCGCCCCGCGCAAGAACTAATCGAAACAAGAACTGATCGAAACAAGTGCGGCTGATCCTGATCACATTGACGGCTCTTCTGCTCGCAACCGTGGTGGGCGTCGGCGCGACTTGGATGACGACGACGCGCGGCACCGAGATCGGCGCGCTGACCATCGGCCCGTGGACCGCGCGCCCGCGCACCGGCACCGCCGACGTCGATCCCTATTCGCGCGCCACCATCGTGCGCAACGGCGAGCTGCCGATCGGCACCGGCGACGGCGTCGCCTTCACCGCGACCGCCGATGACAAGAAGAAGGTGCTCGACGGCCGCTGCGACGTCGTGGTCTCCGGCGTGACGCCGCCGGCACGGTTCTGGACGCTGACGCTCTACGACCGCAAGGGTCATCTCGTCCCGAATTCGCTGCAGCGCTACGGCTTCACCAGCCAGGAGATCGTGCGGCAGTCCGACGGCTCGTTCGAGATCCGCATCGCATCGCGCTCCCGCGCCGGCAACTGGCTGCCGACCGGCGGCATCGAACGCTACGCGCTGATGCTGCGGCTCTACGACACTCCGGTCGGCGTTGCCACACGCACCCAGCGCGACGCACCAATGCCCACGATCACGACGGCGGGCTGCTCATGATCCGGCTGTTGTTCACCATCGTTGCCGGCGTAGTGCTGGGCCTCGTGGTCCATCTCGTCAGCGTGCTGGCGTTGCCACGGATCGCGACCCAGGACGCCTATTCGCGGCTGACGCCGATGACGAAACTCAACGGCGTCACGCAGCTTCCGCTCGCCGATCCGCAGACCTCGCCGATGCCGTTCATGGACCCGGCCTTTGCACTCGCGATCTGCCGCTACGATCTGTCGAACGGGCCGATCAAGCTGACGGTGCCCGTCAGCCAGGCCTACACCTCGGTGTCGTTCTACACCCGCAACGAGATCGCCTATTACGCCATCAACGACCGTTCGGCCGGCAAGAAGGTGATCGAGCTCGACCTGATGACAGAGCCGCAGCACAACGAGCTGCCCGAGGACGAAGAGATCACCGCGGCCGACCGCCTGATCATCGATTCCCCCAGCACCACCGGCCTGATCGTGATGAAGGCGCTCGCCCCCGAGCCTGGCCTGATGCCGCAGGCGCAAGGCTCGCTCGCGGCCGCGAGCTGCGGACCGCAAACCGAGCCGCCCGCCAAGGCGGAAGCACCGCGGGGACGGCGCTGAGGCGCGCAGCTTCGGCGACGCGAAAACAAAAAGTCGAAAAACAACCCCATGCACAGTAGCGTTAGCATTGAAATCGTTAGCCATTTTGGTTGTGCCAAATAGGCGTTTGGACCGATACATCCCTGCCCGTCGCGCAGTTCAGCTTTGACTCGTCGGGCAAAACACTGGCAGAATGGGAGCATCGAAAGTTCACCCGCGCGGAGCAATCCGGCGCGGGTTTTTTCATGCCGGGGCAGATTGCCATGATCCGCGGATGGCTATCGTTGCCATAGCAGGCGGGCGGAATGTTCGCGGGAGACGGCGGTAGTTTCTGGTGCCCGCTTCAGGTGCGATGCACCGCTCGCGGTCTAATAACAGCAGGAAGGAGTTGCGGCCAAAGATTGAAGAAGAAGACGTAGATGATCGCAACTGCCCACCCGTAGATCATGCTGGCTGCAAGGCCGTACATGAAGCTGCCGACGGTAATCATCTTGAAACCGGGAAAGACCGCCATCAAACCAGCTTCTTGAAATCGCGATTTGACCCACATCAACTGCGGTTGCCGACCGTTGCGGGACCCGACGTTTGATTTGCATCAAGGGCTTTCATGCGAAACCTGCGAGTTTGGTTTTGGTCCTGTTGGCAACAGGGCAATCAGGCAATGGTGCCGTCTTGAGGATGCCGCGATGACCTTGCCGGACCATGTTCACGATCAGTCCGGCGCACGCCGGGGCTTGTCGCGCAATTCCCTCATCGTTATGGGGCTTGCCGTCATCGCGGCAATCTCCGGAGCGCTCCTGTTCACCCAGCATCAGGCTCATGTACTCGGTGCTCTGCTTTGGCTGCCCCTTTTGGCTTGTCCGCTTATGCATTTTTTCATGCACGGTAGGCGTCGAGGAGCTGGGGGCCATCACCACGGCTGAATTTGGGAGCGCCCTATGCGCAGCAAAGAATTCGGCTGGTCTGCTTCGTCAATCCTTCTGGGGCTTTCCGGAATCATCCTGATCGGTGTCGGCGGGTATTTCCTTTTCCTTCGGCCTGCGCTGCTGCCGGAGGACATCCGCTACATGAACCTTACGCCTGTCGAGCTGGAATCGATTGGTCCAAGGTTGGCAAGGTGGCTTGCACACGTATTCAACGTAATGGGCGGCTACGTGATGGCGACGGGTGTGCTTACGCTCACTCTAGCCATGACGGCTTTTCGCCAACGAAGTACTTTGGCGCTGGCTGGTGCTATTGTTGCAGGTGTGGTCTCGATAGGCTGGATGGCGGCCGTCAACGTTATGATCAACTCGGACTTCAAATGGGTACTGCTCGGATTTGCGCTCATCTGGGCTGCCAGCATCGCGGCCTTCGCCGCTGAAGTTCGCCGGTTCGACACCAGCCCGTTTGCTGATGTCCGCTAGGTGTCACAAGCCGCAGATCACGCTCAAGGTGGGTGACTTCCGCTTTACGTCGGTGAGCCGACATTTATGAGCACCCTCAGCCGGAGGGGTTCATCAGGCTAGAGATCAGATTGATGTTCCTCACAAGGCCTGATTGTTCCATCGGCGGAACATAGGCAACAACTTCAGGCGACGACCTCGCGCTTAGAATGGCGGGCTCGTTCGAGATTGTCCCCCGCTTGTGCGGTTGATCTACACACTTACTCTTTGGAAAAAGGCAGGAACATTCCTGCGATTGCCAAGTTTTCCCGATGCCCTTCCCCAAGGGCGACCCCGAGTGGCCCCAGCTCCATGCCCCCCAACATCCCCGCGAGCTGGGGCCCGTTTTTTCTCGAAATTTGGGCTGATAACGGGAACCAAGAACCACTTGTTGAGTTGGGCACCATTCGCCACCGCGCCTCAAATGACGTGGTGCCGACACACGAAGGACCTCAGCTGGCCCAGCTCCGAGCTGAAGTCCTTTCTGTGTCGTGTGCGCATTTTAAGCCGAATTCGGAACGAATATTCGACCCTTGAATCATTCCATGTCAGCTAAGTGTCGGATGTCCAACCGTGTCGCGCTTAAATCAGTTCGCCCGTGAGGCCGCAGCGGCATTGCTGCGCATGGCAAAAACAACAAAGGATCCCACGGGCGCTGCTGGCTTGGTACAGCGTGCGGCAGACCTGAAAGACCGCACCGGCGAGCTTCCTGCCATTGATGTCGAGGCCATGGCCGAAGAGCCGCCCAAGCCCTTGACGAAGAACTAAGGCTGCCTCGGTGGATGGCGTAGCTGAACAGGCCGCTCTCGACATTGCATGGTCTCGGCATAGTCTCGCCGCCTTCTTGGCGCCCAGCTCCTTCTCTACGATTTCGACTGAGTTATCCCACTGCGCGTTCCTGCTCTCCGCCAAGGAGCCCGTCATGTCGAGACTAGCGATCTTATTCGTGTCGGCACTTTCTGTGACCTCTGCTACCGCGCAAGATACTGCGTCCGGACGATCGCACGAGCCGGCCGCTGCCAGCGCGTATGAAACACAGCCTTTCCTATTTGATGGACGGATGCGAGGCGACGGCATGAGGCAGCGAGGGCGTGCCGACAATCGTCACCCCAACGTCGGTGCCATTGACGTGCAACCGAAAGCAAACGAGCCAAGGCGCGAACGATGAGCCCGCGTGCCCGCTTTGATCTGCCCGCCCAGCTGTTCGCCCTGGACGAGGTGATCAGTTGCGCCGGCAATACCTCCAATCGGCCTTTCGCTTCCGTTGACGCGATGCAGCTACGTGTTGGTTGATGGGGCCACCGCGGAAATTTGCCGCTGAGCACCGAACCGACGCCTGTGACCCAAGCGGGCATAGCGCACTCCGGCGCGACGTCTGCACCTTAACTCATGGGGAGGTCGATCTCACGCGGCTTGCACTGTCAACTCGCTGACGCGATCTGGTGCATCGAGCATGGCCATGTGCCCAATGTCCGGCAATTCGAACGTGGCCCACGATTTGTCGCTTTTGCAGTCTGCCAGTGCCCTGTCGAAGGCCGGCTGAGGAAATTTCGGCAGGCGGATGTATGTCTTCTTCGCCACTTTTTGGAGCGCTCCGGAAAGCTTGACCTGCTGGAGATAGGTGCCGATCGGATGCGGAGTAACCTTGGACTCGGCGAATACCCGATCGCGTTCGGCAACGACACTGGGCGGATACGTCGGCGATCCACGGACGCCTGCCTCGCCCTTGTCGATGGCCGCCTGTATGCCTTTGCGAACCGGCTCGGCTGCGAAGTCCGCCACCCTTTGTCCATCTGCGGGAATGTAGGCATCAAGCCATACAACCGAGGAGACGCGATCGCCGATGCTTTCGAGCGCGCCCGAGCCTACGAAGCCCGCGTAGGACCACGCCACAAGACAGACGTTGTCGAGACTTTCCCATTTGATCAGGTTGACGACGTCGGCGATGTGGGTGTCCAGATTGAACTCCTTGCTCAGCAAATGCGAGCGCTCGGCTAAACCCGTGAGCGACGGAGCGAACACTTTGTGGCCGCCCTGTTCGAGCCGGTCAATGACCCGGCGCCATATCCAGCCGCCGCAAAAAGCCCCGCTGACAAAGACGAAGGTCTTTCGCGCCGATTGGGCGCGGGCGGCACCAATCACGCTGGATGCCGCTGTTGCCATCAGACCGCTTGCTGCAGCACTGCGAAGCAAGCGGCGGCGACTAACGTGAATTCCTGCCACGACGCGTATCCCTCTCGTGAGGCAATCCGCTACTATGAGTTGTCGATCATAGAGAGTATCCGCCAAAGCGGCAAGGCGGCTCGTGGGGGCGCACCGCCCAGCTCAGAGAGGTCCGCTCAGCGATGCATGGTGCACGTGATTTGCTCAGGCCGAGTTCTTCGCTTCTTGACCCTGAGCGGAAGTCCGAGCCTCAGGATGCCGTTAGCTTGGCTGGGTCTCGGGAATTGTTCTAAGTTGCCGATTTGTTTTCAGGGAGCCTATTCGTGGTGTTTCAGAGCGACCAACTCCACCTGCGAACACTTGTACGGTACTTGCGGAATGAAATTTCCAAGCTTGTGTCGCGGAGGTTATCGCACTTCAGCACCTTCAAACTAGTCGATTTGTCCCGACTGACATACTTTCGTGTTTCACTCCCGACGGACGAGGTGTGGCTGATGTCATTTGGTGCCGGAGGCTCCGAGGTCATACAGTCGATGATGCTCTCGATCGATGAAACCAGGCAAATCTTCCGATCGATCGAGCGCGCGTATGATGATCAAGAATTGGTGGAGATCAAGCTTGGCGATTTGTCATGGAAGACAGACTGTCGGCTCCGGACGAATCCCGACAAAGTCACGATCTCTTTCAAACGTGGTGGGGAGCGAACGCGCGAAGACGTCAGGCGGCAAGACGTAGCCAGGGCAATCGCCGAGTTTCGCAGTCTATTTTGAGTCAAAGGGATGCTGCTAGTGCAGGTCAGCCCGTGGCCCATCAGCGAAGTAGCGGCGCACCTCGTTCAGGTCCACTAAGCGATGCATAGCGGACCAGGTTTGATCAGGTTGAGTTCTTCGCATTTGCCCCGAAGCGGACGTTAACGGTCAGTCTTTCATGCCATCCAGACCGGGATGATCTTTGTAAATGTTGTCCTGAAGCACGGCGTCTATCTGAGAGATGATATCGCCCACCGACATCCTCAAGCTCAGAAACTCATCTGCTGGAGAGGCCTCTTTAGCGAGCGTGCCATTTAAATCGTGCGGCTGATTTCGCGTCCATAGACCATCTCGCGGGAACAGGGTCTGCCTTGCAAATGGCAGCATACCCATCTCAGTTGTACCACTGAGGGAGCGAGGATCTCTACCATCAGGCGGCGCTCCGATCAGCGCTCCTCGATCGGATGCACTCATTTGCAGGGTGCGATGCTTTGCATCGCCGTCAGCTTGAATCATGTGGACGGGCGGCGCCGATCGTCGCTTTTGGCATGACCGGCACTTCAGCGACACCTTCAGCTTCCAGATCAGCGGATCGCTTGTGCGGCAAGGACGAGCATGATAGCAAAGGCCATCGGGTCAAACACAACCGCCCGACCAGCTTTCGAGCCAAGCGTTGTTTCGCTCCATTATGGAGGTGAAACATGTCTTGCGACAGCACCACTGGCTCAATCGGCGCATCCAGCTCAGCCTTCGTTCCTTCTCCAAACCCTGGATGGTTCTGGAAACTCACGCTCGCACTGCTGGACGGCATCACACGGCGCCGCCAATACGACGAGCTTCTCGAACTGGACGACCGGCTTCTCGCGGACATCGGCTTATCGAGAACAATCGTTGGCGAGGCTCGACGGTGTTACTTCTCAGGTTGGCGCGACGATGGGTGATCGTCAAATCCTGTCAATGAGCGGCCACACCTGAGCGTGCGAAGGCGGCGCGTCTGCTTATCCCTGCGGATCAGACGGCCGCCAGGCTCGCGAAAAGGCTGAAGGACTTTTTGACCGCGATCTTTACGCCTCAGAAGTCCAGCTTGTCGCGTACGGCGTCAATTCCGGCTTTCGCGCACGCTTCGTCCGCGTCGCCGCCCGGAGCGCCGGACACGCCGATCGCGCCGACCAGGGAGCCGCCGGCTTCGACGATCAGTCCTCCGGCGATGACGACCGCTCCGGGAAGGTTGCGAATGCCCGCCTGCATCATGCCCGGCTGGCTGATCGCGTTCAGCTCGGTCGTGCTGGTCTTGAACGAGGCGGCTGTCCACGCCTTGCCTGCTGCCGTCGAGGGCGTGTGAGGACCTGCAAAGCGGTCGCGCAACATCACTTGCGTGACGCCGAAGCGATCGACGACGGCAACTGCAACCTGGTATCCACGGGTGCGGCAGTTCGCCAACGCAGCGCGCGCAAGATCGAGCGCCAGTTCCGGACCGAGCGATTTGTAGGCGACCAGACCTTCCTCCGCCCGCAGTGGGCAGATGGACACAATCAGCAGGGCCGTCGCGACCGACAGGCATCGAACGTTCATGGCAATCTCCGGCATAGGTGACCAAACGCCTATTTGGTCTCACCATATGTCAGATCATCGAACAGGGTCACGCTATCTGCCTTGGTCCACAGGCCGATCATGCCGGCGTCCGGAATGGTGGCGTCTTCCACCTCGAACAATTGCTTTCCGTCATAGCTCACCTTGAACCGACGTCCTGCGAAGTCGCAGCGCAGCACGTGCCATTGCCCGGATGACACCGGCGCGCTGACGCCATAGCCGCCTTTGCGACCCACGATCTCAAGCGACATTCGAACGCCCTTGATCGTCTTGTACAGCACGACATTGTCCTCCAGCGCGTTAGCCCGGACCACGTAGTAATTATCGGCATCCTTCGCACGCCAGATAACTCCCGCGGCGCGATCCTCGGAGCCGGCGACGGCCTTGAATTTCACCTCGACAAAGCCGTCGCGGATGGCCGTATCGCGCTTGATGGCGAGGGGAAACGTCGCCCGTCCCGATTGCTTGAGAACGTTCGGCTTGCTGGGCGCCGTCGCCTCGGCCTCCACGGTCCATTTCGGCTGTCCTTTGCCGGTCATCGTCAAGGTCCATCCGTCGGGCGACGTTCCGGCAGCAGCGTTGTCGAAATTCAGGGTCTCGGCCATGGCGTTCCCTCCCACGAATAAAACCAGCATGGATGCCAGCGCAAGCTTGCCCATGAGCTTGTTCATGTGCGTGTCCATGCATCAGCCCTTCGTGCTCGCCGTCTTGTCGAGCGCCGCACGGAGGCCCTCTGCGAGCTTGAGGGCATCGTCGTTGGCCCAGAAGTGCATGAAGAAGAGCCGCGGCTGTTCGTCCAGCATGTGGCTGTGCAGCGCGGTTACCTCGATTCCGTGCGTTCGAAGCGCCAGGATGACCGGGTTCACCTCGTCGCTGGTCAGCACGAAGTCGCCGGTGATGGCCGCCCTGCCCGTGCCCGTCGGTTGGAAATTGATGGCGATCGCGACGCCCATCGCGGCGACGGGGGTCAGCAACATGCCGTCTTCCGTGACGGGGTCGCGCCGCTTCACGTTGAACTGGTAGACGCCGCCATTCGCTTTCCCGTTCACTCCGATGATCTGGTCAAGTTTCGCCGTGTCGAGGTCGATGGCGGGCGGCGGGTTCGCCGGCGCCGTGACCGTCAGCGGGGTTTTGCTTTCGGCCAGGGCATCATGGAGCGCCGAGGCCAGTTTGACGGGATCGCCGTGTCCGGCGACGTGCATGTAGAACGTGGCCGGGCTCGCGCGCAGCAGATGATTGTGCACGGCTGTGATCTCGAGCCCGCTCGCAATCATTTTCGCCATCACGGGATTGATCTCGGTCTCGAGCAGCACGAGGTCGCCCATGATCATTGCGCCGCCATGCGCAGGCTTGAACGCGATCCAGCCGCCAAGAGCCAGCGCCGGCTTGATCGCAACCCCGTCCAACGTCACGGAGAGATCGCTGCGGGGAAAGCCGTAACGGCGGACGTCGTCCGAGACGGCGGGCTTGCGGCCCAGGGTCTCGTCCACCTTCTGCCAGTCGGCATCTTGGGCATATGCCGGGACGAATGGACCGAAGCGAAATGCAAGAAGACAGATGCCAATGCCGACCACGGCCCAGATGATTCTTTTCATCGTGCTGCTCCCTAGGCTTAGTTTCGCTCTTTGACCTGACCGCTGCTGTCGACGACCAGCGTCACCGCCTTGCCGTTCTTCACCGCCTTTGCGGTGATACCCTCGGCCGTCGACTTGATGTCGCTGACTTGCGCATAGCCGGCCGCCTGGATCCTGGCGACGAGTTCCTCCTGCGTCAGAGCGTGCACGCTCGACAGCCCGCCCGCGACCGCAAGCAGCAGAACCGTGCGGAAGATTGTTCGTGTTCGCATGACCATTCTCCTGGTTTGTCCTGCCCCAGGTGAAGTCCGTTTCGCGATCTTGCCCTACGCGATACCCACACGGCGCAAGAGGCGGCGGGCATCGATGCGCACAGCGATGCGACCGGCGCGGACGCCGTGCCGAAAAGTCGAGCCGGTCTGACGGATGAAATCGGGGGTATATGATGACATGCTGCGCCCTTGGTGATCAGGACGCGATGCTTGGGCATGTCGCCTCACGGGGAGATCGCATATCCCCGAGCCCCAAGTAAAAGCCCCCGGGCGGGAGCTGTCAACCGGCGGGAGCTTCGGGCTGCCCACCAAAGCGGCCGGCGAACGTCACGAAGAATTCACTGCTCCGCGGAACCGCGCCAGCCACATCTTGAAACTCGCGGACGGCCCCGCTAGTGTCCTTTGCGTGGGGACAAAGCAGACTCCCCGTGAGGCCTCGGTCCAAGCTCTGCGCAGCACGCCATTCGTGGAGCTTGCGCATGGACACCGAACGACACCCTTCTCACCAACACACCGTCGCCATCCTCTCACGCGGAGACGCTGCCGCGCGCCGCGACGCGACGGCACAAAACAGCCGCTTCGCGCAGCTTTTCGAAGCCCTCGCCGCCGTCGGTATCGCGGCGCGCCCGGCGATCTATGATGAAAGTTTCGCCGAGGACGTCCGTGAACAATTGCTCGGGGTGGACGGCGTGCTCGTCTGGGTCAACCCCATTCAAGACGGTCGGGATCGCGCTGGTCTCGACGCATTGCTGCGCGACGTCGCCGCACGCGGCGTGTGGGTCAGCGCTCATCCCGATGTCATCCTCAAGATGGGCACCAAGGAGGTTCTGTATCGTACCCGCTCGATGGGCTGGGGAAGCGACACCACTCTATATCAAACCGCTGCGGCGATGCGCGCCGAGTTACCGACGCGGCTCGCCGCCGGTCCGCGCGTGATCAAGCGCAACCGGGGCAATGGCGGCCAAGGCGTCTGGAAGGTCGAGAAGCTGCCGGCTTCTCCAATGATAAAGGTGCTGGACGCAACCAGGGATGGCTCCGAGGAACTGACGCTGGATGATTTTGTCCGCCGTTGCGCGGAGTATTTCGAAAATGGCAGCGTGGTCGATCAGCCATTCCAGCCTCGCTTGAGCGAAGGCGTGTTGCGTTGCTACATGGCGGGCGATCGCTGTGCCGGCTTCGGCTATCACAAGGTCAAGGCCCTGGTGGACTCGCCGGCCGCCCGTTCCGGGGCCGGACCACGGCTCTATGCGTCCAACGCAGACCCGCGCTTCCAGCGGCTGCGTCGGTTGATGGAGGACGAGTGGACGCCCCAGCTGACGTCGTTGCTGGATATTCCGCGACTTGACCTGCCTGCGATTTGGGACGCCGACTTCATGCTTGGCCCGGTCCGTCCCGACGGGACCGACAGCTATGTCCTCGGTGAGATCAATGTCAGCTCGGTGCATCCTTATCCGGACGAGGCGCCGGCGGAAATTGCAGTGCGGGTTGCCGATCGGCTCCGGCGCAAGCTTTGACACATGCTCACGGTCCGCGCGCTCAAGCGCTTGCACATCTCCGTTTCATTCGACTTGCAGGACGGCGAATGCGTCGCCCTGCAAGGGCCCTCCGGCGTAGGGAAGACCCAACTCCTTCGCTCGATCGCGGATCTCGATCCCAACGAAGGAATGGTCAAACTGGACGGAACGCTCAGGGAGGCGATGCCTGCCCCGGCCTGGCGCAAGCGAGTGACCTATCTCGCCGCCGAACCGGGCTGGTGGTCCGACATCGTGCAAGACCACTTCAGCGGCTGGGATGATGCCTTACCGTTGGTCACGAGACTGGGGTTGCCGCGCAGTTGCGGTCCCTGGCCGATCCAAAGACTTTCGACCGGCGAGCGACAACGGCTGGGGCTGGTGCGGGCGCTGATGCTGAGGTCGCGGGTTCTTCTCCTGGACGAGCCGACATCGGCCCTCGATTCGGCATCGACGGCGGCCGTTGAATCCTTGATCGCGGAACGCATTTCGAATGGAACGAGTGTCGTTTGGAGCACTCACGACAACGCTCAGGCCCGCCGCGTCGGGTCGCGGGTCCTTGTGATGAATGCCGACGGTGGAATCGAGGAAAATCGGCCGTGAGTTACATTCACTTGGCATACGGCGATTTGGTTCTGCCCGCGCTCCTTGTCGTCATGGATGGCGCGCTCTCGCTTGCTCTCCGCCTCAAGCTTGAAAAGCAGCTGGCCATCGCCACCGTGCGGATGGTGCTTCAGCTGATACTCGTCGGATACGTATTGACGTTCCTGTTTGCCGTGGTCTCGCCGCTCTGGACCGCCCTCGCCGCCGTCGCCATGGTTCTCTTCGCATCACGGGAAATCGTCGCTCGGCAAAAGCGACGCCTGCCGGGTATCTGGAGCTATGGCTTAGGGGCGGGATGCATGTTGCTCGCGGCCGGGACCGTCACGATGTTCGCGCTTCTGACGGAGGTACGCCCGGATCCGTGGTATCATCCGCGCTATGCGCTGCCATTGTTGGGCATGATCCTGGGCAACACCATGACGGGAATAAGCCTGGGCCTGGACGTGCTGACGAATAGCCTGGTCCGCGAACGAGCCGCCGTCGAAGCTTGCCTTGCTCTTGGCGGGACCCGCTATCAGGCGTTGCTGCCGGTCCTGCGGGACGCATTGAGAAGCGGCTTCACGCCAATCATGAACAGCATGGCCGCGATCGGCCTTGTCTCTTTGCCGGGGATGATGACCGGTCAAATCCTTGCAGGCGTCGAACCGATCGACGCCGTCAAGTATCAGCTCTTGATCATGTTCTTGATCGCCGGCGGAACGGGATTGGGAACTCTCGCCGCCGTGACGGGAGGCGCTCGCCTTCTCACCGATCATCGACATCGATTGCGCCTCGATCGAATTCTCACTGCCGAGTAGAATTGCGCGACCTCACGCCGATTGCGCCCGAACAGACTGGCCCTTCCGCGCCCACAGCAGCGCGAATGGACCCAACGCGATACCAGCCGCAAGGACAACGAACGCGAGCAGCCACCCGGTCGCGCTCTGCGGACCGCCGGCTGCGTCGAGCGCGGCGCCGGTGCCCCAGGCGCCGACGGCCGACAGGCCGAAGCCGACCGTCGAATGCAGGGCCAGGGTCGCGCCGCGATGTTCGGTTACGGCCGCGGCCGACATGCCGGCGGTCAACGCGCCGGAATCCGCCGGCACGGTCAGGCCATAGACGAGCAGCAGCAGTGCGAGCACCCAAGCCGGCGCCGTCGCGTTGAGGCCGATGATCAGTGCGACGCAGGCCGACGCGATCATCACGACCGTGATCGCGCGATGGCGGCCGAACTTCAGCGCGGCCTCGTTGCCGAGGATGCTGGCCGGCATCGAGATCACCGCAAAGCAGAAGCTCAGCACGACGGGGCTCAACCACGACGGCGCACCTTGATGCGCGACGACGAAGGTCCAGAACCCGACCAGCCAGGTGCGGATGCCGTAGAGCTCGAAGCAATGGGCGCCGTAGCCGAAGATGTATCCGAGCGCCTCGCGGTTGGCGAAGACAGGCGCGAAGTTCAACAGACGTCCCGCCTTCGGCGCGGGCCGCTGCGCCTGCATCAGAAGGCACGCGACGACCATTGCGATAGGACCGAAGCCGGTGACAAGGAAAGCGGTCCGCCATCCCCAACGGTCGGCGATCACTTGCGCGACCAGGAACGAGAGGCCGACCCCGACCGAGAAGCTCGACGTGTACAGCGTGACGGCGCGCGAGGTGTCGCCAGCCGGAAGCCGGTCTGTCAGCGCCTTCAGGCCCGGCATGTAGGCGCCGGCAAATCCAAGCCCTGCAAGCGACCAGATCGCGGTCGCCGACCAGAACCCCTGCGCGAAAATGCCGAAAGCTGCGGTCGCGAACCCGCTGACGATCGAGCCCCAGAGCAGGACGAGCCGCGCGTCGATCCGATCGGTCAACGTCGTCAGCACGGGCACGGCGAGCATGTAGCCGAACGCGTAACCGCTCGCCATCAAGCCGCCTTCGGCCGCCGACAGGCCCCACGCCGGCATCAGATGCTGCGCCAAGTTCGCGGAGAGCGTCACATGCGGCAGCAGATTGCCGACCTGGCCGATGCACATCACCGCGATCAGGGACCGGCCGCTCAGCTTACGAATGCTGTCCTCCCCCCAGCTCGACACGGCGTACCAACCACAATGGGCAACTCTCCGGCTTCTCCTGCAAGACCTAAATTCATGAACAACCGCACCCCGAAGCGCCGGCCTTCTTCGCCGCTTCGTCGGCGGCGCAACACGCCGTTGGTTCCTGCTTCGCCGGCCCACCGCAACATCCTGATGCGGCCCCGGCGGCTTCGAGGCCACCGCGCGTGCAAACGCCGGTCTCCGGCAGCACGAGCTCCAACCTCGCGGCGGCTTTCTTGTCGCCGGCGAGATCGGCCGCAATCGAGCGCACCTGCTCATATCCTGTCATCATGAGAAAGGTCGGCGCGCGGCCATACGACTTCACGCCCGCCATGTAGAAGCCCGGCTCATCGTGCGCGAGCTCGCGCGCGCCGTGCGGGCGCACCGTGCCGCAGCTGTGCTCGTTGGGATCGATGAGCGGCGCGAGCGCGACCGGCGCCTCGATGGCGGGATCGAGCCGCAGGCGCAATTCGGACAGGAATGAAAAGTCGGGACGAAAGCCCGTCGAGACGATCAGGTCGTCAACGATCACACTTCGCGCACCACAACCCGAGCCGGCCGCGATCTCGAGGCGGCCTTCGGAGTCCGACAGTTGCGTGACGCTGAATCCGGTTTCGACCCTGATCTTCCCGGCGGCCACGAGCGCGGCGAAGGTGGAGCCGAGCTCTCCGCGTGCAGCGAGCTTGTCATTCCGGCCGCCGCCAAAAGACTTGGCGGGATCGGCGCCCCGCAACAGCCAGATCGCTTGCGTCCCCGGCACTTCCTCGGCGAGATGCACGAGATCGATCAGCGTGCCCACCGCGGAATGGCCGGCGCCGAGCACCGCAACAGTCTTCCCGGCATATCTGGCGCGGCCGGCACCACGGACATCGGGCATGCCATAGGCGATGTGGCCGGCGCATTCGCGCTCGCCGATCGCGGGCAGGCCATTAGCTCCGGCGGGATTGGGCGAGAACCATGTGCCTGATGTATCGATCACGGCATCCGCGCGCGGCACTTCAGGACCTTTGCCGTTCTGGTAGCGGATTTCGAAAGGCGCCTGCTCACGCCCCTTCGTCTTCGCCTTATCGAAGCCGACGCGGCTGATGGCCGAGACGCGGCTGGACGTCCGGATCACCTCGCGCAGTGGCGTTCGCGTCGCAAGCGGCGTCAGATATCGATCGAGCAGTTCGCCACCCGTCGGATAGGAGCCCGGGTCCGGCGAATTCCATCCCGTCGGCGCCAGCAGGCGCGCCGCGGCCTTGTCGATGTTATATTCCCACGGTGAGAAGAGCTGGACCTGCTGCCACTGGCGCACCGCGTGCCCCGCTTCGGATCCTGCCTCCAGCACGAGGGGTGACATGCCACGCTCCAGGACGTGCGCAGCTGCTGCGAGGCCGACAGGCCCTGCCCCGACGATGGCGACCGTCTTAGCGTTCATTCGGCTTCTCCCATATTTCTAGAATCATCGAACAATATCAGCCAAAAAGGATCACGCCGCGGTTTGCGTCGTCTTGCATCCGACTTCGTCTGCGCAGCACTCCGCCGCCAGGAAATCGACCAGACCCCGCATCGCGTCGAAGTTTGCGTGGCAGATCAGCGTGGTCGATTCCCGGACCTGACTGACGAGCCCGACCGAGACCAGGGTCTTGATGTGATGCGACAGCGTCGATGCCGGGATCTTCAGCTTGTCCTGCAACCGACCGACGGGCATGCCGGAGTGTCCGGCCCGGACCAGGGCACGATAAATCTGGAGTCGCGTCCGGTTGCCCAGGGCTTCAAGGCGTGCTGCTGCGTCATCGATCTTCATGCGTGCCACGATGTGCCGGCGGATGCCAAACTGTCAAACCATATTTCTGGAATGTTCGAAATACGGGCTGGGTCGCCCAGGGGGAATTCCGGATTGACGCGCTTCAATTACTTCCATAAATCTGGATATATGGAAACGGAAGAAGCTGTCCTCGCGCTCGCCGCCCTGGCCCAGTCGACCCGTCTGGAGGCCTTCCGCGCACTGGTCAGGCACGAGCCTGATGGTCTCGCTGCGGGCGATCTCGCACGGCTGTTGGAGGTCCCTCAGAACACGCTCTCGGCGCATTTGTCGATCCTGACGCGCGCGCGCCTCGTCACCTCGGAGCGGCACAGCCGTTCGATCGTCTACCGCGCCAACCTCACCGAATTCCGGAACGTCGCGGTCTTCCTGCTGCGGGATTGCTGCGGCGGGCGGCCGGAAGTTTGCGAGCCGGTCGTCGAAACCCTGCAAGCCTGCTGCAAGCCAAGACGCAAGGAGCGAAGCCGTGCCTGATCAATTCGATCTTCCGCGCCGCCTCGCGGCCGAGGCGCTCGGTACGGGCATTCTCGTCGCCACGGTGGTCGGCTCCGGCATTATGGCGGAATCCTTGACCAAGGATGTCGCGCTTGCGCTTCTCTGCAACGCGCTGCCGACGGGAGCCATTCTGGTTGTCCTGATCACGGTGTTGGGCCCGATCTCCGGCGCGCACTTCAATCCGGCGGTCACGCTGGTCTTCACCGGCAGGCGCGAGCTGCCGGTTAACGAGGCTGGACTTTATGTGGCGGCGCAGATCGCCGGCGGCATTGCGGGAACTATGGCGGCGCATCTGATGTTCGGACTGCCGCTGATCGATCTCTCGACGAAAATGCGAACCGGAGGACCGCAATGGTTCGCCGAAGCCGTCGCTGCTTTCGGTCTGGTCGTCACAATCCTGGCCGGCATCCGGTTTCAGCGGACTGCCGTCCCCTGGCTGGTCGGCCTGTACATCACGGCGGCCTATTGGTTCACGGCTTCGACCTCATTCGCCAATCCGGCAGTGGCCATCGCAAGGTCGCTGACAAACACGTTCTCGGGCATACGTCCCACCGACCTGCCCGGATTCATTCTCGCGGAGCTGTGCGGAGCCTTTGCCGGCATGCTGTTGATGAATTGGTTGCTCGGACGGCCCCAGGCGCAAGGCCCCATCCCAATCGCGGAGACTACCTCATGAGCGTCACGATCTATCACAACCCCGCCTGCGGCACCTCGCGCAACACGTTGGCGATGATCCGGCAGAGCGGCGTCGAACCCGTCGTGATCGAATATCTGAAGACGCCACCATCCCGCCAAACGCTTGTCGAGCTCATCAAGGCCCTGGGCATCTCCGCTCGCGCGCTGCTGCGCGAGAAAGGCACGCCCTACAAGGAGCTCGGCCTCGACGACCCCAAATGGTCCGACGACGAGCTGATCGACCAGATGCTCGCGCATCCCATCCTGATCAACCGTCCGATCGTGGTGACGCCCAAGGGCACACGCCTGTGTCGTCCCTCGGAAGCCGTCATCGATCTCCTGGACAACCCCGTCGGCCGGTTCGTGAAGGAGGATGGCGAGGTGGTCGAAGCGCGATGATTGCCGACATGGCCTCGCTCGCGTTTGCCTCGACTTAAAATTTCAGGGTCGTGCGCAATCCGAAAACCGAGGCATTTCGCAATGCCCTTCCCGGCAGCGGACTCGCCGGAGCCGTCGCGCCGCCACCGGGATGGACGATGTATTGAAAGTTCGGCTGAACGGTCCAGCCATCCTTGATCTGGTATTGATAGACGGCCGTGAGCAGCCCCTCGAAGCTTCGCACCGGCCAGCGCGGGTCGACCAACCTGGCATAATCGGCGTCGAGCGTCTGGGCCCGCTTTGAGACATGCGCATATCCGGCGGCAATGCCGAACTTGTCGTCGGGGCGCGCATTGCTAAGCCCGATCAGCTCGACGCCGCCATCTGCATAGACATCGACCAGATTACGGTCAGCCGGCGCGCCCGACACGCGTGCGAAAATGCCGATGCCCCGATCGTCGCTGTTCGGCACCCGATAAATCTGCTGCTCGAAGACCGCCCAGGCTCCAATATCGCCCGACAAGAGCCGTGGTTCCCCGCTGCTCGTTGGCGCGGCCAGCGAGACGCCGTTGGATGCGAAGCGCTGATCCCCGAACGATCCGAAATGACGCCAGCCACCGACCTTGAACTGGCCGGTCAAGTTCGGGTCACCCTTCCTGTTGTTCCAGGCATATTGAACCTGGCCGAGCAGAAGCGGCGGATCGTTGACCCGGAAATTGACGCCATACCGGTTACGCTCCTGCGGATCGCCGGGACCGGGACCGGCCTGGTCGCCGTCGAAAATCGCGCCAAGGATGGACAACTGCTCTGTCACGTTCCACAGGAGGCGCGCGCCCATGGCCGCCAAAGGCGGCGACGGCCCGCCGCTTGGCAAAGCAAGCGACGTGATTGCCGGCCAGCCCATCGAGGCGTTGGTGAAAACATCCGTGTACTTGGTATTGAAGAACTCGCTGTCGGCCGCCAGCTGTCCGAGCTTGAGCGATAGTTTCTTGTCGCCCCATTGCTTCTCGAAATAGGCCTCGTAGAGTCGCGTCGAGGGCAACGCTTCGATCCCGCTGACGACGAAGAAATTCTGCAGATTCGAGCGCGAGAGGCCGTCGCCGTGGATCTGAAACATGTTGGCGTGAAAGGTCAGCTTGTCGATGCCGACGAGCTTTTCGAAATCCAGATCGACGGCGAGATTGAGCCTGCCTTCGTAGACCGCACCTTTCTTCAGACCGCCGGTCGGATTTCCGAGCACCTCGCCGATATAGGTGGCCGCAAACTTCACCCCGTACTTTTGCCAGGGGTTCGGCAGCAGCCCGAGCGTTTTCTCCGCGACCGTGCTCTCGCCGGTGT
The DNA here is from genome assembly GCF_040548425.1 of Bradyrhizobium sp. i1.15.2. Lineage (NCBI taxonomy): Bacteria > Pseudomonadati > Pseudomonadota > Alphaproteobacteria > Hyphomicrobiales > Nitrobacteraceae > Bradyrhizobium > Bradyrhizobium sp. i1.15.2. The sequence goes on along the minus strand of NZ_JBEPRQ010000005.1, from coordinate 22,803 downwards.
CGGGATCGGCAGGCTTGTCGTCGTCGGTTTTCTTGTCTTCCTGAGCCACGGACTGGGCAGCCGCAACCAGGCAAGCCGCAACGATCAACGCCCGCATCGAATGCCTGATTGCTCTGGCGGCCACGCTCACCTCCCGAGCGATCAATGACGCACGCCGCAGCCCGACATTCAAGCCGGTCGTCGACCAATGTGAGCCGGCGCGGCAATCCTGTTCCCGCGCGCGGCACTATGTTCACTTCTATACTTTCGATCGTCAGATCTTCGGGATCTTCGCCCGCTCCACCACGCCGGTCCATTTGCTGATCTCGGTCTCGATCAGCGTCTTCATCTCCTGCGGCGAGCTGCCGCGAACCTCGCCGCCGACGGCGGTCTCCAGACGTTGCTTGAGGTCGGGATCCCTAAGAGCGTCCAACGTCGCCGCATTGAGTGCGGCCATGATGGCAGTCGGCGTTCCCTTCGGCGCCAGCAGGCCGGCCCAGGTGCGCACGTCATATCCCTTGATCCCGGCTTCCTGAACCGTCGGCACGTCGGGCAGCAATGCGGTGCGCGTCGGCGAGGTCACCGCCAGGCCGCGGATCGCACCGCCCTGGATCTGCGCGGCGAGCAGGACCGGGGTGCCGACGATCACCGGAACCTCTCCGCCGAGCAGCGCGGTGACCGCTTGAGAATCGCCGCGATAGGGCACGTGCACGATCTCGACGCCGGCGGCTGCGTTCAACAGCTCTCCTGCCAGATGATGCGTGCTGCCGAAACCGACCGATCCGAAGGAGAGCGCGCCCGGCTTCTGCTTTGCCATGGCGACGAGCTCGCCCAGCGATTTTGCCGGATAATCGCTACGCACGGCAATGACGAGCGCGTAATAGACCAGCGTCGAGATCATCTCGAAGCTCTCGGCCGGCTGGTAGGCGAGGCTCTTGTAGGTCGCCGCGGAAATCGCGTGGGCGCCGGTGACGAGCCCGAGCGTGTAGCCGTCGGGCGCCGCTTTCGCGATGGCATCCGCGGCGATGTTGCCGCCGGCACCGGGCTTGGCCTCGACGATGATCGGTTGTCCGAGCTTCTTCGAGAGCCCGTCGGCGATGATGCGCGACAGCGTGTCGGCCGCGCCGCCGGCGGCAAATCCATGCAGCAGCCGGATCGGGCGCGACGGATAATTGTCCGCCGACGCCGAAGTGATTGCTAAAAAACCGCCAAACAGAAAAATCGCCGCAGCAAGCCGCTTCATCCTTCGCATGGATGCGTCCTCCCTTTTGATTGTTCTATCGTTGGCCGCAGCGAGGCGGCGTTCTTCAAGTCGAGTTTGAATCCGCTAGCGGGCGAACTCCGTGCATTCAGGCGATGGCGGCATGCCCCAAACGTCGCGCGGCAGACCGACCCAGACTTTTGGCCGCTGCGGTCGATCGCGATGCCAGGGACGCGGCTCGAAATAGCCGAGCTCCTCGTCGGTCATGCGGTCGAGGTCGAAGAACAGCTCGACCAGATGCCCGTCGGGATTGCGGTGATAGATCGCCGTGTTGTGGCCGGGGCCGTGACGTACCGGTCCCCAGAGCACCGGGAGCTTATGTCGGGCGAGATGGTCGCACGCCTGCTGCATGTGGGTCGGCCCCCGCAGCTCGAACGCGACATGATGCAGGCCGCGGCCGGGCGCGCGCGCGAAGTTCAGCGTGTGATGTTCATAGCCGCTGCGCATGAAGACGAAGCGGTCCTCGATCCAGTCGGAGACCCGCAGGCCCATCATGTTCGCGTAGAACTCCGAGGCGGCGCGCGGATCGGGCGTGCGAAGGGCGACATGGCCGAGCTTGGTGACGGCAAGCGCAGCGATCCGCTCCTGCGCGGGCGTCGGCGTCCAGCCCTGGATCAACTCGAAGCGCGTGCCTTCGGGATCGCTGAACGACAGCAGCCTGGAAACGCCAGGCAGGGGATCGCTCTGAAGTTCGGGCCGCAGATCGGCCTGCTTCAGCGCGGCGCCGAGCGCCTCGATCTGGACATCAGGCGATATCTCGAAGGCGATGCTCGTCAACGCCGCGTCGCCGGGTTCGATCACCAGCGAAAGCTGCTCGGCATCGTTGGCGAGGAAGATGCGGTTGCCGTCGCGGCCGACGAGGCCAAGACCGATCACGGCGCGGTAATAGTCGAGCAACCGCTCGGGATCGGGCGAGGCAAAGCTCGCGTGCCGCAGCCGGGTGAAGCGTGCAATGGGTGCTTGTGTCGTCATCGTGCAATCCACCCCCTCATGGCGTCATGATGATCTTGCCGAGCGCCGAGCCCTGCTCGAGCAGCGTGTGGGCCTGCCTGACCTCGTCGAGTTTCAGGACCGCCGAGATCGCCGGCTTGATCGCATTGCGGCTCAGCGCGTCGATCACGTTGCGCATGAGCGCGCGACGCTCGTCGCGATCGTGGTCGTAGATGTGGAATGAGAAGCAGCGTATCGCCGGGCAGATGTCGAGATGGTCGCGCATCGCCGCCATCAGGTTTTCCTCCGGCAATCCGGCGAAGGCGTTGTACGACAGCAGCGTCCCCCATTTGCCGAGCGCGCCGAGATAGCCGGTGAACTCGGGCCCACAGACGTGATCGAGCACGAGGCCAACGCCCTCGCCATTGGTCAGCTCGCGGGTCCGCGCCACCACGTCTTCGCGGCGGTAGTAGATGACATGATCGGCCCCGTTGCCCCGCGCAAATGCGGCCTTCTCTTCGGTGGAGACCGTGCCGATGACTTTCATCTGCGCGAGCTTGGCGAGCTGCACCAGCGCAGTGCCGACACCACCCGCCGCCCCGATCACCAGCACGCTCGCCGGTGCGCGCGGATGGCGGCACTCGTGCAGCAGCGCGTAGGCGACCTGGTAGTTCGACAGGCACACGGCCGCTTGCAGATCGACATTGTCGGGCAGCGCATGAATGGCGTCGGCGGGCGCGACCACATAGTCGGCGTAGCAGCCGCCGCGCTGCGACAGGTCGCGTGCGCTCAGCAGCACCTTCTGGCCGACCGCAAACCCCTCGACGCCAGACCCGAGCGCGGCAATGCGGCCGGCGACGTCGTTGCCGGGATTAGCCGGCAGCGGCGGCATCCATTTGTAGACGCCACGCCGGATCAGCACATCGGGCTGCCCCACCCCGAATGCTTCGGCGCGGATCTGCACCTGGCCGGGTCCGGGCATAGGCACCGGAAGCTCGACCAGTTCGAGTGCATCCGGCCCACCCGGCTGACGCACCAGCACCGCTCTCATGATGTCACACGCCTCCCAAGCCATATTTTCGAAAATCATACCGTTTACGAAAATTATTGCAAGATGGTCGTTGGCGCGGCATGTTGAGCCATCGATTCAATGACAGAAACCATGTCCGAAAGCGCCATTCGCCCCCGCAAGGAATTCGGCAAGACCGTTGCCGCCGACATCACCCATCGGCTGCGCGAGGAGATCATTGCCTGCGGCCTGGCGCCGGGCGAACCGCTACGGTTCGACGTCCTGCGCGAACGATTCGGCGTCAGTTTCACGACGCTGCGCGAGGCACTGACGGCGCTTACCGCCGAAGGCTTGGTCGACGCGCAGGAGCAGCGCGGGTTTCGCGTGGCGCCGGTCAGCCGCCAGGATCTGGTGGAGGTCACCGATGCGCGGGTGTTGATCGAGGTGGAATTGATCCGCCGCGCGATCGAGCGGGGCGACGACGATTGGGAAATCGCCGTCATCTCGACACTGCATAGATTGAAGCGAATCGAGCAGCGCGATCCCGAACATCCGCTGCGCGATCCCGAATGGAAGATCGCCCACCGCCAATTCCACCAGGCCCTGGTGTCCGCCTGCGGCTCCGCGACACTCCTCGCCATTCGCGGCGATCTGTTCGATCGCGCCGAGCGCTATCGGCATCTGTCGGCCAATTTCCGGCCGCGTCCGCGCGACAAGGCCGGCGAGCACCAGGCGATCATGCAGGCCGCGATCTCGCGCAATCCGGATCTCGCGGTGCAGCTGATCGAGACGCATATCCGCACCACGGCTGACAACGTCGCGACCTACGCCGGGCACCTGCTCGACACCGAATAGGCGGCACGCTTTTTATCACCGTGGGCTTGCGTTTCACCACATTTTCGAAAATAATGAGCAAGATCGAAAATGCCAACCTTTGGGGCGGGACCATGAAACTACTGTCATTTCTGGACGGAAATCGGGAAAGCTGGGGCGCCGTTGTCGAAAATGGCGTCGTGGATCTCGGCCGCGCCCTGCCCCAATACCCTGTTCTCGCGGACTTCCTCGGCAGCGATGATTATGCGCGGCGCGAGGCCATCGTCGCCGGGCACAAGCCCACGATGGCGCTCAGTGACGTCAAATATCTGCCGGTGATCCCGCGTCCGGAGAAGATCGTCTGCGCCGTGCGCAATTATCTCGACCACCACAATGAAGCCGTGGCGTTCGGGATGAAGCGTGAGATCACGGAGTTTCCGCCGATCTTCCTCCGGGTCTGGCGCTCCCAGGTCGCGCACAACGCGCCGGTAGTCCGGCCAAAGGTCTCGGACAATTTCGACTGGGAGGGCGAGCTGGCCGTCGTCATCGGCAAGGGTGGCCGTCACATCAGCCAGGCCGACGCCTGGGATCACGTGGCGGGCTACTCGATCTACAACGACGTCAGCGTGCGTGACTGGCAGCGTCACGCCCAGCAGATCGCCTCCGGCAAGAACTTCGTCGGCACCGGCCCGTTCGGTCCCTGGCTGGTCACGCCGGACGAGATCGGCGATCCCACCAAATTGAAGCTCGAGACGCGCGTCAACGGTGCGGTGGTGCAATCCTCCGACACCTCGATGCTGATCTTCTCGATCCCGCGGCTGATCGAGTACAGCTCGACCATCTTCGACCTCGTCCCCGGCGACGTCATTGCCACCGGCACGCCGGCCGGCGTCGGCTTCACCCGCAAGCCGCCGGTCTTCCTCAAGCCCGGCGACGTGGTCGAGGTCGAGGTCGAGAACATCGGCGTGCTGCGCAATCCCGTCGTCGATGAAGCATAGAGCCAGCGCATGTCCTCCCAAGAGGTGGTTCAAGACATGTCCCATGACATCCGCAAGACCGCGCTCAGCGTCGAGACCATCTGGCACGAACGCGGTCCCCGGCTGGAGATGCCGCTGCTGGTCGGGACGGCCATTGCGGTCATCCGCAATCCCTTCGCGGGCCGCTTCGAACCCGACCTGATGCCGTTTCAGGCATCCTTGCGCGAGCTCGGGCGAGAACTCGCAACACGGCTGATCGCGCAGCTCGGCGGTGCCGCGCAGATCGAAGCCTATGGCAAGGGCATCATCATCGGCGAGGACGGCGAGCTCGAGCACGGTGCGGTCTGGCACGAGGCCGGCGGCCAGGGCATGCGCGAGGTGCTCGGTCAGCCCAAGGCGATCGTTCCGGCGGCGAAGACCATCGGCGGTCCGGGCACGCGGCTCATGGTTCCGCTCGGGCACATTCACGCCGCCTATGTCCGCAGCCATTTCGGCACCGCGGAGATGACGCTGTGGGATTCACCACGGCGCGACGAGATCGCCTTCGGGCTCGTGATGGCCACCGGCGGCCGGCCTCACGCGCGCATCGGGGGCCTCGCGGCTTCCGCGATCTCCGTGCACGACGGACAGCGCTGACGGGCGCACGATGCGCTGAAGGATTTTGTCGGAAACCTGCTGAAGCAGCGCGCTAGACCGACGCAATCAAGCGCCGGCGCACTGCCGTAAAATGATCAACCCTTGAAACGATCAGCCCTTGGAGACGACCGCGCGGCCGTAGGGCGGCTGGGCCGCGACCGGCGGGTTGGCGGTCTGGGCGGCGAGCTCGCCGATGAGGCGGTCGGCATCGGCGGCCATGCCGTCGGGCGCCTGGATCACCAGCCGCTCCAGACCCCAGCGATAGGACGAGACGCGCTGCTCGAGGCACTGCTGCACCCACTGGATGATCAGCGAATTCTCCTGCATGCGCTCGATCGCGTCCTCTTTCTCCTGCGGCGAGAGGGAAGAGACACGCGCCATGCTGGCATTGCGCTTCTTGTCGAGGTCGATGACGCGGATCGCGGAGGCGAAGAACGGCTCGAAGCGGGTGATGTCGTTGCGCACGTCCTCCATCAGCTGCGTATAGCGCGAAGAATGCGAACGGTGCGGCTCGTCGATCAGCGTGCGACCGTACATGGTGCGGTCGAACACGATCTTTTGCCGCCAGGGCGAGGGCAGCGCCTTGTAGTCGCCGAACACGCTCTTCCAGGCGGGCCGCGACAATGGCGGCTCTATCAGGGGATAGGCGAGGTCGCGAAGCTGGCGCTCCTCGTCGGTGAGCTGGAATTGGGATGGCTTCAGGCCAACGCTGGAGGTGACTTCCGCGCCCAGCCAGCGATGCATGTCGTCGCTGCGCATGTCGGCGCGGGTGCGGCCGAAATCGCCGCCGCTACAGGCGGCAAGCGTCGCACCCAGCAGTGCGAGCATGATGGCCGTTACGACGGGCCGGATCTGGCGGAGGTTCTCCGGCATTGCAAAGGCCGAAGGCTAACGGCGACGACGACGGCGCCCCGGCGCTGTGCCCTGCTCCGGCCCGTGATCGCCGCTTGGCTCGTCGCTCTCGCGCTCGATGCGGATCACGGGAAGGATCAAAATCGTGCCCATGTCCGCGCGCGGAGCCACGTCCCCCGACGCGCTCACCCGGCGACCGGCCGGAAATTCGATGATGGTCCCCATATCAGCTCTCTTCAATTGCCGCGCGACCCGGCGCGCCTCTGCAACATGCATTCATTAAGATCAGTTCATGGTTAACGGGGTGTAAACGTGCCGGCGGGACCGTAACCGCACGGGCGCGACCCGCCGTCCCGTTGCGGCACGAGAACGCTTCAAAGCAAGCGTTCGGCTTCACGCCTCGTTTTCCTTAACGAGCCTTTAAAGGAGCCCGCGATAGGCTGGCGGCGAGTATCTCTTCCAGGTCGCGTATCTCTCCATGACCAAGTCGTTGTTTCCAGGATTCGACGGGCTGATGACCCTCTCCCGTCGCGAAGGCGTCGATGTTCGTCCGACACTGCTGCGCGTGCTGACCGACCTCTATGTCCAGTCGAGCACCCATAGCGACGACGAGCAGCGCCAGTTCGTCGAGCTCGCCACACGACTGATCGACCAGGTCGACGACGCGACGCGCGCAGCGGTCAAGGCCCGGCTTGCGATCTATCCGTCGACGCCCGCCCCGATCATGCAGAAGCTCGGACTGTCAGCCGCGCAGGAGGGCCGCAGGGTTCCGCTCGCGCGCGAAATCCAGGCGCCCGCCTCTGCCCCCCCTCCTGCCCCCTTGCCGGTTCGCACGCCAACCGACGCCGAGCTGCGCATGGCCTCGAACATGGCGATGCAGCCAAAGGACGCGGCCGATATCTACGACATGTTCTTCCGCGCCGGCGCCTCCGAGCGCGCGCTGATCCTGCACAATCTGGCGGAGACCCCGCTGAAGGCCGCGCCGCGGATTCCGACCGTGCGCGCCAAGCGCGCAATCCAGATCCTCGAGATGGCGGCGATCGCGGGCGATGTCGAGAATTTCGCCTTCGAGCTCGGCGACAGCCTGATCCTGCCCTCGCGCGTCGCAGCCCAGATCGTCGACGATGCAAGCGGCGAAGCGCTCGCGGTCGCCGCGCGCGCGCTCGACATGCCGAGCCCGGTGTTCCAGCGCATCCTGCTGTTCTTCAAGCCGGAGATCGGCAACTCCGTGACCGACGTGTACCGGCTGTCGCGTCTTTACGATCGCCTCAGCGACCGCGCGGCGCTGGTGATGCTGGCCGCCTGGCGCGGCTCGACGCTCGCCGTCACCCGCGCAAAGTACCAGCCGTCGCTGCATGACAGCGAGCGCCAGCGCGCGCGTGCGGGCGCAAGCCAGACACGCCCGGGCGTGCAGCCCGGCTCCGCGCCCGCGGTGCGGACGGGGACTGACGGATCGGATCGTTAGGTCTTCGCCAATTCGAGGAAATGCCGCCCGGCGCGGTCTTCGGTCTCGACGATCCAGATGTCGGAATCGAAGCGGATCTCTTTGGTCAGGCGCTCCTCCACCGCGGGCTCCGGCATCGGCTGCGGCGCAAACGGCACGAAGAAGCGATCGACCGGCCGGCCGTCGTCATAAGAGGTCTGCGGCGCCGGCACATAGAGCATCGCATTGCCGTCAAGCAGCGAGATCTTCACGAACACCGCACCCGCCTCCTCCGCACCGCGACGACGCACCGCGCCGTACACGCCCTCGGTCTGGCACCGGCGCAGATAGGCTGAGACCCAGATGTTCGATTTCAAACGCATGGTGGCCACGATAGGACAGCGCTGCAATCAGCACCAGCCTTCGCACAACAGCAACGACTATTCGACGGGGTGGCCGATCGCGGCGCCGAGCTCGCGGAGCAGGCGGTCGGACAGCTGGCCGGTGACCTGCATCTTGTGCTCGCGCTCGAATTTCTGGATCGCGGACTGGGTCTCGCCACCCATCGCGCCCGTGATCTTCAAGTTCCCGTAGCCATATTCGGACAGCGCGCGCTGCACGCCGGCGATGCGCCGCGCCGCCGCGCTCTGCTGCACGGGGATCGGCGCCGGCGGACGCGCAACGGAGGGCGGCGCCGAAATCGTTTGCTTGACCAGATTGGTCATGGGATCGCCTGAGCGCGGCGTCGATGCGGTCGCCTCGACAGGCCTCTCCGGCGGCTTGTCCGCAGGTCTGGGCTCGGCAGGTCTGGGCTCGGCACGAAACTCCGTCGCTCTCGGCTCGAGCGGCGAGGTATCGGCCCCGACCGGACGCGAACGGGGCAAGGGGTTCGACAGCGGCAGGGACGAGGGCGCGGGAAGATTGATCACGGTGCCGAACATCGGCGCCGGATGCCGCCCGGTCTGGAGGAACAGCGCGTTGGCAACGATCGCGCCGATAGCGGCCACGGCGACGAAACCGGCGAGCGTATCCTTGGGGCTATGCAGCAGCACGCGCAGCACGAGATTGCGCTCGGTCTCGACATCGATGACTGCGACCTTGGCGCCACGGCGGCGCGGCGCGGCTTGGTCCTTGGCAGACTTCTTAGGCACTTTTCTTCACCAGAGCGGGTTGGTCCTGAACTTGGTCGTGAGGATGGTCCTGCAGTTCCTGGTGCTGAAGTTCCTGGCGCAGCACCGGCGTCAAGGTCGCGATCTTGCTCTCGCTCGCCTTGCTGTCGGACATCTTGGCCTCAGAAATCTTGGTATCAGAAGTTTTGGCCTGCGGCGTGTAGACGAGCGGCAGCTTGACGGTGACGGCAGTTCCCTCGCCGAGCCTGCTTTGTACCGTCAATTCGCCGAGATGCAACGCCACCAGGCTCTTGACGATCGAAAGTCCGAGGCCGGTGCCTTCGTGACGACGCTGATAGGTTTTTCCGGCCTGGAAGAATGGCGCGCCGATGCGCTTGAGATCGTCAGGTGCGATGCCGATTCCGGTGTCGCTGACGCGTAGCGCAAGCTGCGAGCCCGAGACCGCCGCTGTTACAGTGACCTGACCGCCGCGCTCGGTGAACTTGACGGCGTTGGCGACGAGGTTGAGCACGATCTGCTTGAAAGCGCGCGGATCGCCGGTCATCACAGGCAGGTCCTGCGGCGCATCGGTGACGAGATCGACGCCGTTCTCCCGCGCCTTCAGCGCCAGCAGATTGCAGCAGTGCATCAATGATGCACGCGGCGCGAACGGTTCCGACGCCATCTCGAAATTACCCGATTCCATCTTGGACATGTCCAGGATGCCGTTGACGACCGAGAGCAGATGCTTGCCGGAATCGTTGATGAGCTGGGCGTATTCCCTCCGCTGGGCTGCGCCCAGCATCAAGGTCTGCTCCTGCGTGATCATCTCGGAGAAGCCGATGATGGCGTTGAGCGGCGTGCGCAGCTCATGGCTCATGGTGGCAAGGAAGCGCGTCTTGGCGGCGTCGGCCGCCTCTGCAGCGCTGCGCGCCTGATCGAACGCCTGCTCTCCGAGCTTGCGGTCGGTGACATCGCGCATCACGGCGACAACATCGGCCTCGCGCGTGGTATCACGGCCCATATCCTGATCGAGCGGGCGGCAGCGCATCTCGACCCAGATGAAATCAACCTGGCCGCGCTCCGAGCCGGCACGCTCCCGGCGCAACCGGAACTCGACGCTGCGCACCTCGCCGCGCGCGGCATCGGACAGCGCCGTCAGATACGCCGGGCGATCGGCGACATGGACGCGATCGAACAGGCCGTGGCCGAGCAGTTGCGCGACGGGCACACCGAGCATGGCTTCCACCGCCGGTGAAATGAACTGCACCGCGCCGTTGCGCTGATGCCGCGAGATGACGTCGCTCATATTCCGCGCCAGGAGACGGTAACGCTCTTCCTCACGCGACAGCAGCGCAACGCTGGTGCGCGCGAGCGATTCCGCACCGAAGGCCAGACCTGCCGCATAGAGCGTCGCCGAGGCGACGCCGAACGCCATCAGCACGCCGCGTTCCGCAGCGCTGGTGTCGCCAATCGACAGCCAGCCGAGCTGGCTGACGAGGATGAGAATGCCGGCGCAGGACAGCGCCAGCAGCGAGGCAAAGGCCGCGACGCGGCGCGAGGCCGACAGCGCAGCTTCGAGGGGAACCACGACCAGCCAGATCGCGGCGAACGATTCGATGCCGCCGGTCGTCACCGCCACCGCCATGATCAGGCCCGACAGCGCCAGCGACGACAGCACATGCGCGCCTTCGTAACGGCCGGTGCGCGACAGGAACCAGGACAACAGGATCGGCGCAATCAGCCAGGCGAAGGCCGCGACCTCGATCGCGCTCGGCGCGCCGCGCATGGCGAGATAGACCGGGAATGCGGCAAAGGCGGCCAGGCTGCCGAGCAGCCGCGGGGCCATGAAGGCACGATGGCGCGCTCGCGTCAGCGCGTCGTAACGCGCGGAGGGATGCAGCAGCGCATCGAGACAATCGCGGATGATACTCAAAACTGTCACGGGTCTCGCGCTTCGGCTCATTCGTCGGGAAGACGCGCCGGAACGCCTCCTTATCGTTGAGCCACCGTGTCAGAGCGACCTTAAACGAACACTAAGGCAGCGCGGCGCGCCGCCAGACACCGCGTCATCGCAGGGCTTTTTAGACGATTTGACGACGTCATCAGCGGGGATGGTGAACACAGGGTTTCACCGTGATCCGCATGGTTTCGAAATGGTGGACGGGCGTGGCGGCAGAATCACGGGCGTGGTCGTCAATCGAAAATTTACGACACGGTCGATTGCAAAGATTCTTGAGTCAATTTTCCGCGAATTAAGCGGAAGGCAATCACTTGCGATTTATCGAGAGTTGCTAGGCCCGACATCCGTGGAGATCGCCGCGGCGGGATCTAACATACAGGTCGCAAGATGCGCTTTCTGCTTCGCATCACATTCTGGCTCGGGCTGGTGCTGGTGCTCCTGCCGCGAGACAAGACGCCCGAATCGGACAAGCTGCCGCAGATCGGCGCTGCCGACGCGGTGCAGGCTGCGACCGCGGCTGTTTCCGACATGACCCAGTTCTGCAAGCGCCAGCCGGCGGCGTGCGAGGTCGGCGGACAGGCCGCGACCATCATCGGCCAGCGCGCGCAGGACGGCGCGAAGAAGATCTACCAGATCATCAACGACAAGAAAGAGCAGCTCGAGAAGCCCGACAAGAAGACCCCCGACCACACCGGCTCGATCGCGCTGGCCGGCGAAGGCGATACCGCAACCAGCGAGGCGCCGCGCGACACCCTGTCCCAGGACGACCTCGCGCTGGAATGGCGCGGCCCGGCGCCCGCGACGGCGAATTAGCGCCCAAACCCTATCGATTTCGGCGCTTTGCGTCCCTATATTGGCCTGAACGGGAACTTGGGCCAGCATGACGACGATCGACGAAATCAGGGATAATTTCGAGATTCTGGACGAATGGGACGACCGCTATCGGTACGTCATCGAGCTCGGCCGCACCCTGGAACCGATGTCCGAGGCCGAGCATTCGGCCGAGAACAAGGTGAATGGCTGCGTCAGCCAGGTCTGGCTTCAGAAGCTGATCGATCGTCGCGATGGCGGGCCGCCGGTCCTGACATATCGCGGCGACAGTGACGCCCACATCGTGCGCGGGCTGGTCGCGATCGTGCTGTCGCTTTACTCCGGCCGCACGCCTCAGGAGATTCTTGCGACCGACGCCATTGCCGTATTCGACGAGTTCGGTTTTCGCGACCATCTGACGCCGCAGCGTTCCAACGGCCTGCGCTCGATGGTCGAGCGCATCAAGACCGACGCGAAAGAAGCGCTCGCGGAAGCGTCGTAGAAATCCTACTTCCGCTTGCGCTGCTGCTGTCCCAGTCCCATCTGCTTCGCAAGCTGTGAGCGGGCCACTGCATAGTTCGGCGCGACCATGGGATAGTCGGCCGGCAGGCCCCATTTCTCGCGATATTGCTCCGGCGTCATGTTGTACCGGGTGTGCAGATGGCGCTTCAGCGACTTGAAGCGCTTGCCGTCTTCCAGACAGACCAGATAATCAGGCGCGATCGACTTCTTCAGCGAGACCGCCGGCTTCGCGGGCTCGAGCGGCACCGTCTCGGTGCGACCCGATGAAACGCGCACAAGCGCGCCATGCACCTGGCTGATCAGGTTCGGAATCTCAGTTGCAGGCGTCGGGTTGTTGCTGAGATAGGCCGACACGATGCCCGCCGTCAGCTCAATGAAATTCTTAGCCCCGGCATCCGACATCGGCCCCGCCTTTCTCCACCTTGCGTCTCACGGGAGAGACGACGTCAGAGTATTCCGTGTCAACAATACGTTCGACTGAATGGAATGACTGAGGAATATGGGCTGATTTACTGACGAAGCAACAAGAACGCCAGCGCTTTACTTGCCTGCGCCAGCTCTCTCAAGCCCCACGCTGGTCGAGGTGGGAGCGCAGCTCGTCGATCGAGGCAAAGCGCATCATCCCTTCCGGCATCTGGGCTTCGATCGAGCCATCGGAGTAGAGCGAATAGGCCATGCCGTCGACGATGCCGGATTTGAGCACGGTCACGGGCGCCTGTTCGGCCGCGGCCGCCGGCTCCGGTGCGGGCGGCGGAGCAGTCTCCGCGAAGGTCGACGGCGAGCGCGGTGACGGACGCCGCGAGGCGGCCGGCGCCTCGGCAGGCCTCATACGGTCCGGCTTTGGCCAGGCGTCGTCAAAGCTCGCAGGCGGCGTCTCCGGGGAGGCAGTATCCGCCGACAGCTCGGCATGCGGCAGCACCTCGCCGGTCTTCGCCTCCGCGCGCTCGCGCTCCTTGCGGGAGGTCGATGCGAACATCAGGTTGCGGCGGCGCGGCGGTTCCGGAACCTCAGGCGGGCTCGGAGCTTCCGGCGGTGGCGGAGGCTCGGCGCGCGGACGCTCGCGCGCGGCTGCTTCGTTCTGCCAGGGCGGCGGTCCTGCGGCCGGCAATGGCGGCGCCGGCTCGATCTTCTCTGCGCCCGGCTCAGGCGCGGGGCCAGGCGTTCCAGCCATCCCGAGACCCGGCAGCACGGGCCTGACCCGAACGTCGGACGGTGCGATGGATCCAGCCAGCCGGCGGGCCATGCCCTTCAATTCCGCGACCACGACGTAGAGGCCGGCCAGTAACATTCCGGAGCAGACGCCGATGGTACCGGCGATTAGGAGGGTACTGCCGAGACTGAATTCCCTGACGGTGAAGCCGAACAGGATCGCAAGGAGGCCCGCCAAAACGGCGAAAATCCCCGCGATCAACAATGCCAACGCCATCGAACTCACCCCTGGCCGCGCAGCCACACGCGACCCTCGTCACGCCACGATACCGTCATCCGGTGTTCCACGCCAACGTCGAATTATAACCTGCGTTCCTTAAGGAAAGGAAATCAGGGACTTATTCACATTCCCTTCAGCTACGGCTCGCTACTTTAGGCCGCTCTCAAGTTTGGCCGGATTTGCTGCGTCGCATCAGGAATTAGCCATAATGCCCAATTACTTGCTAATGGAACTGCGCTATAGGGATTCCGGGGAGCAGGCCCGCGCGCACCAGCAGGGCCAAGAGGGGATTCCGGGTCACCAATAGCCATGACATCCATCACGACTTCGGCGATCGACACGCCCCTGCGGCGCTCGGTTGAACGGACTTGCGACGATCTCGCCATGCTGGTGCTGGCTGCGGTCGCCGTCATTGCAGGCTTGACCTTCCGCGACTACGGGCTCGGCTGGGACGACTACACCCACGCCGAATACGCCGATCTGCTGCTGCGCATGTTCGGTTCCGGTTTCAAGGACACCGCGGCCCTCTCCTTTGCCAACCTCTACATGTATGGCGGCGGCTTCGACATGGTCGCGGCCCTCCTGCACAAGGTGATTCCGCTCGAGCTGTTCGAGACGCGCCGGCTGCTCGGCGCCGTAGTCGGCGTGATCGGACTTGCGGTGACGTGGCGGCTTGGCCGCCGTGTCGGTGGTCCCCTTGCGGGACTTGCCTCACTCTTGCTGCTCGCGCTCTGCCCGATCTTCTACGGCCACATGTTCATGAACCCGAAGGATGCGCCCTTCGCGGTGGCCATGATCATCCTGATGCTGGGCCTCGTCCGCCTTGCCGAGGAATATCCGCAGCCGTCGCCGCGCACGATCCTGATCGTCGGCCTTGGCGCCGGCCTCTCGCTCGGCACCCGCATCCTCGGCGGCCTTGCGCTGGTCTATGCCGTGATCGGCTTCATGCCGCTGTTCCTGGAGGAACTGCGCACCGAGGGCCTGCGTGAATCGGTCCGACGCTTCGCTTATGTCGTCTACGTGCTGTTGCCCGGCCTCGTGCTCGGCTACATCGTGATGGGGCTGATCTGGCCGTGGTCGATCATGGAGCCCGGCAATCCCTTCGAGGCGCTGACCTACTTCTCGCACTTCTTCGAGAAACCCTGGAAGGAGATGTTCGACGGCGCGATCGTTTCCGTGCCCGACATGCCCTGGTCCTATCTGCCGACGCTGTTCGCGCTTCAGTTGCCCGAGGTGATGCTGGTGCTGATGTTCGGCGCCGTGATCGGCACCTTCGCACTGCTGCCGCGCCGCGAGGTTCCCGCCCGCCGCAAGGCCATTCTCCTGATGCTCAC
Source organism: Bradyrhizobium sp. i1.15.2 (assembly GCF_040548425.1). Taxonomy (NCBI): domain Bacteria; kingdom Pseudomonadati; phylum Pseudomonadota; class Alphaproteobacteria; order Hyphomicrobiales; family Nitrobacteraceae; genus Bradyrhizobium; species Bradyrhizobium sp. i1.15.2. The sequence continues at coordinate 7,756 of NZ_JBEPRQ010000005.1, read as the reverse complement.
GCTCGCCGCGACGCTGCCGCTGGCGATCGCAATGGTGAAGCGGCCGGCGCTGTACAACGGCATCCGCCATTTCGTCTTCGTGATCCCGCCGATGGCGGTGCTCGGCGGCGTTGCCTTTGGCTGGGCCATGGAGCGCCTGCGCGCCAATCACCGCACCTGGCAGCCGGTCGTGCTCGCCACCTTCTGCTTTGGCTTGGCGCTCTCGCTCGCCGAGATGATCCGCCTGCATCCCTATCAATACACCCACTTCAACCACATCGCCGGCACCGTGCGCGGCGCCGACGACCGCTTCATGCTGGATTATTGGGGTCTGGCGCTGAAGCAGGCCTCGGACGAATTGCGCGAGCAGCTGGTCGAACGCCAGGAAGTGCCGCCGCGAAACCGCAAATGGAAGGTCGCGGTGTGCGGTCCGCAGCGCCCCGCCCAGGTCGCGCTCGGGCCCGACTTCACCATCGGCTGGGATTCCAATGCCGCCGATTTCGCCATGACGCTCGGCGAGTTCTACTGCAAGGGCCTCACCGCGCCCGTGCTGGTCGAGATCAAGCGCGACGACGTGGTATTCGCCCGCGTCTACGACATCCGCGGCAGCAGCATTTCGAGCCTGCTCTCGATCCCGGCGCCGTAATAAATTCCTCCGGACCGTAGCCCGGATGAGCGCAACGACATCCGGGGCCTATCAGGCAGCCCCGCATGTCGCTTCGCTCATGCGGGCTACGCTGGACTGCCGCGCTTTGCGTGCCTTGCTGGCAGCTCGCGGCAGGACTACGCTCCCTCCCCGCAACAACGATGTTCGGAGAGATCAACCATGTCGCCAGCGGAAGCGCGCCTGAAGGAAGTGCCGTCGAACATGACGGAGGCCGAGTGGCAGCAACGGATCAATCTCGCCGCATGCTATCGTCTCGTCTCGCTCTACGGCTGGGACGATTTGGTCGACACCCATATCTCCGCGCGCGTGCCCGGCCCTGACCATCATTTCCTCATCAACCCCTACGGGCTGATGTTCGACGAGATCACGGCGTCGAGCCTGGTCAAGGTCGATCTGCACGGCAACCAGCTCTCCGAGAGCGAGTACAGCATCAACCCCGCCGGCTTCACCATCCACTCGGCGATCCACGAGGTGCGCGAGGACGCCATGTGCGTGCTGCATCTCCACACCCTCGACGGCACCGCGGTATCGAGCAGCGCCGAAGGCCTGCTGCCGCTGAACCAGACCGCCCAGCTCGTCACCCACGACCTCGCCTATCACGACTACGAAGGCATCGCGCTCGACCACGACGAACGGCCGCGGCTGCAGAAGGACCTCGGCGACCACAACCACATGCTGCTGCGCAACCACGGCACGATGACGGTCGGCCGTTCGGTGGCTTCGGCCTTCGAGCGCATGTATCACCTTGAGCGCGCCTGCTCGATGCAGGTACGTACGCGCGCGCTGGGCACGCCGGTCTATCCGGTCGACGATGTCGCGATCGACAAGAATACCGAGCTGCTCGCCAACCGCGACCGCGCCGAGTTGCGCGCCACCAACCTGGTGTGGCCGCCACTGCTGCGCAAGCTGGACCGCGAGCTGCCGGGCTACCGGTCTTGAAATTTTCGAGATTTGGTGTAGGGTAGCGTTCAACGAACCTCTACGCCTTTTGGAATGAAACGCCGCCCAATTCCGGGCGGCGTTTTTATTTGTAAGGTCTCGTAGGGTGGGCAAAGCGAAGCGTGCCCACCATTGCCGATCGCGATCCGGGACAGATGGTGGGCACGGCGCTTTGCGCCTTTGCCCGCCCTACGCACTCACAACGACGAGGATAAAGAGCGCCCTACTTCACCTCCGCCAGCGCCGCGAGGATGCGCGCCCAGGAACGGATGCCTTTCTGGAAGCTGCGGAGGTCGTACTTCTCGTTCGGCGAGTGGATGTTGTCGTCGTCGAGGCCGAAACCGACGAGCAGCGAATCCAACCCCAGCGCGCGCTTGAAGTCGGCGACGATCGGGATCGAGGCGCCCGAGCCCATCAGCACGGTCTCCTTGCCCCATTCCTCGGTCAGCGCGGTTTTGGCCGCGGCGAGCGGCTTCATGTTCCAGTCGAGCGCAATCGCAGGCCCGGCAGAGTGATCGCCGAACTCGACCTTGCAGTCTCCCGGAATGCGCGCCGTCACGTACTCACGGAAAGCCTTGCGGATCTTTTGCGGATCCTGCCCTTCGACCAGCCGGAACGAGACCTTGGCCGATGCATGCGACGGGATCACCGTCTTTGAGCCTTCGCCGATATAGCCGCCCCAGATGCCGTTGACGTCGCAGGTCGGACGCGTGGAAGCCTGCTCGACCAGGAGCCTGCCCTTCTCGCCGGCCGGTATCGATAGCCCAACGGGCTTGAGGAACGTGTCCGGCGTGAAGTCGAGCTTCTTCCACTGCGCGAGAATGTCCGGCGGCGTGTCCTTTACCCCATCGTAGAAGCCCGGAATGGTGATGCGATTGTCGTCGTCGAACAGCCCGCCGAGAATTTTGGTCAGCACCCGGATCGGGTTCATCGCGCTGCCGCCGAACACGCCGGAATGCAGGTCGCGATTGGCGGCGGTGATCTTGAGCTCCTCATAGAGCAGACCGCGCAGCGAGGTCGTGATCGCCGGCGTGTTGCGGTCCCACATGCCGGTGTCGCAGACCAGCACGTAGTCCGCCCTAAACTCGTCCTTGTTGGCTTCGATGAAGGGCACGAAGTTCTTCGAGCCGACTTCTTCCTCGCCTTCGATCAGGAACGTGACGTCGATCGGCAGTGACCCCGTCACTTTCTTCCAGGCGCGGCAGGCCTCGACGAAGGTCATGACCTGGCCCTTGTCGTCCTCGGCGCCGCGCGCCACGATGATCTTGCGGCCGTCGGCATGGTCGGTGACAACAGGCTCGAATGGCGGACGGTGCCAGAGTTCGAGCGGATCGACCGGCTGCACATCATAGTGGCCGTAGAACAGCACATGCGGCCGGCCGCCCGCGACGCTCTTGCCGACGACCGCGGGATGGCCGGCGGTCGGCCTCACTTCAGTCGCAACGCCGAGGCTCGCGATGTCCCTGGCAAGATGCTCGGCCGCCGCCTTGCAATCGGCCGCGAAGGCCGGATCGGCGGAGATCGACTTGATCCGCAACAGCGAGAACAGACGCTCCAGGCTGTTGTCGAACTCCTTGTCGATGTGGTCGAGCACGGATTGAAGCTGCGCATTTGCCATTGGTCGTATTCCCTGCGTTCGAATCCCAAGACGTCGGGACTCAAAGATGTCTTCTCAAGAACTATCGGCTTTTAGCGCTGCCGCGGCGTCGGGGCCAGCCGCAACCGGCGGATGCCGGATGTGCCATGCGAGACTAGCTGCGAGGATCGCCGTGGCGACGAGGTTATTGCCCCAGGCCTGGAAGACATTGGGAAACCACGGCAGCGCCAGCAGCATGAGGATGCCGGCGGCGCCAAGGGCGAGCCAGGTTCCCAGGCGTACGTTCGCCCGCTCGTCGAAGGCGGCACGATGCATCAGCACCGTCATCGGGAAGAACAGCCACATGAAATAGTATTGTCGCGCCAGCGGCGATGCCACCGTCATCAGGCAGAACAGGATGCCGAGCTCCTCGGCGTCCGAGCGCGCCGTACGCCGCGCTTGCCCTGGCATGACCGCGACGAAGCCGAGTCCGAGCAACGCCGACAGCGCCAGCACGATCCAGTTCGCCGTCCTGTAATCGACGTCGATGACATTCATCGTGCGCGGCGGCTTGTTGGGATCCTCCTGATTGTAGTTGATTGGCCGGACCAGCCGGTGCGTGACAGCAATGAGTGACTGGTTCACCCACGACCAGTTCTGCTCGTCGCGCTGGCCAAATCCTTTTTCCGAGCTCGACCCGACCATGCCCTGATACCAGGTCTTGACCTCGGCGGCGTTGCGCTCGAAGCCGCGAATGGGAGCCGGCACGATGTAGAGAAGTATCCCGGTGAAGGCGACCGTAGCGACGGCGGCTCCCCACTTTCGCCGCCAGACCAGATAGGGCAGCACCGCAATGGGAAACACCTTGATGGCGGTGGCGAGCGCGAACATGAAGCCTGCGAGCCAGGAGCGCTGATGCTGCAAGCTCCAGAAGCCGTAGAGCATGATCGCCAGCAGGACGAGGTTCGGCTGTCCAAGATCGAACATGTCAAACACGAAGGTCACGGTCACGGCAGCTGGTAGTGCCTCCAGCCAGGGGCCAGGCGTGCGGCCCGAACCGGTCATGGCATTGGAGAGCATCCCGGTGTACCACCACGCCGCAATATTCAGGACCGACAGCACGCTGTAGAGCGCGATCTTGCCGAACCAGCTCGGGACTGCCAGCAGGATCGCCGGCAGCGGTGGGTAGATGAACTCGAAGTACTGGTGGATGTCGCCGGGATAGAGCGGCCCACCCTTCAAGACCTGCTGCCCGGCCCAGTACCACAGGCCGTAGTCCTTGGTTTTGCCGTGCCCGAAGATCTCGGGACCAAGGACATCGGCAGCCAGGATGAAGCAGCAGAGCAGGAAGAGCAGGTCGAGCGGCGCACGTAGCGACAGTCTTCGGAATGTGCCGGGTCGAACGAAAGATTCAGGTGAGGTCACGGTGTGGTCCAGTCAGGGGCCATAGCACCTAGCAGACCGACGGACGCTTGGAGAGTCCTGATCACCCGAATTTGTACCCACCGCGCACAAGCGGCGGGTTTGCGGAGGAATTGCCTCAAACGAGGCTTTCTGCCTACCTGCGCAGCAAGCCGCCGAGCGCGCCGCGGACCAGCGTGCGGCCGATCGAGCCACCAAGCTGGCCGGCGACCGACTTGCCGATATTGGCGGCCATCCCCCCGATCACCTGATTGGTGACCGATCGGGTCATGTCGCGCGCGATGACCTGGCCCGTCGACAGGCGGCCGCGCTTGACGTTGGTGCCAAAGATGGTGCCGACGATCGAGCCGATCTGGCCGAGGATGCCGCCGCCTCCGCCGCCCGCCGAAGCATCCGCAGTCGCAGCCGTGCCGGCAATGCGCTTCTGGATCATCTCGTAGGCGGACTCTGCATCGACGGCGGTATCGTATTTGCCCTTCACCGGGCTTGCATCCATGATCGCCTTGCGCTCTTCGGACGTGATCGGTCCGATCCGGGCCGATGGCGGCCGGATCATCACCCGCTCGACCATCGCCGGCGTGCCGTTGCCTTCGAGAAAGGACACCAGCGCCTCGCCCTTGCCGAGCTCCATGATCACCTGGGCGGTGTCGAGCTTCGGGTTGGGACGGAAGGTCTGGGCCGCGGCGGCGACCGCCTTCTGGTCGCGCGGAGTGAAGGCGCGGAGCGCGTGCTGCACCCGGTTGCCCAATTGTCCGAGCACGCGGTCGGGTACGTCGACCGGGTTTTGCGTCACGAAATAGACGCCGACGCCTTTGGAGCGGATCAGGCGCACCACCTGCTCGATCTTGTCCATCAGCGCCTTAGGCGCGTCGTTGAACAACAGATGCGCCTCGTCAAAGAAGAAGACCAGCTTCGGCTTGGGCAGGTCACCGGCCTCGGGCAGCTCCTCGAACAATTCCGACAGCATCCACAGCAGGAATGTCGCGTAAAGCCGTGGGCTCTGCAGCAGCTTGTCGGCGACGAGGATGTTGACCATGCCGCGGCCGTCGCGGTCGGTCTTCATGAAATCTTTCAGCGTCAGCGCCGGTTCGCCGAAGAATTTGGTGGCGCCCTGGTTCTCCAGCACCAGAAGCTGGCGCTGGATGGTGCCGACCGTGGCCTTGGTGACGTTGCCAAAACCCTGCGCCGCCTTCTTGATCTCGGCAAGCGGACTCTCCTCGGCATCCGCCCCCTTCTTGCCGGCATCGGGCACGATGGCATCGAGCAGCGCGCGCAGATCCTTCATGTCGATCAGCGTCAGCCCGTTGTCGTCGGCGACGCGGAAGGCGACGTTGAGCACGCCTTCCTGCACGTCGTTCAGGTCGAGCATACGTGCGAGCAGCAGCGGGCCCATTTCAGTGACGGTCGCCCGCACCGGGTGGCCCTGCTCGCCGAACACGTCCCAGAACACCGTCGAGAACTGGTCGGGCTCGAACGTCAGTCCCATCTCGGTGGCGCGCTTGACGATGAAATCTTTGGCTTCGCCGACCTCCGAGATGCCCGAGAGGTCGCCCTTGATATCGGCCGCGAAGACCGGAACACCGGCGCGCGCAAATCCTTCCGCCATCACTTGCAGCGAGACCGTCTTGCCGGTTCCGGTTGCACCCGTGACGAGGCCATGGCGATTGGCGAATGCCAACGTCAGCCATGCCTGCTCGTTTCCTTTACCGACGAAGATCTTGTCGTCGGTATCACCGAGCTTGCTGTCCTGTGCGGTCATTATTCCCTGATCTCTCTGCCCTGTTTCGCATATCGAAACTCGAATGCACCAGTTCCGTAGTTTAACGCATATCGCGCGCTGATTGAAACCATTCAACGCGCTCGGGCATGCGACATCGTCGGAAACATGCGGGTGACATCCGCCGAAAGTAGGAACGACGCATTCGCACCGCGGCATTTTTTTGCCGATTTCATCTCCGCTCTTGCATCGCTGCAACACTTCTCGCGCGTTCGAGACTGAATCGGAACGTTGGTGGCGTTCATCGCTTGTATTTCACATCACACCGGCTCAAGATCATTTTCGAAAGCAATACTCCGGCATGTGAACCGGCTGAGGGGCGGCCATATGGACGAGCTAATCGGGCGGCTGGCGACAAACGCCAGCATAGATAGTGCTGTCGCTGAAAAGACCGTCGGCATTATTCTGGGCTTCCTCCGCAACGAGGGTCCTTCCGACAGCGTCCAGGTACTCATCGACCAGATTCCAGGTGCAGAAGCGGCAATCGAGGCATCCCGCAGCGGCGGAGGACTGTCGCGGCTGATGGGCGGCGGCCTGATGGCGGTCGGCACGCGCCTGATGGGCATGGGACTCGGCATGTCCGAGATTCAGAACGTCGCCCGTGAACTTTTTCGCTTCGGCCGAGACAAAATCGGAGCGGATCAGATGGGCAAGATCATCGCGGGGACCCCGGGCCTCAGCCAGTTCGCCTGACGCCTGCGCATTTCACATCGAGTATCATGACATATCCGATCTCCGAGATTGAGGGCCTGTCGGCCTTTGCCGCCAACAAGTTGAAGGCGCACGGTATCCGCACCACCGATGCGCTGCTCGAGGCGGCCTCGACCGTAAAGGGCCGCAAGGCGCTCTCCGCCAAGACCGGCATCAGCGAGCAGTTGCTGCTGGAATGGGCCAACGTCTCCGACTACATGCGCATTCCCGGCATGGGCAGGGCCAAGGTCGGCCTGGTCCGCGCTGCCGGCGTCACCACCGTGCGCGAGCTCGCCTACCGAAATCCGGCAAGGCTCGCCCAGAGCATGCGGGACGCCAACGAGAAGAAAAAGCTGCTCCGCATCCTGCCCTCGGAGAAGTCGGTCGGCGACATCATCGCCAAGGCGAAAAAGCTGCCCCCGAAGATTTCATATTAGGGTTGCCCCTCTCCGCATACGGAGTGGGCGCTACTCTCTCGGCATCGTTTTGCCCGATGGGCAACAATGCATCCCCCAACTCTGCCGTCATACCCCGCGAAAGCGGGGTATCCAGTACGCCGCGGCTCCTCCGTATCGCGGTGCCGTCACTGGAATACTGGATTGCCCGCCTTCTGTTTAGACCGGAGACATAGCTGACGCTTGTTCGGACACATCACTGACAGGTTGGCCATTGGTCAAGTCGATTGATGCGACCTGCCAACTGGCGA